>NZ_JAAFZA010000405.1 GCF_015356865.1 Catenulispora pinisilvae
GTCCCGGCGGCCCGCGGCGCGCCCGGTGGCGCGCCCCCCGGTGGTCCCGGCCGCGCACCGACCGCGGGACGGCCGCGCTGATCGCGGTCGTCGTCGCGGTGCTGGCGCAGATCCCGCTGCTGACCAACCGGTTCTTCTACCTCTGGGACGACAGTGCCGCGGAGTTCCTGCCGGTCTGGCACCGGATCGGCGCCGATCTGCTGGCCGGGCACTGGAACCCGCTGGTGCCGGGCATGTGGAACGGCGGCAACTTCGCCGCCGAGGCGCTGTTCGGGATCTGGAACCCGGTCGAGCTGCTGGACGCGCTGTTCACCGCGGCCTGCGGCGACCTGCTGATCGCGGCGATCGTGATCAAGACCCAGTTCCTGGTGCTGCTGACCCTGGGCATCTACGCGGTCTGCCGCGAGTACCGCGCGGGCCGGGCCGCGGCCGCGGTGGTCGCGGTGGCGCTGCCGTTCTCCGGCTTCACGCTCTACTTCGACACCGCCTCCTGGATCTCCGGCCTCATGGGCTTCGCCTGGACCGCGCACTTCTGGTGGTCGGCGCGGCGGTATCTGCGGGGCCGGCTGAACCCGGTGGTGCCGATCATCTTCGGGCTGTTGATCGTCACCACCGGCAACCCCTACGGCCTGCTGGGCATGCTGGTCGTGGCCGCCGCGCTGGCCACCGAGTCGCTGATGGCCCGGGACCGGCGCGCGGTGCTGCGGCTGGCCGGGATCAGCGCGGTCGCGGCCTCGGCGGCCGCCCTGGTGTTCCTGCCGCTGGTGCTCAGCGCCTCGGTCACCACCCGCTCGCCGGGCTCGGGGATCATGAACACCGGCTTCCTGGTGCCCGGGGTCGGCGACCTGCTGAACCTCAGCGCGCCGGCCTACCTGCCGCATTCGGTGTCCTGGCACATGGCCTTCTGGACCGTGCCGGCCACGTATCTGGCCTGGTTCATCGCCCCGCTGGCGCCCTGGCTGGACTGGCGGCGGGTGCTGCACCGGCCGCGGGCCCTGGTCGGCGTCGGCCTGATCGCGGTGGTCTACCTGGCGATGGCCGTCGGCCCGTCGCAGATCTGGCTGTTCCGCTGGCCGCTGCGCGTCATCGAGTACGCCTACCTGGGGCTGTGCGTGGTGCTCGCGCTGGCCCTGACCGAGACGCCGCGCACCGACCAGCCCCGGCGCCGCACCGCGATCACCGCGGCGATCATCGTGGTCGGCGGCTACCTGTCCTGGTCGGCGCAGCCCGGCCGGCTGCACACCGTCATCGCCGCGACCGTGCTGGTCGGCGCGCTGTCCGCGCTGATGGTGCGCCGGGTGCGGGCCGGCCGCCCGCTGTCCCGGCTGCTGATCGGCGGGACGGTGCTGGTGCTGGGCTTCCAGGCCTACGCCTTCCCGGCCAACCAGAACGTCACCGACTGGCACCCGCAGCACGACGTGACCTCGATGAAGCAGCACTTCGGGACCCTGTATCAAGGCAACACCCTGATGGTCGGGGACCCGCTGACCGAGGCCGACCGGCTGGGCCGGCGCCGGGTCTGGCACGACCTGCCCGGCGGCAGCCTGCTCCAGGTGGCCGGGGTGAGGAGCCTGAACAACTACACCGGCGTGTCCTACCGGGCGTATATGAAGCACCTGTGCATGTCGTACTACGGCGGCACCTGCCAGACCCTGTACTACAACCTGTTCCGCCGCGACACCGACTCCCCCGCCCAACTCGCGGACCTGCTGCGGCTCCAGACCGTGGTGCTCCAGACCCAGGGGCACGTCCGGGACGTGCTGAACCCGCCGAAGGTCCCCGGCAAGAAGAGCGCCAAGCCGCTGACCGTCCCGGCCGGCTGGAACGTGAAGGCGCTCGACGACCACACGCTGGTGCTCAACCGCCGCAAGCCGCTGCCCTGGCCGGACGGCCGGGTCTCGTACACCGCGCCGAGTGTGCACGTCACCGCCGACACGGTCGCGAAGGACGGCGTCGGCGAGACCGTGCGCTACACCGGCTCCGGCGAGCTGCGGATCGCGGCGCTGCTGTGGCCGGGCTGGCAGGCCACCGTCGACGGACACCAGGTGCAGCTGAAGGGCACCGACGTCGGGATCATGAAGGTGGTGCTGCCGGCGGCGCGGCCGGGCGGCAGCACCCTGCGACTGGGGTTCCGGCCCCCGGGCTACCGGATCGGCCAGGCGATGGCCCTGCTGGGGCTGTGCGGGGCGGCGCTGATCATCGCGTTCTGGTACCGCGGCCGGCGCCGGGTCCCGATCAGCGTGAGAGCCGCTGACACTTCGGACAGTAGAAGCTCGACCGGTTCATGAAGGACTCGCGCTTGATCGCCGTCCCGCAGCGTTCGCAGGGCTCTCCTTCGCGGCCGTAGGCGTGCAGCGACCGGGCGAAGTAGCCGCTCTCGCCGTTGACGTCCACATACAGGCTGTCGAAGGACGTGCCGCCGACGGCGAGGGCGGCCCCCATCACCTCGCGCGCCGCCGCCAGCACCCGGTCGGTGTCCGGGCGGCGCATCTTCGAGGTCGGCCGGTCGTAGTGCAGGCGCGCGATCCACAGCGCCTCGTCGGCGTAGATGTTGCCGATGCCGCTGACCCGGGTCTGGTCCAGCAGCGCGCGCTTCAGGCCGGTGTCCCGGCGGCGCAGCTCGCTGTGGAAGAAGTCGACGTCGAACTCCGGGTCCAGCGCGTCGCGGGCGATGTGCGCGACCGAGGCCGGGACGACGACGCCGTGCCGGTCCGTCTCCAGCTTCTCCAGGGCCATGCCGCCGAAGGTGCGCTGGTCCACGAAGCGCAGTTCCGGGCCGTCGTCGGTGAAGGTGAAGCGGATGCGCAGATGCTTCTCGTCGGGGGTGCCGGACGGCTTCACCAGGAGCTGTCCGCTCATCCCGAGATGGCCGGTGACGGCCTCGCCGGTGGCCTGCCCGCCCTCGCCGAGCGGCAGCCACAGGAACTTGCCGCGGCGCTCGGCGCTGAGCAGGGTGTGCCCGGCGACGGAGGCGGCGAAGTCCTCGGCGCCGGCGGCGTTGCGGCGGGTCGCCCGCGGGTGCAGGACCTCGGCGGTGGCGACGGTGCGGCCGACCGCCCAACGCTCCAGGCCGCGGCGGACGACTTCTACTTCAGGCAGTTCTGGCACGCCGGAGAGCGTATCGAAACCCGCCCACGGAAAACGGCCCGGACCATGCCGGGGGCGAGAACAGCAAATCGCCGGCCGCGAAGTGCGACCGGCGATGAGCAGAACACGATGAGCAGAACACGATGAGCAGAACACCGAGGCGTCAGGAAACGTCCGCCTCGTCATCCGGATCGATGTCATAGGGACCGTGCGTCAGCTTGCGGTCTCCCGCGGGTCCCGGCAGCACGCCCTTGGCGGCCAGCGCGTCCTTGTGGGTCTCGCGGATGGTCCGCCAGGCCTCCTCGGCCGCCTGCTGCTCGGCTTCCTTCTTCGACCGGCCCGAGCCGTGCCCGTAGACCGTGCCGCCGACGCAGGCGTCGGCCTCGAAGAACTTGTCGTGGTCCGGACCGGTCTCGGTGACCCGGTAGTCCGGGACGCCGATGCCGGCGACCGCGGTCAGCTCCTGCAACGAGGTCTTCCAGTCCAACCCGGCGCCGAGCGTGGCCGAGGTCGCGATCAGCGGGCCGAACAGCCGGCGCACCAGATCGAAGGCCACCTCGATGCCGTGGTCCAGATAGACCGAGCCGATCAGGGCTTCCAGGGTGTCGGCCAGGATCGAGGCCTTGTCCCGGCCGCCGGTGGTCTCCTCGCCGCGGCCCAGCTTCACGAAATCGCCGAGGCCCAGGCCCCGGGCCACCTCGGCCAGCGCCTTGGAGTTGACCACGGCCGAACGCAGCTTGGCGAGCTGTCCCTCGGGCAGCTCGCTGTGCGTGGTGTAGAGCGTGTCCGTGACCACCAGGCCAAGGACCGAGTCGCCGAGGAATTCCAGGCGCTCGTTGGTGGGCAGGCCGCCGTTCTCGTACGCGTACGAGCGGTGGGTCAGCGCCCGGTCGATGAGCCGGGCGTCCACGGGCAGCCCGAGTCGGGCGATGAGTACTTCCGGCGGGGCGGAAGCTCCTGTCCCGCCCTTGCCGGACTTGTTCGAAGACGCCACAGCTATCGGATCCGCCGTCGCCGGCTCAGACCTCGACGACCTGGCGGCGGTCGTAGGTGCCGCAGTTCGCACACAGGTGGTGCGGGACCTTGGTCTGGCCGCAGTTCTCGCACGCGACCAGGGTCAGCGGGGCGGCCTTCCACTGGGCACGACGGGAACGGGTACGGCTGCGGGACTTCTTGCGCTTCGGGACGGCCACGGGCCTACTCCTGGTCTCGGGCGGGCGGGGCGACCGGCGCCGTACCGCTGTTGCTTGCTACTTGGTCCTTCAGGTTCGCCAAGGCCGCCCACCGGGGGTCGGCGGTCTCGTGCGAGTGGTCCGGGTCGTCGTTCAGGTTCGCTCCACATTCGGGGCACAAACCCTGGCAGTCTTCCCGGCACAACGGTGCCGACGGCAGTGCGAGCACCACCGCGTCGTGCACGACCGGCTCGAGGTCGAGCAGATCGTTGACGAGGAACACCGCGTCCTCGTCCCCTCCCGTGTCTTCACCCGGGAAGAAGTACAGGTCCTGGAAGTCGGCCTCGACCTCGAGGTCGAGCGGCTCCAGGCAGCGGACGCACTCCCCGGCCACGGCGGCACTCGCGGTGCCGGTAGCCAGGACGCCCTCGACGACGGCTTCCAGACGCGCGTCGAGTTCCACGTCCGAGCCCGCCGGCACGTTGGCGACGCCGTCCTTGTCCCCCATGAGCTCCGGCGCCGGAACGGTGTCGTGCAAGGTGCGCATCGAACCGGGGCGCCTGGCGAAGTCGTGGGTGTCCACAACATACGGCGAGCGGGGGTCGGGCTGCGCCGGAGTCTTCGGCGTCGTGCCAGGCATGATCCCTCTATCGTCGTCTGTGGTGGACCTTTAAGGCGAAGGGCGCGCGTCAGCCGATCGGCCTGCAGGCAGACGTCCACGATAGCCGAGGTCCGGTGCCTCGGCCAAACCCAAGCCAGGTGATCTTGGGAAACGGCCCCCCGGCGGCTCCCGCCGAGCCCCCTCGACGGCTCCGCTCAGTGGCCGCTCAGTATCCGCTCAGTAGCTGACGACGACCTCGCCGTCGGTCCCCGGCTGCGGGTCCGCGTTGTCCCCGCCGCCGTCCCCGCCGACCCCGGTCCCGTCGGCGTTCCCGGTCCCGCCGGTACCGCCGACCGCGCTGGTGGTGCTGCCCGCCGCGGACCCGCCGGTGGCGTCCCCGCCCTGGCCCACCGTGGGGTTGAGCGACTGGCCCTGGGACACGCAGTCGCCGGCGCGGCCGCCGAGCCCGGGCAGGCCGCCGGAGCCGCCGTCCTCGACGCCGACCGAGCCGGCGCCGCCGCCCCAGCCGCCGGAGGCCACGACGTAGTTGTTGAGGTCCGCGGTGGCGAAGGTGCTCGCGCCCCCGCCGCCGGCCCCGCCGCCGCCGGTGAACA
>NZ_JAAFZA010000406.1 GCF_015356865.1 Catenulispora pinisilvae
GCGGAGGTGTGCGACGGGGCCGCGGTCGTCGGCGCGCTGCTCGTCGGCGGGTTCGGCTTCGGCGGGATCACCGGCGGTTTTGAGGCGGTTGAGGAAACCGGGGGCGGCGTGTCCGTCGAGGTCGGCGCCGTCACCGCGCCGGGGTCGACCGAACTCGAGGAGTCGCTGGTGCTCGGCGGCACGGCGGAAGTGGACGGGCTGGTCGCCGCCGCCGCGGTCTTGTTGCCGGAGCTCTTCCCGCTGAGCGCGACGAAGGCCGCCACGCAGCAGACCGCGACCACGACCGCTGTCAGCGCGTAGCGCACGATGCGTCCCCGGTCGACCGGCTCGACGGGTTCTGTCATCGGGAACACCGGCGGTGGCATGTCGCTGCCTGGCTGGAAGTGCTCGAACTCGTCGTGGCCGCCTCCGCCGGAAGCGACCGCGCTGGAACCCATCGCGCCGGAACCCATCGCGCCGGAACCCATCGCGCCGGAACCCATCGCGCCGGAACCCATCGCGCTGGAGCTCACCGCGCTGGAGCTCACCGCGCTGGAGCCCATCGCTGCGGCACCCACCGCTCCGGCGCCTACAGCGGCGCCGGCTATGGCGGCTGCGGTTGCCGCGCCGGTCGAGCTCGGGGCCGGTGCCTTCGCCTCGGAGCGGAACAGCGGGCGCGTGGATTCGTCGGGCGGCGTTCCGGCTCCGGGTCTGGCTCCCGCTCCCACACCGGCACCTGTTCCCAGGGCTGCGGGACCGGACGAAGCCAGCGAGACGTGGGTACTGTCGGCGTCGGTGTCGGCGCTCAGATTGCCGCCGTTGGAACCGGCCCTGGGACCGGCGTTGGAACGGGCGGCTATGGAGCCGGTGCCAGCGTCAGTGCCTATGGCGCCTGCGCCAGTGCCAGCGCCTGCACCTATCGGGCCCGGACCCGCACCGGGACCGGGCCCGGGACCGGGACCGGGACTGGGGCGGGGGCCGGGGTTCGGCGGCGTCCGGGGCACGCGCGGCAGGTCCTCGTCGCCGACCAGGCTGACGACGGGCGCTCGCGGCCCACGCGGGCGATCCGGTGCCGCCGGACCGGCGTTCAGCGGCGTCCGCGAGAGCTCCGCGTCCATCGGGCCGCTGTTCGGCGGGGTGCGGGGGATCTGCACGATGTCCGCACCGACGTGGGCATCATCCGGGCCCTGATTCGGCGGCGTCCGGGGGACCAGGGGCATCGCGGCGTCGGGGACGACGGCGGCATCGGCGGCGTCAGAGGCATTGGCAGCGAGGTCGTCGAAGCCGAGCGGCACCCGGTCCGCCGGGGCGCGCGAGATGTGCGTCGTGTCGGGGTCGTCGTACTCAGGGCCTTGATTCGGCGGGGTCCTCGGCACCGACGGCAGGGCGTCTTCGGTGCCTGATATGGACAGCTCGGCGGCGTCGGGCGTCGTCGGAGCTGTCGACTCCGCGAATCCCCCGCCTACCCGGTCGGTCCGGTCTCCGCCGGTGATGGCGTCTTCGGCGCCGGTGTCGGTGCCAGCGGCCGTGATCGGCGTCGCCCGCGATATGTGCGTCTCGTCGGCGGACAGGCTCGGGTCGGTCGGCTCGGTCCGCATGCCTGGCGCTTCCGGAGCGCCGGACATCTCCATGAGCGCCGCGTCCATGAGCGCGGCACCCGGGCCGCGTAGCGGGGTGATCCGGGCCGTGTGCTCCTCGCCGAAGTCCTCGGCCGGGTCGCCGTCGCCGCGGGCGTGGCGCGCGGGGGAGTGCGGCTCTGCGAAGTCCTCTGCACCCGGCGGTGGCACCGGGGTCGATGCCGATACTGACTCCGACTGCGATGCCGACTGCGATGCCGACATCGTCTCGGCGTCCGGTCCGGAGGTCGCGCCCTTGCCCCGCCGCAATTGCGTGACCGAGGCGATCCGGGTCACGGGAGCCGTGCCCTCGACCATCTCCAGCGTTCGCAGGCGTTGCGCGTCCAGGCGCTTCACCCAGTCCGCGTAACCGTCGGCGGACCAGGACGGCCAAGACCCCGCCGACTTGCCCTCCAGCCTCGGCAACCACCACGAGGCGAAGTACTGGGCGTCCACGGCCAACTGCTCGACCGCCGGCAGCCACTCCAGATCACGCCGGCGCCCGCCGCGCGGGGCCTGCGCCAACTTGGACAGCACGGGTCGCAGCCGCACCGCCAGATCCCGGGCCTCGCGCGCGGTCTGCGTCGCGTCCTGCGGGTTGGTGGCGGGGTGCCACTCGGTGCCGGCCAGAATGCCGGTCACCAGCGTCCTCGTACCGCCGCGCCCCCGTTCGTCTCCCCTGTCAGGCATGGGTACGAACGTATCCGTTTTGGATGTTCGAGTACAGATACCGGGGCAAGAACCTCAGGCCGCTTCCGGCCAGCGGTGCGGCATCCTAGAAGTCCTTGATCAGCTTCGCCAGGGCCTCCGCGGTGAGCGCCGGGGTCAGGGCGGTGACGCTGATCCGCTCTATCACCTGCAGATACACGTCGACGTCATCGCGTTTGTCCAGGTAGAGCGCGCCGGCCAGGTGCTCCAGGTAGACCACGTCGGGCAGGTCCGGCTCGGCGAAGCGCAGGATGGTGAACGCCCCGGCCTCGGCGGCGTGCGCTCCGGACTGGAAAGGCAGCACCTGCACCGTGACGTTCGGCCGCTCCATCATCTCCAGCAGGTGGGACAGCTGCTGGCGCATGATCTCGGGGCTGCCGACCGGGCGGCGCAGCGCGGCTTCGTCGACCACGGCCCACAGCCGCGGCGCGTCCTGCTCGCGCAGCAGCACGTTCTGGCGCTCCAGCCGCACTTGCACACGGCGCTCGGAATCGCTGTCGTAGACGCCACGTCCGGCCATCACGGCCCGCATGTAGTCGGCGGTCTGCAACAGGCCCGGTATGTACTGCACCTCGTAGGTGCGGATCAGAGAAGCAGACTCCTCCAGCCCGATGTAGCCGGCGAACCAGCTCGGCAGGACATCGTGGTAGCCGTGCCACCACGTGGTCGCGTTCGCGGCCTTGGCCATCGACAGGAACGGCTCCCGGGCGCCGGGGTCGGTGACGCCGTACAGCGAGAGCAGATCCTCCACGTCCCGCATCTTGAAACCGACGCGCCCGAGCTCCAGCCGACTGATCTTGGACTCCGACGAACGGATCTCCCAGCCGGCGGTCTCCCGGGTGATGCCCGCGGCCTCGCGCAGCCGCCGCAGTTGCGAGCCGAGCATGATCCGGCGCACCGTCGCGCCGCCCGAGCGTGGGGGCTCGGACTCGGGATCAGCGGTGTGGGGCCCACTCATTGCTTCCTCGCTCCATCTGAGGCCCGATCCCTGTAAATCCCAGGTGCCGGGCGGTGGATCAGCTGCCGATTGTGCCACTCGGGCGTCCGCTTGTGAACACCGCAAGCCTAGGTGGTCCCGGTGCGAGGGACACCCGGAGCGCACGGCAGGACCCTGAATCGTGTCGTCAAACTCTTTGCTCATCCGAGACCCTGCGCACGCCGCCTACGCTGTAGCATGCACGTGCATCCGCCTTATGCATAGGAAAACTCTGCGATTGCATGTGCCACCGCCGATGCGGCCGGCACCTGACGGGAGACCCGATGGTCGCGTCTGGTTACGCCTACTCCCTGCTCCATGCCGACCTGCCGGTCTGCATCGGGTACCAGGCCGTAGGACGCAGCGTGTCGACGCGCCACTGCGTGCTCCCGGCCCGCGCCGAATCCGTCTCAGCAGCCCGCCGCTTCGTACGCGACGTAGCGGAGGACTGGCGAGGCCGCCCAGAGAGATTCGCCACACTCCTGGAGAACCTGGGCATCGTCGTCAGCGAACTAGTGACCAACGCCCTAGTCCACGCCTACGAAGCAGTCCTCCCAGGCCGCACCTGCGACGAATCCGACCTGATATCCCTATGCCTCGTCCACGAACCCTGCGACACCGGCGACGGCGAAGCCGGCATAGAGCGCGTCCTATTCGCCGTAGCCGACCCCTCAGCAGCCTCTCCCGTAGCCCCCACCCCCGCCCGCGCCGCCGACGGCTTATGGGGCCTGGACGAATCCGGACGAGGCATGTACCTCGTAGAGGCGCTAGCCGACGACTGGGGCTGGCGCCGCTTCCGTGCCCCGGGCGCCGCCGAGCCCTCGGGGAAGGTCGTCTGGGCACTCTTTGAGCTTGCCTGCTGAGCCTTGAGCTTGCCTGCTCAGGCACCCGTGCCGTCCCGAACTATCGTCCCGGCTTGCCAACCCTCGCCTACTTCCGGCTCCTACAAAGCCGCGTCGCACCGCTTCCCCCGCCTACCGCCGACTCCCGCTAGGCCACTTCGGCACCGCTCGCCCTTACCTACTCTCGGCTCCTGCTAGGTCGCGTCGGCGCTGTTCGCCCCTACCTACAGTCGGTTCCTGCTAAGCCGTGTCGGCACTGCTCACCTCTACCTACTGCCAGCTCCTGCAAGGTCGCTTCGGCACTGCTCGGCGCTACCTACTGCCGGCTCCTGCTAGGTCGCCTTTGCCTACCGCTGGTCCCTGCTAAGCCGCGAAGCCGCTTCGGCACTGCTCGCCCTTGCCTACCGTCGGCCCCCGCACCCTCCGGCCAAGCCACGCCAGCCCTGCTTGGTCTCGCCCACTGCCGCCCCCGCACTCTCTGCCCACTCCCACCTAAGCCGTGTCGCTAGCCGTGTCGGTAGCCGTTTCGGTAGCCGTGTCGCTCTGCTTTGCCCTCGCCTTACTGCTTGCCCCTTGCCCCGCCTTACTGAAGGCGCCCGCCCGGCCAGCTCCTTCGTCCACCCACCACCCGGGTGTTACATACGGGGCTTTTGACGGGTATTCCCATCCGCTTTACTCCCGCGCCCCTGACCGTCGTCCACCCGCGTCGGAAAGCGTGACGCAGTAACCGCTTTCCGTGTTCGCACTCACTTTCGGTCCCCACCCGACAGCGGTCGGCACCGGCCCGATTCGGTTGGCTGTCACAGGGCTCGAATGTATATCGATCTGGTATCGAAGCCGCTCCAGACGCATGCCTTGAACCTGCGGGGAGAACCTTTACCCGCTCTTTGAACGTTTCACACTCGAAACCTATGCGCGTGCGGCAGCACTACCGCTAGCATCCGTTTACTGCCATGCATAAGCGAGTGCTGATTCAAACGCGGATGCACGTGCAGTGGATCAACCCTTCCCACCGTACATGTAAGGGGAAACGAGAATGAGCGAGTTCGAGCCCTACAACGGCATGCCGGCCACCAAGGTCGCCGCCGCGTGGCGCAAGAGCAGCTACTCCAACTCGCAGGGAAACTGCGTGGAGTTCGCCGGCATGGCCGACGGCTCGGTCGCGGTCCGCAACTCCCGCGACCCGCACGGCCCGGCCCTGCTGTACACCCGGGCCGAGATCGAGGCGATGATCAGCGGCATCAAGGACGGCGAGTTCGACGACCTGCTCGGCTGAGCCCTGCGCAACCTGCGCAATATACATAGTGGTACCCGCCTCCGGCCCCCGACCCCGGCCC
>NZ_JAAFZA010000407.1 GCF_015356865.1 Catenulispora pinisilvae
TCCGGCTCTCGGTGTGGTCGCTGCTGCTGGCCTACCTGCTCTACCAGGCCTCGCTCAAGGACTTCGACGCCGCCGTCGACTACACCCCGCTGGGCCATCTGGTGGCCTTCGGCATCGGGCTCGCCTGCTACCCGCTGACCAGGACCCAGCGCGCCCGGGAGCGAAGATCCGATCCGTGGATCAAGATCCGCCGCCCGACCTCGGTGTTTCCGGCAGGGGAGCCGACGTCCGATAATGAGACCACGAGCCTGGCGCGGTGATCCCGCAGTGCCGGGCGTGTGACAACGACGTCCGCCCCCGAACCGCGAGGGATGCGCCATGCCCCCGACCGCTCCGAACACCGCGCCGACCGGCGCTTCGAACGCCGCTGACCCGGCCGCTGCCGACCTGAACGCCGTCGCCGCGAACGCTGCCGCCGCGACTTCCGCCGCCGCGCCCGACCCGGCCGAGCTCGCCGCGCTGACCGAGATCCAACAGCGGGTCCTGTGGCTGGCCACCAGGATCGTCGACGCCGCCAACCACGACCGCGCCACCGGCGACGGGGTCAAGGTCGGCGGCCACCAGGCCTCCTCGGCCTCGATGGTCACCGCGATGACCGCGCTCTACTTCAGCTACCTCGGACCGGACGACAAGGTGTCGGTCAAGCCGCACGCCTCCCCGGTCTTCCACGCGATCCAGTACCTGCTGGGCGAGCTCGACGGCTCCTACCTCACCAAGCTGCGGGCCTTCGGCGGCCTCCAGTCCTACCCGAGCCGCACCAAGGACCCCGACCGCGTGGACTTCTCCACCGGCTCGGTCGGCCTGGGCCCGGCCGCCCCGCTGTTCGCCGCGGCCGCCCGCCGCTACGTCGACGCGCACTTCGGCGCCCGGGCCCGCTCCCGCTTCGTCGCGCTGCTCGGCGACGCCGAACTGGACGAGGGCAACGTCTGGGAGGCCATCGCCGACCCGGCGTGCACCGGCCTGGGCGAGGTGATGTGGATCGTCGACTTCAACCGGCAGTCCCTGGACCGCGTGGTCCCCGGCATCCGCGAGGGCCAGCTGCGCCTTCAGTTCCAGGCCGCGGGCTGGCACGTCGTGGAGGTCAAGTACGGCCGCCGGTTGCAGGCGGTGTTCGACCGGCCCGGCGGGGCGGCGCTGAAGGCGTGGATCGACGCCATGGCGAACGAGCGCTACCAGTCGCTGTTCGGCCTGGACGGCGCCGAGCTGCGAGCCCGGTTCCTGGACGGCGCCCCGGCCGACGTCGCCCCGGTGCTCTCGGTGGTCCCGGACGACGACCTCGGCGCCCTGCTCACCGACCTCGGCGGCCACGACCTGACCGCGATGCTCGACGCCTACGCCGAGTGCGACGCCGTCACCGACCGGCCGAGCGTGGTCTTCGCCTACACCGTCAAGGGCTGGGGCCTGCCGATCGCCGGCAACCCGCGCAACCACTCGGCGCTGCTGAGCACCGAGCAGATCGGGCAGCTGCGCACCGCGCAGGGCCTGACCGAGGCCACCGAGTGGGACCGCATCTCTGTGGACACCGCGGCCGGCCGCCTGGTGACCGCGCGTGCTTCGCTGCTGAAGCGCCCGCAGCCCACCGCGCACCCGCCGATCCCGGTCCCGGCCCAGGTCGAGACCCGCTCGCCGGCCAAGCCGACCTCGACCCAGGAGGCGTTCGGCCGGCTGGTGTCCGGCCTGGCGCGCACCCCGGAGGTGGCGCGGCACCTGGTGACCACCGCGCCGGACGTGGCGACCTCGACGAACCTGGCCGGCTTCATCAACAAGTTCGGCGTGTTCGCCCCGGCCGAGGTGCAGAACTACACCGCCGCCGACTCCCCGGTCCGCTGGACCGAGTCCCCCGCCGGCCAGCACATCGAGCTGGGCATCTCCGAGATGAACCTGTTCCTGCTGCTGGGCCAGCTGGGCCTGGCCTGGGACCTGTCGGACCAGCCGCTGCTGCCGATCGGGACCGTGTACGACCCCTTCGTCTGCCGGGGCCTGGACGCGTTCATCTACGGCACCTACTCCGGCGCGCGCTTCCTGATCGCCGGCACGCCCTCGGGCGTCACCCTGGCCCCCGAAGGCGGCGCGCACCAGTCCACGATCACCGCCTCGATCGGGCTGGAGCTGCCGAACGTGGTGTTCTCCGAACCCGCCTACACCCGCACGCTGGACTGGGTCCTCTGCGACGCGCTGGCCCGGATGGGCCGCGGCGAGGCCGGATCCTCGGCCTACCTGCGGCTCACGACCCGGCCGCTGGACCAGGCGCCGTTCGAGGCCGCGCTGGCCCGGGTGGGGGAGGAGCGGCTGCGCGCGCAGGTGCTGGCCGGCGGCTACCGGCTGCACATCGCCTCGGAGCTGGAGAACACCGGCGCGCCGGTGGTGCATCTGGCGGCTTCCGGGGCCGTGCTGCCCGAGGTGCTGGCGGCCGCGGCCGAGCTCGCCTCGGAGGGGGTCGCGGCGCACGTGGTCGACGTGACCAGCCTGGACCGGCTCTACACCGGCTGGCGCAGCTCGTTGCAGCAGGACTACCGCAGCGCTTCCGGGCCGCGCCGGCCGTCGGTGCTCAAGGAACTGTTCCCGGGGCGCGCGCCGATCGTGACGGTGCACGACGCCGCCTCGCACGCCATGGCGTGGCTGGGGTCGGCGGTCGGGGTGCCGGCGGTGCCGCTGGGCGTGGACAGCTTCGGGCAGTCCGGGGCGGTCGCGGATCTGTATGCGCAGCATGACCTGGTGCCCGGGGCGATCGTCAACGCGGCTTTGGCGGCGCTCGCGCTCTAGAACGCTGCTGAAGATCTTGTTTGGGGGGTCGTCCTGTTCTGGGGCGGCCCTTCGGTCATGTGGTGGCGGTCAGTGCCCAGGTGCCGTGGTTGTGGTGGAGTCCGAGGTTGACCAGTCGGCGGAGGTTGAGGGCGGCTGCGCGGTGGTGGAGCCAGGTGTTGTTGGTGATGACGCCGCGGTAGGGGACGCGGCGGTTGCCTGCGGCGACGAGCCAGGCGATGGCGCGTTCCACCGGTGGGCGCCAGCGGCGGTATTCGGCCTGCCAGGCGGGGTCGGATCTGGCTTGGTCGCGGGCGGCTTTGAGGAGGTCCCAGTCGGCGTGGACGCTGAACACGCGGCCCGTTTTGGATTTCGTGCACCGCGCTCGCAGCGGACAATCCCGGCACAGGGCTTTGAACTGGGCCTGGCGGTTGCCGGTGGCCTGGGGTCGGCCCAGGGCCCTGGTGTGCCCGGCCGGGCAGGTGACGGTGCCTGCGGCGGTGTCGATGGTGAAGTCCTCGGCGGTGAGGCCGCCGGGGACGGCCTGCTGTGGCGGCGCGGGTTTGATCACCGGGGTGTGGCCGGTCGCGGTCAGGGTGCGGCGCAACTGCCCGGTGCCGTAGGCGGTGTCGCCCAGCACGGTCAGTCCGGTTTCTTCCCCGGCCAGCAGGTGCTCGGCGACGGCGGCCTCGTGGTTGTCCGGGCCGAACCCGGCGGTGAGCTCCACCGCGGTGAACAGCCCGACCTCCGGTTCGAAGGCGACGTGGGCCCGGAACCCCTCCTGGTGCCGGGTGCGGTTCTTGTGGATGTGCCGGGCCTCGGGGTCCACGGTGGAGACCGTGCGGTCCGGCACGGTGCCCCGGGCGATCCGCCAGCGTCCGTCCCGGCCGTCGGAGCCTTCGGCCGGTTCGACGTCCTGGCCGGCGACCAGCGCCAGCAGCCCGACCGAGTCGGCGGCCTTCGGGCCCAACTCGGCCTCGGGCAGATGGCCCAACACCAGCAGCGCATCGGTCACCAGGGCATCCACCAGGGTCGCCCGGGCGGCCTCGTCGTTCCAGGCGATGCGCGGCTTGCCCGGATCGTCGTAGTCGTGGGCGGTGCAGTGCTCGGCCACCACCTGCGCCGCTCCCGGGACGTCCCGGACGACCCGTCGGATCGCCGCGATCAACTGGGTGACCGTGTCCTGGGTGGCCACCGCGTCGTCCAGGACCGTGGAATCCAGCGCCCGCCGCATCCTGCCCTTGAGCACCCCGGTCGCCGCGATGACGTCCTTCAGCGTGGTGAACAGCCGCACCGGATCCCCCGAGCGGGACAGACGCCGCCGGAAGTAGGTCAGCAGCGAGTCATCGAACGCCGTGTCATAGAGCCCGAGCCCGCAGGCCGCCTTCCACCGCAGGTCACAACGCAGCACCTGCACCGTCTCGTAATCGGAGAGCCCGTGCAGGCTCTGCAACACCACGGTGGCGGCCAGCACCTGCGGCGGCATCGACGGCCGCCCGTTGGCCGAGGGATACATGTCGGCGAACATCGACGCCGGGAACAACCGCTCCCGGTGCTCGGCCAGGAACGCGAACACACTCCCGGCCGGGATCAACCCCCGACAGGTCTCCCACACATCCGGCCCGACCAGCTCACCAGTCCACTCACCCTGCATAACAGCAGTCTGACCCCACCGATGAAACGACGAGGTCAGAACGACAGATCTTCAGCAGCGTTCTAGAGCTGGTCGTTCTTGCGCTGTCGCTTTTACGCTTTGGTTTTCGAGCTTGTGCACGCGGGCCGTCGAGGGATCGTCCTCGGCGGCCCGCGGCCCTTTCGGGGGCGCGCCGCCGCGGCTAATCTGACGTACCGTCAGATAGGAGCGCGTAATGTTCCGGACCGAACCGGCTCTGCCGGAGCAGGAGTGGCAGCTGCGGCTTGACGTCGGCGACGACGGGGTGGCCACACTCCTATTGGACCGCCCGGCGAAGCTGAACGCGTGGAGTTGGGAGGCTTCGCGACAGTTGGCGCGGCTGGCGGCCCGGGTGCGGTTCGACGACCGGATCAGGGCCCTGGTGGTGCACGGCTCCGGGCGGGCCTTCTGCGCCGGGGTGGACCTCGGCCTGCCGGAGGACCGGATCACCGGCCGCTCGGACGCCGAGCGCGCACGGAACTTCGCCGAGGGCCTGCGCTGGGTGCACGAGCAGTTCCGCGCGTTCGCGACGCTCCCGCAGCCGATCGTGGCGGCCGTGCACGGGTACTGCCTCGGCTTCGGGTTCGAGCTGGCGCTGATGTGCGACATCCGGGTGGCGGCCGCCGACGCGGTGTTCGCGCTGCCGGAGGCCACGATCGGGATGGCGGTCGACGCCGGCGGCGAGATGCGGCTGGCCCGCGACGCCGGGAGCGGCTGGGCGAAGCTGCTGGCGCTGACCGGACGCCGGATCGACGCGCAGACCGCGGCGCGGATCGGGGTGGTGCAAGAGGTGGTCGCCCCGGACGAGCTGCTGCCGACCGCCTACGCGCTGGCGCGCGAGATCGCCGCGAACGCCCCGCTGGCGGTCCAGGCGATCAAGCGCTCGGTGGACACCTTCGCGGACCGTGGCCTGACCGAGGCGATGGCGCAGACGGCGCTGCTGGCCGCGACGACGTTCGTGTCGCAGGACACGACGATCACGGTCCGGTGGCCCTCG
>NZ_JAAFZA010000408.1 GCF_015356865.1 Catenulispora pinisilvae
CGGCGAATACGGCCGCCGGTCAGGGCAACGGCGGCGCGGCAGTCCCGAGGGTGGGCATTCTTGGCGGGTGCGGGTGCGGGTGCGGGTGCGGGTGCGGGTGCGGGTGCGGGCGCTGGCGGGGGCGCAGGCTCGCCTGGCCGCCAAGATGGCTGCCGCCGGATGGCATATAGCCCTGGCCACCAAGGCATGCCGCTTACCGCACCCGGACATGTTCTCGACCAACTGACCACCGGCCCGCCGCCACGCCCTCACCGGCGGCCGCATCGCCAACCCGCGCTGTCGGTCCCTTCGATTGCCATTCTTCCGGTCGGTTTTCGGGTCGTTCCCCTCGGTCGCGTCGGCAGGGCTTCGCCTACAGTGCCGGTGGCCGGGGGTCAAGTTCGCGCTGTGCGAAACCGCCACTTCCACGCCCGACCGCCGCGCGCGGACTTTACCCCCGGACACCGGTGCTGTACCCATCGGGCTGACGACGCGGCCGTGGGGAACGGACCGTAGCCACCTCAGGAACCGCCGCCGCTGAGACTGGCTCGGCCACCCTAGGGAACCGCGCTAGTTTCCCTGAGGTTGTCGAGGCCCGCCGGAGGCCCGGCTCTTCATCACAGCTCTTGATCTTGATCTTCAGCTCTTGATCTTGCTTGTGGCTCTTGCTCTTGCTCTTGATCTGGCCTGTGTCCTTGCTCTGACTTGCCGGAGTTGAAGAGGCCTGAGGTGCGGCGGGGTTGTGAACGCGCGAACCAGCAGCCGACAAACACACCGACCGACCCGAACCCCGAACCGGCACAACTATGACCGAAGGCCGTAAAAAGCTTCTAAAACCCACAGGCCAACCGCAACCTGCCCCGCAAGCTCCAGCCCGCATGAAGATTCGCACCCCGAACCACTCCAGGCACCAGACTGCCGCACTGCGCGTGCGCGCCGCCGAGGCCAGCCACGCCAACGACCTCGGCCTACGCCAAACCATCACCAGACAGCACCAGACATCACCACATCATCACCAGCCATCACCAGGGCAAACGCGTTGCCCGAAACGCCGCTAGTGCAGCGGCAGCTGCGCGATCGGCGTCCCCGACAGCGTGTGCGCGCCGCCCGAGGGCTCGACCGACACCTCCAGCGAGGCCGCACCGGCCGGGAGCCAGACCACGACCATGTCGTTCTGGGGGGCGTCGAAGCGCGAGTCGCCGGCCGGCTTCGGGGCCGCGCCGGTGCCGGTGAGGTACCAGAACTCGTAGGTGCGGCCCTTGCCGAGCGCCGGCAGGTCGTGGCCGGTGATGGCGAAGCGGTGCAGCTTGGGGGAGTAGAACGCGGTCACCGAGCCGCCGCCGGCGGCCGGCTGTTCGGCGGTCTGGAGGCCGGGCGTCCCCAGCAGGAAGGCGACCGCCTTCTCGTTCGCCTCCGCCGACATCTGGCGGTCGTGGACGCGCAGCGTCGTCCAGGCGAACGCCGCGGCCGCCAGGCCGAACACG
The DNA here is from genome assembly GCF_015356865.1 of Catenulispora pinisilvae. GTDB lineage: Bacteria > Actinomycetota > Actinomycetes > Streptomycetales > Catenulisporaceae > Catenulispora > Catenulispora pinisilvae. Next base: position 1,464 of record NZ_JAAFZA010000408.1, read on the forward strand.
ACGCAACTCAGGAGCAGGACGGGGACCGCCCGGAGCTTGCGTTCGGTTGTCACGCGCTTGTCGTCGACCTTGCTTGCTTCGACGCTCTCTTCCACGACCAACGTCCCTCCCCGGATCACGGTCTCAGGTGTGCAGTGCAGCATCCCATAGTGCTGACAACCGTGGGTACGTGGCCCGATATCGGGTCAGAATTTCCTGGTCGCGGCGAGCCGGCCGGCGCACGCCGAGGCGAGGAACGCCGCGTGGTCCTGATCCAGGCCGCGGCCCATCGTGCTGAGCTTCACCGGAGACGAACGCAAGGCCGCGTCCAGTCCGTCGACCGGTACGCGGACCACAGTATGTCGTGGCTCCAACTCCGCGGCCTGCGAAGCCGCCTCGCGCCAGAAGGCGCCGTCCGCGTCGGGCAGCGCTACTTCGGCGCGCGCCAGGGCGACCTTCCCATAGGCGGTCAGACTGTGGTGGCTCACTCCGCGGTGCCGTTCGCGCTCGTCCGCAGTGGACACCCGCAGCGCGGCGATCGGCCGTCCGCCGAGCACCGCCGCCGCGTTGACCGCCTCGCCGCACGCGACTCCCGAGAACCCCCACGCGGTCCCGGTCCCGAGGTTCCCCGGGCCCTGCGTGACGATTGCTATGTCGGCGCCTAATACGTGCCGGGCCGCGAGCAGTCCGCTGTGCACGGTCACGCACTCCAGATCCCCGCCGAACGCCTGCCCGACCGTGACCGTCCCGGCCGCCAGCCACCCGGCCGAGCGGAGTCCGTCGACCGTCCGTGAGAACCACAGGGGGAGTGCGCCTCCGTCGGTCATCACATAGGTGACGCGTGCGGAGGGGCGGTCCGCGAGGATCCCGGCGAGTACCGCGGGTAGTGCTGAGTGCAGATCGGCGACGACTACCGGCATAGCGTCCAGGGACGATGCTGCGGCCAACTCCGGGTAGCGCTCCTCGGCTCCGTCTACAACGGTCTGTAGAGGCGTATAGCGGGCCTTCACCATGTGTCCCTGGAGAGGAACGTCTTTAGGGAGTCGGGCCGGGATCGCTACTATGAGTGCGTAGCCGCCGGTTCCCAAGCCGAGCTCCAGGGCCGCAGCTGACAGCAGCACCTCGTCCCCGACCTCGGGGCGTCCGACCAGGTCTGGGTACGCCAGCGCGCGGAACATTTCCCCGTCTGCGGCCGTTACACGTACCTCTAGAGAACCGCGCCATTCGCGGTCCACACCAGTCACCACCGCACGCCGCCACCGGATCACCCACCCCACGCTACCGGCCCGGTGACACCCCGTTAGTCCGGCCGCCATCACTCGTTCGTGTTCGCCAATCTGTACGACGCTGCGCATGCGAACCGATTAGCGCTACCGTTCACGACGTAACCGAGTTGCTGCTAGGAGAGCGTCGATGCCCGCCACGAAGACCGAGCGGTTGGTGAACCTGGTCATCTGCCTGCTCGCGTCCAAGCAATACGTCACCAAGGAGCGCCTGCGCGCCACCTTGGAGCCTTATCGCGAGTGCCCCACGGACGACGCCTTCGAGCGGATGTTCGAGCGGGACAAGGACGAGCTCCGCGAGATGGGCATCCCGCTGGAGACCGGCACCAACAGCGCGCTGTTCGAGGACGAGATCGGCTACCGGATCCCCAAGGACTCCTACAACCTGCCCGAGATCCGGCTGGAGCGCGACGAGGCCGCCGTGCTCGGCGTGGCCGCGCGGTTCTGGCAGCAGGCGGTCCTGGCCTCCGACGCCTCCTCGGCGCTGTTGAAGCTCAAGAGCGCCGGCATCGAGGTCGGCGACATCAGCCAGTCCGGCATCGAGCCCCGGGTGCGCACCGAGACCGGCGCTTTCGAGCCGCTGCTCCAGGCGATCTGCGACCGGCGTCCGGTGTCCTTCGGCTACCGCAAGTCCGGCGAGGTGGAACCGGCTCAGCGCAAGGTCGAGCCGTGGGCCATCGACTCCTGGCGCGGGCACTGGTACCTGGCCGGTTTCGACCGGGACCGGGGCGCCGACCGGATGTTCCGGCTGGACCGGATCGTCGGCGAGGTGGTGCTGCTGGCCGGGCACCTGACCGAGTCGGTCCCGGACGACATGGACGTGCACGCCAAGGTCGCCGAGTTCGCCTGGCGGCAGAACCGCAACGTCGGCACCGCCACCTTGCGCCTGAAGGCCGACACCGGCTTCCTGCTGCGCCGGCGCGCCACCGAGTGCGTCCCGGAACTGCTGGACGGCGAGCCGACCGGCTGGGACGTGGTCACCGTGCCGCGCAACACCGGCATGGCCGGCTGGCTCGCCGAGTTCGGCCCGGACGTGCAGGTCCTGGACCCGCCGGAGCTGCGCGCGGCGGTGGTCGGCCGGCTGCGCGCGGCGATGGCCGGCAACGCGCTTGCCGCGAGCGATGAGATGACGCACCCCGGAGCCCGGATCGGCGCCCAGCCCGGCGCCGAGCGCTCCGACACCGGCGAGATGACGGGAGCCTCGCGATGAGCGGTGCCGCGGCGCAGGTCCGCCGACTGTTGAACCTGGTGCCCTACCTGCTGGAGCATGAGGGCGCGAAGCTGACCGAGGTGGCCGGGGAGTTCAACGTCTCCGAGAAGCAGCTCCGCAAGGACCTGGAGACGCTGTGGATGTGCGGGCTGCCCGGCGGCCTGCCGGACGACCTGATGGAAGCGCACATCGGCGAGGGCGGCACCATCCACCTGGAGAACGCCGAGGCCATCGTCCGGCCGCTGCGCTTCTCGGTGCGCGAGGCGGTGGCCCTGCTGGTCGCCCTGCGCGCGCTGGCGCAACTCCCCGGCGTCGCCGACCGTGACGCCCTGCTGCGCGCCATCGCCAAACTGGAGGAGGCCGCCGGCGAGCGCGGGGCCGAGGCCTCGCAGCGGGTGACCGTGGCCTTCGAGGCGCGCGCCACCGTCCTGGACCGCATCCGCCAGGCCCTGGACGCCGGCCGCCGCCTGCGGCTGGACTACTTCGTCCCGTCCCGCGACCAGGTCACCACGCGCGACGTGGACCCGATGCGGGTGATCCTCTCCGACGGCCACGCCTACCTGGAGGGCTGGTGCCGCCGCAGCGAGGCGGTCCGGGTCTTCCGGCTGTCCCGCATAGTGGCCATCGACGTCCTGGACGTCGCCGCCGAGATCCCCGAGTCCGCCGAACCGCAGGACCTGGACGACGGCGTCCTGCGCCCGGCCGCCGACGACCCGCTGGTGACCCTGGAGGTCACCCGGCACGCCCGCTGGGTCGCCGAGAACTACCCGAACGAAGGCGTCGAGGAACTGCCCGAAGGCGGCCTGCGCATCGCCCTGCGCGCCCCGGACCAGGGCCGCATCCTGCGCCTGGTCCTGCGCCTGGGCGCCGACGGCCGCATCGTCGACCCCCCGGCCCTGGCCGACCAGGTCCGCAAGACCGCCGCGGAGGCGCTGGCGCTGTACGGGGACGTCGAGGCCACCGCGTGAGCGATGCGGCGGAGCCGGACGCCCGGGACTGGTTCCGCGGCCGCCCGGCTGACGGCGCCCGGACGCCCCGGGCGGTCGGGGAGGCCTTCGGGCACCTGCCGAAGGAGGCGGCGAGCGGCGCTTCGGAGTGGTTCGGCGAGAACTCTCCCGCGCAGGCGCCTGCCGCTCCCGCCACGCTCCACGAAGCCACGGCCGGCGCGCCGCCCGAGCCCGCTGCCGCCGAGCCTGGCTTCGCCGCTGCGGATCGGCTCTCCGTGAGCCCTGCGGCTCAGGTACCCGCTGTGCCTCACGAGCCCGCCGCCTCAGAATCGGACTTCGCTGCCGAGGTGAGCCCTGCGGCTCAGGTACCCGCCGTGCCCCACGAGGCCGTCGCCCCAGAACCGGACTTCGTTGCCGAGGACTCGCTCCCGGTGAGCCCTACGGCTCAGGTACCTGCGGCTCAGGTACCTGCCGCGCCGCCCGCGCCCCTCGAACCCACTGCCCCCG
>NZ_JAAFZA010000409.1 GCF_015356865.1 Catenulispora pinisilvae
ACCGAACCCTGACACGCCGCCCTCCGACCGACCCGAGCCGCCCACCGAGAACAAGCCCTCCGGCCTCGCAGCCCGCGCCACCGCCGCAGCCCGCGCCCGCTTGCCACGCCGCGCTGCCGGCACCAGCGCCAGCGCTAGCACCGGTACCAGCACCGAGTCCGCACCTTCCGAAGGCAAGGCCGCCAGCTCGCTCGCCGCCCGCCTTTCCCGGCGCGCCACCAAGTCGCCTGCTCCCGGCACCTTCGCTTCCGCCGCACCATCGCCTGGCCCCAGCAGCCCCGCCACCGGTCCCTCCGACTCTGGCAAGCTCACCGGCTCTCTCTCCGCCCGCCTTTCCCGGCGTGCCGCCCCATCGCTGATTCCTGATATGTCCACCGCCCCATCGCCGAGCCCTGATACGTCCACCGCGCCAGCCACCGCGCCATCGTCCGGCTCCGGCACACCCGCCACCGATCCCACCCTCCTCCGCCGCCGCGCCCGCCAACGCGCCCTGGCCGACCTCCTGCGCGCCCGCCACCCGATCCCCGCCGCGTGGCGCGACCACCTCGCCGCCGACACCCTCGTCTGCCGCTGCGAAGAGGTCCCCGCCGAGGCCATCACCGAAGCCGTCACCGACCTCGGCGCCGCCGACGCCCGCACCGTCAAACTCCTCACCCGCGCCGGCATGGGCTGGTGCCAAGGCCGCGTCTGCGGCTACGCCGTGGCCTGCCTGGCCCGCCCCGATGCCGCCGATCCACCGTCCCCCGCCGACCTCCTCGCCGCTGCCAAACGCCCTCTGGCGCGCCCCGTACCGCTCGGCATGCTTGCCGCGCAAGACCGAAGGAACAAGTGACCATGTCCCGCATGCCCTGGCACGGCGTCGTCGTCGCCACCGCCCTGCCGTTCCGCGACGACCTGTCCGTGGACCTCGACGCGTACGCCGCGAACCTGCGCGCCCTCATCGACGCCGGCTGCGACGGCGTGTGCCCCAACGGCTCGCTCGGCGAGTACCAGACGCTCACCAATGCCGAACGCGCCGCCGTCGTGAAGACGGCGGTCGACACTGTCGGCGGAGACCGGGTGCTGGCCGGAGTCGCGGCGTACGGGTCGATGGAGTCGCGACGCTGGGCCGAGCAGGCCGCGCAAGCCGGCGCACAAGCCGTCATGCTGCTGCCGCCCAACGCCTACCGCGCCGACGAACGCTCCGTCCTGGCCCACTACAAGGCCGTCGCCGAGGTCGGCATACCGATCGTCGCCTACAACAACCCCATCGACACCAAGGTCGACCTCGTCCCCGAACTACTCCAGAAGCTCCACGAAGCCGGCTACATCCGCGCGGTCAAGGAGTTCACCGGCGACACCCGCCGCGCCTACCGCATCAAGGAACTGACACCCGACCTAGACCTCCTGATCGGCGCCGACGACGTCCTGCTCGAACTCGCCCTCGCCGGCGCGGTCGGCTGGATCTCCGGCTACCCGAACGCGATCCCGCACGTCTGCGTCGACCTCTACCGCGCGGCCACCGCCCAGGACACGCAGACCGCCCTGCCGCTCTACCGCGACCTGCACCCGCTCCTGCGCTGGGACTCCCGCACCGAGTTCGTCCAGGCCATCAAGCTCTCCATGGACCTGGCCGGCCTGCACGGCGGCGACTGCCGCCCGCCCCGCGTCCCGCTCCTGCCGGACCAGTACGACGCCATCAAGGCCGACACCCTCCGCGTCCTGCCGCTGGAAGAGCAGGCGCGCGGGCGGAAGCAGGTCTGATGCGTACCAAGCACGTCTACCACGCCGTCGACTCCCACACCGAGGGCATGCCGACGCGCGTCATCACCGGCGGCGTCGGCGTCGTCCCCGGCGAGACGATGATGGCCAAGCGCCGGTACTTCATGGAGCACTTGGACCACCTGCGCACCCTGCTGATGTACGAACCGCGCGGCCACGCAGCCATGTCCGGCGCGATCCTCCAGCCCCCGACCCGCCCCGACGCCGACTACGGTGTCCTCTACATCGAGGTCTCCGGCCTGCTCCCGATGTGCGGCCACGGCACCATCGGCGTCGCGACCGTCCTGGTCGAGACCGGGATGGTGCCGGTCGTCGAGCCGGTGACGACGGTTCGCCTGGACACCCCGGCCGGCCTGATCCTCGCCGACGTCCAGGTGCAGGACGGCGCCGCCAAATCCGTGACCATCCGCAACGTCCCCAGCTTCGCCGAACGCCTGGACGCGCAGGTGGACGTCCCCGGCTTCGGCACCGTCGCCTACGACCTGGCCTACGGCGGCAACTTCTACGCGATCGTCGACCTGGACACCTACAAGCTCCCCTTCGATCACGCGGCCAAGAACGAGATCATCGCCGCCGGCCTGGCCACCATGGACGCGATCAACGCCGCCGACGAACCCGTGCACCCACTCGACGACTCCATCCGAGCCGTCCACCACGTCTACTTCCGCGCCCCCGGCTCCACCGCCCAACACTCCCGCCACGCCATGGCCATCTTCCCCGGCTGGTTCGACCGCTCCCCGTGCGGCACCGGCACCTCCGCCCGCATGGCCCAGCTGCACGCCCGCGGCGAACTGGCACTGAACACCGACTTCGTCAACGAGTCCTTCATCGGCACCCGCTTCATCGGCCGCCTGGTGGAGCAGACCGAAGTCGCCGGCCGCCCCGCGGTGATCCCGACGGTGACCGGCCGCGCCTGGGTGACCGGTACAGCCCAGTACTTCCTGGATCCAACCGATCCGTTCCCTGCTGGGTTCCTGCTCTAATCACGGGATAGGGTTTCGACCATGCCAGACAGGACTACCAGCGGCGCCGCGGTCTTCGCCGCCCCGTCCGCCGGAGCCACCGGAGCCACCGGAGCCACCGGAGCCACCGGGTCCGCCAGCACCCGCGGTGGCCCCAGCACCAGCGCCGGGCTCGGTACCGCCGGCGCCGGCGCCGGCGCCGGCGCCGACCCCGAGCGCGGCCCGGCACTGAACCTGCCCCGGGTACTGGGCCACAACTCGCTCCGCGAACAGGTCTCGCACGCCCTGCGCGCAGCCCTGATCGCCGGCGAACTACGCCCCGGCGTGGTCTACTCAGCCCCGGTACTGGCCGCCGGCTTCGGCGTATCGGCGACACCGGTACGCGAAGCCATGCTCGACCTGGCAAAGGAAGGCCTGGTCGAGGTCGTCCGAAACAAGGGCTTCCGGGTAACCGAACTCTCCGAATCCGACCTGGACCAGTTCACTGAGATCAGGGCACTGATCGAAATCCCAGTAGTAACCGGCCTGGCCCGCACCGCCCCCGCCACCGACCTGGCGGCCCTGCGCCCAGCAGCCGAAGCCATCGTCACCGCCGCCAAAGCCCGCGACCTCATCGGCTACGTCGAGGCCGACCAAGCCTTCCACCTGGCCCTCCTAGGCCTGTCCGGCAACCCCCACCTGGTAGAAGTAGTCAGCGACCTCCGCAACCGCTCACGCCTCTACGGCCTCCCCTCCCTAGCCGACGCCGGCGTCCTCGCCGCCTCAGCCGAGGAACACGTACAACTCGTCAACGCCCTCATCGCCCGCGACGCCGCAACGGTCGAAGCACTGATGAAGACGCACCTGACACACGTGCGATCGATCTGGGCAGGCCGCGAGTAGCTGCCGCAGGCAGGCCGTCGGGGCCAGCCCGCGACGCACCGGTCGGAAGCCGCCGCGGGCCAGCCGCCGATTGCGGCAGCCAAGTCGACGATTGCGCCGGCCCGAGCCGATGGTCGCGTCGGGCCAGCCAGCGGATGCGGCAGCCGAGTCGACGGTTGCGATGGCAGCCGGGTCAGGAGTCCGCACTGGTGGTCGAGCGACGGTCGGCGGCTGAGGTAGCCCGGGCGCCAGACGAGTCGCGAGCCGTGGCGGCGGTCCGGGCGGCAGCCGGGTCTGGCGTTGCCGCGCCGGCCCGGGCGGCAGCCGAGTCCGGGGTTGCCGCACCGGCCCGGGCAGCCGCAGCGTCCTGGAACACCACCCAGCGCATCACGCAGTACATATACACGCCCTCGAGCAGCCCCGACAGGACGCGGGCCAACGCGTAGCCCACCCCCGCCGCAGTCAGGCCGGTGCCGACACCGAGAACGAAGACCAAGTAGTTGACCCCGACTGCCACCACGTAGCGCGCGGTCTGCTGCCCCAGGGCCCCGTGCGACTCGAAGTTGAACACCCGGTTCAACACGAAGCTGAGCGCGAACGCCGTCAGGTAGGACACCGTGACCGCGGCCGGGTACGGCCAGTGCAACAACCGATGCGCCAGCGTCAACAACCCGAGGTCCACCGAGAAGGTGAACCCGTTGATGACCGCGAACCCGAGCAGGCTGGGCGCCACGACGCGCGAAAGCCCGAACGGCAGCCTGCGCACGACGGCGGCCATCAATGCGTGAAAACGGTGCCCGACCACGCGCGCAAGCTACCAGCCCCGAGCGAACGGTCGAGGTCGCTACGACGACATCTTGGCGCGTCGCACGTGCGCAAGAACCACGTCGGCGACCTCGGGCACCGGGACGGTCGTGACCACCTCCAACGTCGCCGACCTCCGCAGCAGCGGCTCGACCAACTCCAGGTTCTCCAACGTCTCGACCAGCTCCGCAGGCTCCTTTCCATAGGGATTGTCGGCGCGCGTCGCCAGTCGCTCGATGATCACCTCGGCCGGCGCGCTCAGCAGTACCACGTGATCGAAGCGGGCACGGAAATGCCCCTGATTGCGAACCGTCCCCTGTACGAACAAGAGTTCAGGGCTGCCGTCTGCGACACCATCCAGCAGCGCGCCGACCCGGCCCTCGTGCCACAGCCGCTCGCCGTCGACCACCTCGTGCCAGTCCCCATAGTCGGTGTCCACGACCCGGTGGCCCCGCCGCCCGAGTTCCTCGAGCAGGGTGGTCTTCCCGGTCCCGGACATGCCGGTCACCAAGATCCGTGTCATGTCGGCCGGTGTCCTGGCAGGGGCCGCTGCCGATTTGGTTCGTCGTACAAGTTTCAGCCTCGCTTTCTTGACTCGGTTGCCTGCGGCATTTGGCACGGGGCCTTCGTCGGTGGCTGCCGGGGCGTCGTTGGCTCGGCTGCCGGGCAGGTTGGCTGCTGCGACCTGCGATCGTTCAAGCTGCGGGCCGCTGACGTGGCGGCTGTCGGTCGTGAGACGGTGCCCGATTCTCGGGCAAGGTACCAGCCGGGCCTCGGGCGGGTGGCTGAGGTCGGTGGCGGGCGGTCGTGCCGCGCTGGACGTGCGCTGCGGTGGTGTCGGCGATCTTTCGGGTAGCGGGAGCGGGAGGTCGGTTGGCGGGCGGG
>NZ_JAAFZA010000041.1 GCF_015356865.1 Catenulispora pinisilvae
CCGAAGGAACCCTGGAGACCCCGGCCCGAGCGCCGGAACTTCGGCATGCCCACACGCCAGCCGCACCCGGAAACCATCAGCACCCTGAATCAGACGACCCGATCATGCTCTTGGTGAAAGACGGAGGTTAAGGCTTCTTGAAGAACACCTGAGCCTCACGGCGCGCCTAGGCGGCTAACCTGGAACGTCGTCAGGGCGGAGAGCTGAGGATGCACAAGAATTCGGCCTCGTCTCTGCCGAAAGACTCGACGCCAGCGCGGTCGCGGTATCGGATGCGGAATCGCATGGTGTCGATGCCGAGGAGGAGCGGTCGCCGCGGCTGTGGCCCGCCCAAGTTCGCGGTGTATACGGCTGTCGGGGACCACGATATGTGTGGCCCCCGGCCGGCTGCGGTCGCGAGGTCGACGAGGCTGGCGCGTCCGTCGGCGGCGAGGGCCGCCAGCAACTTCGCGTCGTGCTGCTGAAGGTCCGGCGATCGGTTGACGACCATGCCCGATTCGGTGAAAAGGCTGCCGGTCGAGCCGAGCTGTACCTCCTGCTCTGGTGTCAGTACACCGGTCAGCGCGGCCCAGTAGCGGCTTCGCCCGCCGAGGAACTTGCGGAGCATCACGGATGCGTAGATGTCGAGCACTGCTGCCGCGCGGGGGAGCCTGCGGCCGAGCAGATCCTCGCGTTCCTGCGGCGATCGGGACCGGACCGCGCAGGTGATCTCGGCGCCGGGCAGGCTCAGAGGAAGGAGCGCTCCATGCGCAAGTGGTTGGCGCTGATTGCGGTGTGTCAGGGCACGTTCATGCTGCTGGTGGACGTCAGCATCGTGAACGTGGCCCTGCCGGCCATGCGCGGCGCGCTGGACCTGTCGCCGACCGGCGTGCAGTGGGTGGTCAACGCCTACGCGCTCGGCTTCGCGGGCCTGTTGCTGTTCGGCGGACGCGCCGCCGACCTGTTCGGCGCCAAGCCGGTGTTCCTGACCGGGCTGGTCGGCTTCACCGCCGCCAGCCTGGCCGGCGGCATGGCCGACACCGGCGCCCTGCTGATCGCGGCCCGCTCGGTGCAGGGCCTGGCCGGCGCGGTGCTGGCCCCGGCGACGATGACGCTGATCATGACCACCTTCACCGACCCGCGCGAGCGGACCAAGGCGCTCGGCGCCTGGAGCGCCACGATGGCGGCCGGCGGCGCGATGGGCGCGGTCGTCGGCGGCATGCTCACGCAGTGGGTGAGCTGGCGCTGGGTGCTGTTCGTCAACGTGCCGATCGGCGTGGTGCTGCTCCTGGCGGCGGTGCCGCTGATCGCCAGGACCCGGGGCCGCGGCGCCACGCTGCGCACCCTGGACCTGCCCGGCGCGATCACCGTCACCCTCGGTCTGACCGGCATCGTGTACGGGGTCGTCACCACCGACACCCACACCTGGGGCTCCTCGGCGGTGCTGGTCCCGATCGTGGCCGGTGCGGTGCTGCTGGCGCTGTTCGTCCTGCTGGAGGCGCGCAGCAAGCACGCCCTGGTGCCGCTGCGGGTGTTCCGGAACCAGTCGCTGGCCGTGGCCGACCTGGCCGCGCTGCTGATCGGCGCGGGCATGTTCGCGATGTGGTTCTACGTCAGCCTCTACCTCCAGCAGGTGCTCGGCTTCGACGCTTTGCAGGCCGGGTTCGCGTTCGTGCCGGGCTCGGCGATGATCGTGCTGGGCACCGTGCTGGCGACCCGCATCCTGCCCAGGATCGGCCCGCGGCCGCTGCTGCTGGTCGGTCCGCTGGTCGCGGCGGTCGGCCTGGCCTGGCTGGCGCGCTTCCCGGCCGACGGCTCTTACACCGCCGACGTCCTGGGCCCGCTGATGCTGCTCACCTTCGGCATGGGCCTGGCCATGACGCCGCTGGCGGTCGCCGGCACCGCCGGGATGCCCCGGCACGAGGCGGGCCTGGCCTCCGGCCTGATCAACACCTCACGCCAGGTCGGCGGCGCCATCGGACTCGCGGCGCTGTCCACGATCTCCGCGCACATCGCCGCCACCCACGGCGGCGGCCCCAAGGTCGCGATGGCCGCCGGCTTCAGCGGCGCGATGATCGGCGCGGCGATCGCGCTGGCCGCCGCCGGGATCGTGGCGGCGCTGCTGCCGGGCCGGGCGAGCGAGCCGGCGCAGGGGTAAGGCAGTAGGGCTAGACAGCAGCACACTAGGTTGAGGGGACAAGGCTGCCGGGCAGCAACCAGTACCCGACAGCCAAGCCGACCAGCCCGGCCGGGTCAAGCCCGACCGGGCCGGGCGCTCAACCGCCGCGCACCGGCGTCGACCCGGCCGCCATCGCGCCCGATCCCCGATCGATGAACCGGGTCGCCAGCACCACCGAGCGCGGAGCCGCGTTGTCGCCGTCGATCCGGCCGAAGAGGAGCTGAGCGGCGGTGCGGCCGAGGGCCGCAGGGTCCTGACTCACTACCGAAATCGGCGGATCCAGTTTGTCCGCCAGCACGAAGTCGTCGAAGCCGACCAAACCGAAGCGGCGGCAGGCCCCGGCTTCCACCGCGCCGAGGGTGATCAGGTCGTTGCCGCTGAAGAACGCGGTCGGCGGGTTGGGACCGGCCATCATCTCGCCGATTGCGGCGGCGGCCTGGCGATGGCCGCGCAGGCCGTGGCGGATCAGAACGGGATCGACTTCCAGGCCGGCCTCCGTGATCGCTTCGGTGTAGCCGACGAAGCGTTCGTTCTGCGTCCAGATCTCCTGACGGTCGCCAAGGTAGGCGATGCGGGTGTGGCCGCGGTCCAGCAGGTGCCCGATGGCGGTCGCGGTGCCGGCCCGGTTGTCGACGGCGATGCAGTCCACGTCCAGGCCGGTGGCCGGGCGGTCGACGCAGACCACCTTCACCCCCCGCGCCATCTGCGCGCGGAAGAAGGCCCGGTTCCCGCCGGTGGGGACCAGGACCAGACCGTCGACTTGGCGGGCGCTGAAGGCCGAGACCACGTCGCGTTCCCGGCGGGGGTCATCGTTGGTACTTCCTACCAGAACCAGGAAGCCGCGGCGGTACGCTTCGTCCTCCACCGAGCGTGCAAGTGCGGAAAAGAAGGGGTTGGCCAGGTCGTCGACGACCAAGCCGATGGTGCGTGAGTCCTGGGCCTTGCGCCGAAGGTTGCGGGCGATGTCGTTGCGCTGATATCCCAGTCCCCTGATTGCTTCTTCGACCCGAGCCGCGGTCTGCGGGGCCACGCCTGCCTCGCCGGCCACCACCCGCGAGACCGTCATCAGCGACACGCCCGCGGCCTTGGCCACGTCCTTCATCGTGGGCCTGGCTGCCATCCCATATCTCCTAGTTCAACTAGTTAACGTTACCATCCATGCCTCGGTGATGTGCGCCGCCGACAGGCTTTGTCAGGGGTCGGAGAGTTCCGGCCTTCTGTGAACGTTCACAATCCGCGTCAATCCTCGAATACGCCAACACCTCGAGAGAAGAGACACCGTGACCGATCCATCCCACTCCAGGCGCAGGAAACTACGCCTCAGCTCCCTGATATCCAGCGGTGCCCTGGTGGCCGCGGCCACCCTGGGCACCACCGGGCTGTCAGCGGGCGCCGCACACGCCGGCTCGCACCCCGCCTTCGTCGCCGATCCGGCCTCGACGGTCAGCACACTGCTGATGACCTCCGCCGGCGGCAACGACTTCCCGGGTGCGGACACGCCGTTCGGCATGGTTCAGTGGAGCCCGGACTCGGCGACCGACCGCGCCCCCGGCGGCGGCTACGACTACACCGACACCCAGACCCGGGGCTTCTCGCTGACCCACATGTCCGGCCCCGGCTGCAACGCCATGGGCGACCTGCCGGTGCTGCCGCTGACCGGCGCCCTGCCCTCCGGCAACCCGGAGACGGTCTACGAGCCCCTCGACCACAGCAGCGAGGTCGGCCAGGCCGGCTACTACACGGTGAAGACCGGCACCACCCCGGTGCAGACCGAGCTGACCACCACCGCGCACACCGGTATGGCCCGCTTCACCTTCCCGGCCACCAACCAGGCCGACCTGCTGATGAAGCTGCTGGACAGCGAGAACGGCACCACCGGCTCCAGCGTGCAGCTGGTCGGGAACAACGAAGTGGTCGGCACCGTGGACTCCGGCGGGTTCTGCACCCAGCCCGGCCCCTACACGCTGCACTTCGACATGGTCTTCGACCAGCCCTTCACCGCGGCCTCGCAGATCGTCACCGAGTCCGGCCAGCCCGGCCCGAACTCGGTGTTCCTGCAGTTCGACGCGAGCGCCCACCAGGTGGTGCAGGCCAAGGTCGGGATCTCCTTCGTCAGCGCCGCGAACGCCTCGGCGAACCTGGCGGCCGAGAACCCGGGCTTCGACTTCGACGCCACCCACGCCGCTGCGCACAACGCGTGGAACGCCCTGCTGGGCAAGGTCCAGATAGCCGGCGGCACGACCGCGCAACAGCAGTTGTTCTACTCCACGCTCTACCACGTGATGCTGCACCCGAACACGGTGACCGACGTCAACGGCCAGTACATGGGCTTCGACAACGCCGTGCACACCGCGCCACCGGGCCACGCGCAGTACGACCAGTTCTCGGGCTGGGACGTCTACAAGGGGCAGACCCAACTCGAGGCGATGCTCGACCCGTCAGTCGCCTCGGACCACGCGCAGTCCCTGGTCAACGACTACACCCAGGGCGGGCTCTTCCCACAGTGGGGCTTCATGAACTCCTACAACTGGACCATGGACGGCGACCCGGCCGTCGCCGCGATCGCCAACTACTACGCCTTCGGCGGCACGGACTTCGACACCTCGACCGCGTTGTCGGACATGGTCACCGAGGCCTCGACGACCAACCACGTGCGCCCCGGCAACGCGCTGGAGGACACCTACGGCTACCTGCCGTCCGACCTCTACACCAGCGCGCTGGGCTGCTGCCACGTCCGGGACTCGGCCTCCAGCCTGATCGAGTACGACAACGCCGACTTCGCGCTGTCCCGGTTCGCCAAGTCCATGGGCGACCGGTCCGACGCCACCAAGTTCACCGCCCAGGCCAACAACTGGAAGAACATCTTCAACCCGGCCGACAACCTGCTCAACCCCAGGGAGAGCAACGGGACCTTCGACCCCATCACCCCCGACACCACGACCGGCTTCACCGAGGCCACGGCCGCGCAGAACCGCTTCGACGTCGGCTTCGACCAGCCGGCGCTGGCCGCCCTCTACGGCGGGAACAGCGTGATCAACGCCGACCTGGACTACTACTTCCCGACCGCCGCCAACGCCAAGCCCGACCAGGCGAGCCTGTCCAATGAGGTGGACCTGGGCACGCCCTGGTTCTACGACTGGACCGGCGAGCCCTCGCACACCCAGTCGGTGGTGAACCGGATCGAGAACCTGCTGTATCAGGACTCTCCCGGCGGCTTCCCGAACAACGACGACCTGGGCGCGGAGTCCGCGCAGTACGTCTGGGGCGCGCTGGGCATGTACCCGGTGACCCCCGGCAGCGCGGACCTGGCGTTCAACAGCCCGCTGTTCACGCAGATCGCCATCCACCTGGACTCCGGCAAGACCATCGCCATCAACGCCCCGGCCGCCTCGGCGAGCAACTACTACGTGCAGTCGCTCACCGTCAACGGCACGGCCAGCACCCACACCTGGCTGCCGGCCGCGACCTGGAAGTCCGGCGTCACGCTGAACTTCACCCTGGGCTCCACGCCGTCGAACTGGGGCACCGGGGCCGGCGACGCGCCGCCGTCGTACGACACCAGCACCGTGCCCGGCACCGGCCCGCTCACGTCGGGCATCGCCGGCAAGTGCGCGGAGGACAGCGACTTCGGCACCACCGACGGGACCAAGATTCAGCTCAGCACCTGCGATGGCTCGTTCGCGCAGAAGTTCACCCCGAACTCCGACGGCGGTCTGGAGATCATGGGCGGCTGCCTGGACGTCGCCCAGGGTGGCACCGCGGACGGGACGCTGGTGCAGCGGAACGCCTGCAGCCGAACGGGATCGCAGGTATGGCTGCCGCTGCCCGACGGGGAGTTGCTGAACCTGCCGTCCGGCAAGTGTCTGGACGATCCGAACGGCACCACGACGGACGGGACGCAGTTGCAGATCTCCACGTGCGGCAACGCGCCGAGGCAGATGTGGACGTTGCCGTCATGATGTCGCCGTCATGATGTTGGCGGTGTGATCGCGATCAGGGGCAAGGCACAGCAGTTCGGAGGCGCTGAGCTTGGGCGGACGACCGAAGCGCTTAACACCTCCATACTCGTTGTCGATCTTCACGTGCAGTGCGGTGATGAGGGTCTCTATGTCTGACGTCACAACCAGAGCATGGAGGCCCTCACCTCGTTTTCGGGCCCCGACTTCGGAACAACTCATCCAGTAGGACAGGGAACCCGACCCGGTGCAGCGCGGCGCGGTTCGGACTCGGAGACGAGTCCGGGCCGCGCCGTCATTCGACCCGTCTTTTCGACCCGTCTTCTCGGTCCGGATCAACCTGCCAGCAGCCGCTGTAAAGCCGGCGCCAACAAATCCACCAACTTCTCAGGACTCAGCGAAGCGATCGGCTCCACGGCGATCACATACCGCGCCATCGTCAGCCCGACGATCTGCGCCACCGCCATCTCCACCCGCACCTCGGCGTCCGGACCGCCGATCCGCGCGGCCAGCGGCGCGATCAGCCGGGGCCTGGCGAACCCGCGCAGCAGCGCCGCCATCTCCTCGTTCGAGGCGACCGTCCGCACCACCGCCAGCAGCCGCTCGCGGGCCTGCGGCTCCTCCCACACCTCGACCACGCCACGGGCCAGCCGCTCGCCGACGCCCGCCGGATCACCGGCCACCAGCTCCAGCAGCGTAGCCGGGTCCACCGGGAACTCCAGCGCGGCCAGGAACACCCGATCCTTCGACCCGAAGTAGTGGTGCACCAGCGCCGAATCCACCCCGGCCGCCCGCGCGATGCCCCGCACGGTCGCCTTCTCATAGCCCCGCGAGGCGAACTCGGCGCGCGCCGCGTCCAGGATCTCGCCGCGGGTGTCGGCCGAACCGGGCCGGCGGCCCGGGCGCTTGGCGGGGGCGGTCATGATTCACACCCTAGCCGCCGGTCGGTGGTGTGCCGGGCCGGAGCGGGCCGTGCCGGGTCAGAGCGTGTCCCACCACCGGACGTCGGGCAGTTCCGGGGTATCAGGGCTGTGGAAGAAGAACGGCAGGTCGAAGTGCCGGGCCAGCGCCGTACCGAGCTCCGTGGCCTCCTGCGCCTCGGGCCACGGCGGCACCTGGCCGTTGAACAGCCTGAGATCGCCGCCGTGCCGGATCTGGGCCAGGCCCGCCTCGGTGCGCGGGGCGCACGTCACGGCCAGCAGGAGCGTCATCCAGCCCCTCGAGTCGCCGTCCCAGAGGGCTTCGATCGCGTCCGGGCGGCGCGGCAGCGCCTCGACGGCCGCGATCAGCGTCGGCAGGTCGCGGGGCGGTTCTGGCTTGTGGCGGATCCGGTCGGCCAGCTCGACCTGTCGCCGATAGACCAGGTCCTGGCAGTCGTTCAGCCCGATCCGCGGTTCGCGGCCGTTTTCCCACAGCTCGCGAACGGCGCCGAACCACTCGTCGGCGATGACCAGCTCATCGACCCGCGCGCGGACGTCCGCGGGCACCTCGTTCCACTCGATCCCGGCCACGGCCTCAGACCGTAGCGCCGAATGACCCAGGACGTAGCGCCAAATGACGCAGCCCGTAGCGCTGAAAGAACCTGCCCGTAGCGCTACACCACCCCGGACAGCACATCATGAAGCAGCGCCCGGAACGCCCGCCCGTCCCGCATCAGCGTCTCGCTCACCACCAACCCGCCGTCCGGGCCCAGCCAGAACACCCGGCCGGCCACCGGCAGCACCTTGATGGCGAACTCGAAGTCGTTGGCCCGGCGGCCCAGCTCGCCCTCCAGCTGCTTGACCGCCGCCCCCGGCTCCTTCGACATGGACAGGGCCCGGCCGGAGGACCCGCCCCGGCCGATCGGGCGGTGCGCCGACGTCCAGTGCGAGGCCTCCCGGTAGCCGGCCGCGACCAGCCCGCGCAGCTCCGGGGAGCGGTCCAGCAGCTCGAAGCCGGGCGGGGTGAGCATCCGCAGCGCGAACCACTCCTCCAGGCGTCCCTCCCACAGTCCCAGCCACAGGCCGGTCCACTGCGCGGCGGCGTGCGGATCGGCGAGCGCGGCCAGTTCCGGGACCACCGGGACCGCCGGCTCCAGCGGCGGGATCGCCGGGTCGAGGTCCGGCGTCATCCCGGCGGCGTCCCGCAACCACAGGACGAGCGCCATGACTTGGCTGTCGTCCATCACGATCCGCCAGCTGCCGCCCCCAGCACGTTGCATCCCATCAGCATCGCCGACCGGGCAGCGCAGGGGAATCTCTTTCGCGGCATCTGTACCTGCATTAGTGCCGCTAAAGCAGGGACTTGATACCCGCGGCCAGCCTGTCGTACTCCGCCGGGGCGTTGTAGATGTTCGCGCTGACCCGCAGCAGCGTCCGGCCGTTCCACTTCGGCACCGCCACCTCGACGCCGAGCCGGTCGGAGATCTCGGCCTGGAGGTCGCGCGGGTCGTCGAAGGCCACCGGCAACGGCACCACGCGCATCGGCACCCCCGGGTCGCCCGGCAGCCTCGCCGGGTCCACGTCCAGCGCCGAGGCCAGCGCCGCCTGGCCGTACTCGGCGAGCTTCACGTTGTGCTCCCGCACCCGCTGCGGACCCAGCGCGCGCAGGAACGCGATCCCGTTCGGCGCGGCCAGCCGGGGCGTGGGGTCGCTGGTGCCGATCTCTTGCAGGTGCGAGGGGAATCCGTCGTCCTGTCCCCAGGACACGATCGGGTTCCGCAGCGTCGACCGCCACTTGGGCGCCGCCCAGAACGCCGCCGCCGACCGGGGCGCGTAGCCCCACTTGTGCAGGTTCCCGCCCCAGTAGTCCGGGCTCAGCGCGGCCAGGTCGATCGGCAGCATGCCGGGGGCGTGCGCGGCGTCGACGATGACGATCACGCCGCGCTCCTGCAACGCCGGGACCAGTTCCTCGATCGGGAACAGGCGCGCGGTGGAGGAGGTGACGTGGTCGATCAGCGCGACCTTGGTGCGCGGCGTGACCGCGGCCAGCACCGCCTCGGTGATCCCGGCGGCGTCCGCCTCCAACGGGATCCGCGCGGTCACCACGCTCGCCCCGACCTCCCGGGCGCGCCGCTCGGCCGCCCAGGTCGCGGTCAGGTAGCCGTGGTCGGTGACCAGGAGCTCCTCGCCGGCGGCCAGCGGCACCGAGTCGACCGCGATCGTCGTGGCCGCAGTGACGTTGGTGACCAGGGCGACCAGGTCGCCGGCCGGGGCACCCAGGAACTCCGCGACCGCCCGGCTCGCGGTGGCCAGGCCCGGAGCCAGTTCCCGCCGGAAGAAGCGCGTGGCGTTGGCGTCCACCCGGGCCCGCCACTGTTGTTGGGCGGCCACGACGGTGCGCGGCGGATTGCCGAAGCCGCCGTGGTTCAGATAGGCGTGCCCGGGCTGGAGCGTGTCGAACAGGGCACGGATCTCGGTCCAGTCGTCGCCCCACAGGGGGTTCTCTAAGGTGTCCACGCCCGCCGAGACTAATCGGCCGGGACCGGCGGACCCAAGGGCCATTTCCGCGCTGTTGGCCCTGGCGGAATCGGCGCCGGGTGTCGTCGGGCCCTGGGTGTCGTCGAGCCCTGCTACGGTTCCGACACCATCGGGCTATCCAGGGGGTGACATCGTGTCGGACCAAGGCCGTAACACTTATCTCGACGATGTTCTGGCCAATCAGGAGCGGCTGGAGTCGGACCTGCGTTCCAGGGGATTCGCGGGGTCGAACTCCGGATCCAACGCGGGATCCAATTCGGGATCCTCGGGATCCGACGCGGGCGGGGGCGGCTCCGGGCGGATGGCTGCCGCCGCCCCGGCGGCGCCGGCACCTTCGATGCCGCCCCCGGCGCCGGCTCCGTCGGTCGCCAGGAGCGCGGTCGGCGGGTCTGCCGCTCCGAGCCGGGGCCGCACCGGACGGTTGGAACGTTTCGCCGCCGACACCGATGCCAGCCGAGGCTTCCAGCCGCCCGGCGCGGCCCCGGCCAACGGCGTCGAGGTCCGCATCACCGGCGTCGGACGCTGGAAGACCGTGCTGGTGCCGCCGAACGCCTTCGTCGTCCACACCCGGCGCGGCGAGAGCAGGCCCCGGCACATCGGCCTCGGAATGTCGTTCCGGTACCGGCCGGCGACCGACTCGTTCCTGGTGGTGCCGGGCGCGATGCAGACCATCCTGATGAACGCGTTCTGCATCTGTAGCGAGCTCCAGGGCATTCTCGTGCAAGCGATCGTGCAATGGGCGATCGAGGACTTCGGCACGGCTTACCGCAAACTGGACTTCTCCGATCCGGAGGACCCGATGCGGCTGGTGAACCTGCAACTCCGGGAGCAGGCCGAGGCGGCGATCAAGGACAAGGTCGCCACGATGAGCGTGCACGAGGTGCTGTCCGACCGGCAGCCGATCATCGAGGAGCTGACGGCGCGGCTGCGCGCCGTCGCCGAGGGCTCCGGCGAGGCGGAGGCCGGGCTGGGGCTGCGGATCGTCACCGTCCAGATCAAGGAGGCGGTCGTCAGCTCCAAGACGCTGTGGGAGAACCTGCAAAAGCCGTTCCGTTCCGAGCAGGGGCGCCTGGCGGCGTTGGCGGAACTGGCCGCCGAGAGCGTGGTCACCGACAGCCGGATGGGCGAGGCCCGCAAGCAGGAGACGCGCCGGCTGTCCGACGAACGCGGGCTGTCCGAACTGCGGGCCCAGAACGCGGCGCGCGACTTCGACCGCGAAGCCGGCGAGCAGGCGCGGCGCGACGAGCAGTCGCAGGGCAACGCCCGCAAGGCCGCCGAGGAAGCCCACCGCACCCGGCTCGCAGCCCTGGCGCTGGAGCGCGAGCGGCACGAGCAGGAGAGCGCGATGGCGCGCCTTCGGCTGGCCGAGGAGCAGGAACTCAGCCGGCTGCGGTTGGAGGCCGAACTGGCCGCGGTCCGGGCCCGGCATGCCGCAGACCACGATCGGCAGCTGCTGGAGCTGGAACGCGAGCGGGTGCGCGCCGAGATCGCCAACGCGCGGTCCGCCGCGGCCTTGCAGTCCGAGCTGATCGGGCGGCTGCCGGAGATCGTGGAGAACCTGCCGACGCCCTCGGAGTACAAGGCGGTGACGGTCGGGGGCGCGGACGCCGGCTCGCTGGCCGGGATCGTCGCTCAGGTCTCGGCGGTGCTGAGCGCTTTGAAGGTGGGGGAGGAACGCTGAGTGGGCTGAGCGCTGAGGCGCTGAATCCCTGAAGAGCCCACCCGCGGCGGCTCGTGGGCCGGATCTGCGGCCTTCGTCGCGGCGGCCGGGCCGGCCTCGCTCGCGTGGCAGCTCGTCCTGGCCGCGATCGGGGCGCTGTTCGGCCGGTCGGTGGGGGCCGGCGCGACCCGCATGATCGGGGTCGCCGCCTCGGTGCTCATTATCGCCCTGGGCATCGGTGTTCTGGTCAACGGTTTCGCCTCGCTCGCCCAGCCCTGATCGCATAACCCTGATCGCGCGACGGCGAAATTGCCTACAAGCCCGGGCCAGGGGTCTGTCATCATCGAGGACACCGCCGTGGAACCGGCCGACCCGCCCCACGGATTGTCGGCCCCGGTCCATAGGCTTTGCCTTGAGAACACATCAAATTCACGACATGCCCAGTGCATGGGGGGACCATCATGGCCACGAAACTCAGCCAGATCATCGCGATCGAGAAAGGCGTCAAGAGCAAGTCCTACGCCGAACTCACGCAGGCGCACCACGACGTCCAGAAGCAGCCGCTGCTCACCGGGCTGAGCCGCAGCTACCAGCCGAAGGACGAGGACGGCGAGCAGCTGCCGCCGGAGTCGACCCGGGTGCAGGTCAAGGCCGAGGACGTGCTGCGCCAGATCGGCACCGGGCTGACCCGGCTGTTCGATGTCACGGCCACCAAGGACTGGGCGAACTGCGTGGCCCGCGCCGACGTCGTGGTCGAGGGCCGTACGCTGCTGCGCGACGTGCCGGTGTCCTACCTGCTGTTCCTGGAGAAGCAGCTCGCCGACCTGCACACCTTCGTCAAGAAGCTGCCGGTGCTGGACGCCGCCGAGTCCTGGACCGCCGACCCCTCCACGGACTGGTACCGGACCGAGCCCGTGCGCACGCTGCGCACCAAGAAGGTGCCGCGCAACCACGTCAAGGCCGAGGCCACGGAGAAGCACCCGGCGCAGGTCGAGGTCTACTACGAGGACATCGCCATCGGCTACTGGACCCAGACCAAGTTCTCCGGCGCGCTGCCCGCGCAGCGGGTCAACGAACTGGTGGAGCGGGTGGACAAGCTCAGCCAGGCGGTGAAGTTCGCCCGCGAGGAGGCGAACACCTTCGAGGTGAGCGACCAGCGGGTCGGCGAGGCGGTATTCGGTTACCTGTTCGCCTGAGAGGTTCGCTAGGATCGGCGGCGAGCGACCAAGCTTAATGTGACGCCTGATATTGACGAACACTGTGACAAGTGGGGGTTCGAATCCCTCTCTCCGCATCCCGTGCGGAGGTAGCCCAATTGGTAGAGGCAGCGGTGAGCAGCTTCAGACTCTCGCTCTAAGTTCAGTCCTCGCCGTCCATCGCCGGATCGACCGGAAGCGGGTCATACACCGAGGGTGCGGGTTCGAGCCCCGTTCCCCGCTCTTCATGCGGGGATAGCTCAATAGGAAGAGCGCGGTGCCTCAGGCTTACCTGCTTTCTTAAACGCCATCGGCGTGCGCACTATGACGGCACCACACCTCAACAGTGTGGAGAGGCCCAGGGCCGGGCAAAGCCCTGGGCCTCGCCCTTGTTCCGCCAGGGGCTGCGCAAACCGCTACCGCACGGAAAAGCGCTACCGCGTCACCGCGGACGGCAGCGGATGGTCCGCGTCCAGTCCGGGCAGGCCGTCGATGCTGGCGGCGTTGTCGTGGGTGATGCGGTCGGCCCACTGCTCGTCGTCGCGGCGGGCGGCGCGCTTGTCCAGGACCGGGCGCTCGTCGACCAGGGTCATGTAGGGCACCGCGAAGCCGCAGGAGTCGCGGATGCGCTCCACGTCGATGACGATGATCGCGCGGATGCCGATGTGGGCGGTGTTGAAGTGGCCCTTCAGCGTCTCGAACTCCGGGGTGTCCGGGCGGACCATGCGGCCGGTGCCGAACAGCCGCACGATCTTGGAGTTGCGGGTGAACGAGCAGAACATCACCGTGATCCGGCGGTTGCCCTGCTGGCGCAGGTGCGCGACGGTCTCGATGCCGCTGCCGAACAGGTCGAGGTAGGCCACCGTGTGCTCGTCCAGGACGGCGAACGTGTCCGCGTACCCCTTGGGGGAGACGTTGACGTGTCCGCCGTCCAGTGGCGCCGAGGCCACGAAGTACATGGGCTGCGCGGCGATGAACGCGCGCAGCCGGTCGTCTATGCCGTCGATTTCACTGGCCATCGCAAACCCCTCATTCGGTCTACGGGCCCGTATATTCCCGCCCTTCGGCCGCGGCGAGCTTGCGCCCGGCGTTGAGCTGGAACGGGCTTATCCCCTCAGCATCCCACGGGCCGACGCTGCCCGCTGTGAGTGCTTGCTCACTCTTGGGCGGCAGCAGCAGCTCCTTGCGGAGCACCGCGACCGGCTTGTCGGCGACCGCGAACCAGTCGGCGGCCATGAAGTCGTTGCTGCCGGTGCACAGCGCCGCGCGGCGTTGGGCGTCGCCGAAGCGGACGGCCATCCCGGGCTGCGACAGGTGGCCGCGGTCGGCCTCGAACAGGCCCGCGCCGGCGGCCAGGGCGCCGGTCTCGAAAAGGCTCACCACCATCGCCAGCAGGGAGAAGGCATGCAGGTCGTCGTTGGCGCGGGCGATGAAGGCGAAGACTTCGATCTCTGATTCGACCCGGGTGCCGTAGTCGGCCAGGATGTGGACCCAGTCGTGCTGGGCCAGCAGCGGCGGGGCCGAGCCCGGGGCGCCGGGGAAGGAGAAGCCGCGGGTTTTGTAGAAGTCGTATACGCCCCGCCCGAGCGTCTCGGCCGGCAGGTCCCCGAGCGAGGCCCAGCGCGCCGCCAGTGCCGGGTCGTCCTCGACCGGGGTCCACGGGCCGGTCAGCGCGCCGTCGCCGACGTGCAGGTGCTGGAGGTGGTGCACGTCGAAGTCGTGCAGATAACCGTTGCGGTCGAAGTCGATCGCGGCCAGCCGGCGGCCGGAGTCGGCGAAGCCGTGCAGCACGTCTTCCAGGTCGTCGTGCACTGACAGCTCCGCGGCGAACTCCGCGACCCGCCCGGCCACGTCCGGCGGCAGCGGGTTCAACACCAGCTCCACGGTGACCATCATCTGCACGACCCGCCCCCGGAACGCCAGGTTCCGCCGGTGCATGTCCTCGGCGAATTCCCTGGCGCCGTAAGGCTTCACGGCCAGCTCGGCCTGGAGCGCGAGCGGGTCGACGTCGTGGCCGGTCATCGAATGGAACATGGCCGCCACCAGGGTCTGCTGGAGCCCGGTCAGTCCGCCCTGCGGCGCGACGGCGGAGATGACGCCGCGGGCCACACACGCGACTTCGTCGGCGTCCGGCGGCTGCAACAGGACGGAAGCGTCGTCGGGGAGGGGCACTGGCATGCGGCTGCCTTCCATACGGGCGGGCTCGGGCAGCCCATTGTTTCGCGGTGCCGGCGTCTGCGGGGGATCGATCGCGAGATCGATGGCGGATCGATGGCGAGATGGATCGCGAGATGGATCGCGAGATCGTTTTCATACTTCGAAATACCTTGCGGGGCTGCTCGCGTTCTCCCTACGTTCTCGCCATTGGTCTAGACCTAGACAACCCGAACAGCAGAGGGGGCGCCGTGACGACGGCGACGTGTGACATCCGGCTGCCCGCGCCGCCGCGGCTGTGGAACCGGGACTTCCGGCTGTACTTCACCGCGCGGCTGGTGTCGCTGCTCGGGGACTCGATGCTGCCGGTCGCCCTGCTCTTCGGCGTCGTCAGCCTCGGCTACGGCACCACCGGCGTCGGCCTGGTGCTGGCCGCGCAGGTGCTGCCGTTCGCGGCGTTCGTGCTCTTCGGCGGCGTGCTCGCCGACCGGTTCACCCCGCAGCGGATGATGGTCGGCGCCGACGCCGCCCGCTTCGTGCTGCAAGCCCTCGCCGCGACCGCGTTCGCCACCGGGCACCCGGCGCTGTGGCTGCTGATGACGCTGTCGGGGCTGTCCGGCGTGGCGACCGCCGCGTTCCAGCCCGGGCTGGCCAGCGTCATCACCCAGGTGTCGGGCGACTTGCAGCGGGCCAACGCGGTCACCCGCGTCGCCGAGGCCATGGCCACGCTCGGCGGGCCGGCCGTCGCCGGCCTGCTGATCGCCGTGTCCGGGGTGCCGGTGGTGCTGGCCGCGGACTCCGCGACGTTCGCGGTCAGCGGCGTGTGCCTGCTGATGCTGCGGCTGGCGCCGGTGGCCAGGGCCGTGACCCAGGAGTCCACGTGGCGCAATCTGGTCGAGGGCTGGCACGAGTTCCGCAACCGGACGTGGATGTGGTCGGTGATCCTGGCGTGGATCGTGCTGGGCATCGCCGTGTGGGGCCCGATCCGGCCGCTGGCCACGATCCTGGTGACCGACCGGCACGGCGCTTCGGGGCTGGGACTGATGTGGACGGCCTTCGGCGCGGGCGGCGTGGTCGGCGGGCTGGCCGGGGTGCGGTTCCGGCCCCGGCATCCGTTGCGGGTCGGCGCCTCCGTGCTGGTGGCGTGGTCGGTGTGGCCGCTGACGCTGGCCGCCGGGCTGCCGTTGGCCCAGGTCTGCGGCGGCGCGGCCGTCGGCGGGGCGACCATCGCCTTCTGGGGCGTGATGTGGTCGACCAGCGTGCAGACGCACATCCCGGCCGCCGTCCTGAACCGCATCTCCGCCTACGAGCTCGCCGGCTCGCTCATAGCCTTCCCGATCGGACAGTCGCTGGCCGGTCCGGTCAGCGACGCGGTCGGGACCGGGCCGGCGCTGTATACGTCCGCCGCGGTTTTGGTGACCGTGCTGCTCGGGATGCTGTGCGTGCCCGCGGTGCGGCAGCTGGGGGCGCGCCCGGCGGGAAATGACAGCGTCGCTGAGCCGGTGGCGCGGTAACGTCCGGCCATGGCTCAAGTTCAGGGCACGTATACGAATGAGTTCGCCGCGGTCGCCGACGCGCTGTCCGAGCTGCTCGACGCGGACGACATCGGCGCCTCGGCGGCGGTGTTCGTGAACGGCGAACCGGTGGTCGACGTCTGGGGCGGTCATGTCGACGCCGAGCGCACCGTCGCCTGGGAACGCGACACGATCGTCAACGTCATGTCCACGACCAAACCGATGACGGCGTTGTGCGCGTTGATCCTCGCCGATCGCGGTGAGCTCGACCTTTCCGCCCCTGTCTCGACCTACTGGCCCGAGTTCGCCGCCGCCGGCAAGGAGAACGTCCTGGTCCGGCATCTGCTCTCGCACACCGCCGGCCTCGCCGACTGGCCGGGCAAGCTCGTCGCCGAGGACCTCTACGACTGGGCCGCGGTCACCGAACGGCTGGCCGCCACGCCGACGCAGTGGGAACCGGGGACGGCGGCCGGATACCACTCCATGACCTTCGGATTCCTCGTCGGCGAGGTCGTCCGCCGCGTCACCGGACGCAGCCTCGGCCGCTTCTTCGCCGAGGAGGTCGCCGGGCCGCTCGGCGCTGACTTCCACATCGGGCTCGATGCTCAGGACGACCCCCGCGTCGCGCGGCTGTACCCGCCGCCGTCGCACAGCGACGACTTCTCCTCCGGCGGCCCCGACTCCGATGCGGCAGGCGGGATCCGCGTCAAGGACGCGAACACCGAGGGCTGGCGGCGGGCCGAGATCCCGGCGGCCAACGGCTTCGGCAACGCCCGCGGGATCGCCCTGGCCCAGTCGGTCCTGAGCAACGGTGGAGTGGCCGGGGGAGTGCGGCTGCTCTCGAAGGAAGGATGCGAGCCGGCCTGGCATGTGGAGTACGCGGGGGAGGACCGGGTGATGGGGCAGCCGGCGACCTACGGCATGGGATTCGGCGTCTTCGGCAACACCTTCGGCTGGGGCGGCTGGGGCGGGTCGTTGGTGATGAACGACCACTCGACCGGGATGACGGTCGCCTATGCCATGAACCAGATGCTCGATCCGCGTGAGCGGGAGGACATCCGGGGTTTGAACGTCGTGGCCGCTGCTTACGAAGCGCTTCGCTGACGGCCGTCGGTTCACGCCGAGCCGTCGGTTCACGCCGAGCCGTCGGTTCAGGCCGAGTCGCCAGCCGACGCCGAGCCCTCAGCCGACGCCGAGCCGTCAGTTCACGTCCACGACGTCGCCGCCGGTCACCCGCACCAACTCCGCGAACGTGATCGCGAACACCGTGTGCGCGTGGCCCGCGGCGGCCCACACCTCCGGCGAGGTGTTCACCGGAGTCCGGCACAATACGCGGCATGGAGATACTTGATCGTGTCGTGGAACCGACCGAGATCGTCGCCGGTCGCTACCAGCTGCGTCCGCCCTCGCTGCGCGACGTCCCCGACATGATGGAGATGTCCCGCGACCCGGATATCGCGCTGTGGAACGGCCTGGCCTCCGGTGCCGACGAGGAGACTGCCCGGGCCTGGGCCGAGAAGTACGCGGATTGGGACGGTGGCCGCAGCGCGCTGTTCGGGGTCTACGAGGCGACCGAGGGCCGGCTGCTCGGGCTGGTGTCGCTGCACAAGATCGACCTGCACCACTCCTACGGCGAACTCGGCTACCGCACCGCGCCCTGGGCCCGTGGCAGGGGCGTCGCGAGCCTGGCGGTGGGGACGGTCAGCGACTGGGCCTTCGGCGCGCTCGGGCTGGTGCGCTTGCAGCTGATGCACGCTGTGGAGAACGTGGGGTCGTGCCGGGTCGCCGAGAAATGCGGCTTCCTGCTGGAGGGCACGACGCGCAGCTCCTACGTCTACGGCGACGGCAAGCGGCACTCCGAGCACCTGCACGGCCGGCTCGCCACCGATCCGGTGCCGGGGCGCTGAGGGGGCTGACTTCGGGGCGCTGAGCAGCTGACTTCGGACTTTCCCGGCCAGTTGTGCAGCTTGTAAAGCTAGTCCTCCCAGTCCAGCGCCGGGGGCATGACGCCTTCCCAGGCCAGCAGCCACTCCTTGGTCCGCAATCCGCCGCCGAACCCGCCCAGGCCGTCGGCGGCCAGCACCCGGTGGCACGGCACGACGATCGGCAGCGGGTTGCTCCCCATGATCCCGCCGACCGCCTGCGAGGCCGTGACCCCGGCGCCGGAGTCCTTCGCCAGGTCGCCGTAGGTCACCGTGCCGCCGAAGGGCACCTCGGCCAGCAGCTTGAGCACGGTCAGCCGCAGGCCGTTCACGCCGTACCAGTCCAGCGCGATGTCGAACCGGGTGCGGGTGCCGCCGAAGTACTCCGTCAGCTGGAGCACCGCCTCGTCGAGCTGGGCCTGCGCGATGCGGTCGGGCTTGGCGCCCTGGTCCCCGGCGGCGAAGGGCTGGTCGCGCTCGTGCTCCCGGGGGAACTGGACCAGGCGCAGGCCGCGGGCGGTGGCCCCGATGTTGAGGGTTCCGATCGGGGTGTCCAGCAACGCGGTCTGCATGATTCCATTGTGCCAAGCGGGGCCGACAACCCGCCGTGCGAACCCCCAGGAGGACGGCAATGCCCAAGGCCCCGGCGAACGGCGTCGAGCTCGAGTACGACACCTTCGGAGACCCGGCCGCCCCGCCGCTGGTGCTGATCATGGGGCTGGGGACCCAGATGACCGCGTGGCCGCTGCCGTTCTGCCAGGCCATCGCGGACGCCGGGTACCACGTCATCCGGTTCGACAACCGCGACTGCGGGCTGTCCACGATCGTGGACGCCCCGGTCCCCGGCTTCGGGGACCTGCTGGCCGGCGACACCTCCGGCGTCCCCTACCTGATGTCCGATCTCGCCTCCGACGTCGGCGGGCTGCTGGACGTGCTGGGCATCGACAGCGCGCACATCGTCGGCCTGTCGATGGGCGGCATGATCGCGCAGCAGTTCGCGATCGACCACGCGCCGCGGGTCCGCTCGCTGTGCTCGATCATGTCCACCACCGGCGCGCCCGACGTCGGCCAGCCCGCGCCCGAGGTCATCATGCTGCTGCTGAGCCCGGCGGCCGCCAACCGGGACGAGGCGGTCGACCGCGGGCAGAAGATGTTCGAGACCGTCGGCTCCCCGGCGTATCCGATGCCCACCGAGGAACTGCGGGCCCGCATCGGCGAGGCCTACGACCGCTCCTACACCCCCGAGGGCACCGGGCGGCAGATCGCCTGCATCGTCGCCTCGCCGGACCGTACCGCGGCGTTGGGCGCGGTCACCGTGCCGGCGGCGGTCATCCACGGTGACTCGGACAAGCTGGTCGACGTCAGCGGCGGGAAGGCGACCGCCGCCGCGCTCGGCGTCACGCCGCTGATCATCCCCGGGGCCGGGCACGACCTGCCCGAGGCGCTGTGGCAGACGTATGTGGACACGATTGTCGCGAACGCGCAGAAGGCCGGCTGAATCCGCACGCGGACGGGGCTGAGGATTCGGCCCACCCCGAATAAGCGGCGCATCGGCGATCTTCCGGATAGAACTACGCCATGGAACTTCTGGATCACCTCTCCGAGACCGACCGGCAGCGCGTCCTGGCCCGGCTGAACAGCAACCTGATGGTCTGGCTGACCACCGTGCGGCCGGACGGGCAGCCGGTCACCGTTCCGGTGTGGTTCCTGGCCCGGGAGGACGGCACGATCGTCGTCTACAGCCGGGCCAACAAGGCGAAGCTGGCCAATATCGCGGCCAACCCGAAGGTGAGCCTCGGGCTCGACGTCACCGACATCGGCCGCAACATCGTGCGGCTGGAGGGTGTGGCGCGGCACGACCCCAGCCTGCCGCGGGCGCACGAGCACCCCGCGTTCCTCGCCAAGTACGTGGAGCGGATGGGCGCCATGTTCGACACGCCCGAGAACTTCGGCGAGCTGTTCACGGCCGGGCTGGTGATCGAGCCGACGAAGGTCTACGTGGGCTGACCGGGCGCGGGCCGCTCCACGACGGAGTACAGCTGCTTGTGCTGCACGCCGGACTCCATCTCGGCCACCACGGCCTCGGCCGCCGCGCGATCGGCGTGGGTGGACAACAGATAGCGGTTGCCGTTGTCGTCCTGGCGCCAGACCTCGAACACCGTGCGGTTCACGATCGGCCGGCGTCCCATGCGGCGCCGGCGCGTGCCAGGCGGTCCCGGTACTCGATGCGCTCCGGCCAGTCGGCCGGGAACGCCTCGATGCCGTGCCGCGCCCCCAGGAACGCCCCGGCCAGCGCGGCGATCGAGTCCGAGTCGCCGCCGGTCGCCGCCGCCCGGCCCAGGGCGCGGACCGGCTCGTCCGGGTACATCAGGAAGCAGAGAAGCGCGGTCGCCAGCGCCTCCTCGGCGATCCAGCCCTCGCCGGTGGCCAGGCACGGGTCCGCGGCCGGATCGGGCTGCTTCGCCGCTTCCGCGAGCCGGTCCAGGACCGCCGCGCACTCGTCCCAGCCGTACTCGATGAATTCCTCGGGGGAGTCGCGGTGCGGGATGCGCCACAGGTCGTCCCCGAGCCAGTCGCCGTGGTAGACGTGGCGCTGCTCCCGGCAGCGTTCCCGCAGCGCCGGGACCAGGTCCGTCGGTGCCGTCCCGGCCAGCAGCCAGCGGGTCGCGAACGCGGTCAGGTCCGAGGCGGCGAGCGCGGTCGCGTGGCCGTGGGTCAGGGCCGCCTGGAGCTGCGACGCCCCGGCGACGGTCGGCTCCGGCAGCTGCGGGACCAGGCCGATCGGCGTGACGCGCATGTTCGCCCCGCACCCCTTCGAGCCGCGCTGCGTCGCCTGCGGCCAGGGCTGGCCGTCCGCCAGGTTGCCGCAGGCGCGCAGGCAGGTCATGCCCGGCGCGCGGTTGTTGTCCGGGGAGATCGCCCAGGCCAGGAAGTGCTTGATCACCGAGCCGGTGAAGGGCTCGATCGGCAGGGCGGCGGGCTGCTCCAGCAGCGCGTCGGCGACCGCCAGCGCCATCTGCGTGTCGTCGGTGACATAGCCGCCCCGCGACAGGTCCGACGGCCCCGCCGGGCCATACAACTGCACGATCTCCTCGAAGCGTTGGAACTCCGTGGGCTTGCCCATGCAGTCCCCGAACGCGAGCCCGAACATCGAACCGGTGGCCGACATGTGATCCCCTCCCGTTGGCCGCTGCCGCAAGTCTGCCAGCTACAGTGCCGAGCTATGACCGATTCCTTGATCATGCGCGACGCCACCGGCGCCGACCTGCCCGCGATCGTCGCCCTGCTCGCCGACGACAAGCTGGGCTCGACCCGCGAGGACGCCGCGGACCTGGCGCCCTACCAGGCGGCGTTCGCCGAGGTCCAGGCCGACCCGAACCAGCGCCTGATCGTCGCCGAGCGGGACGGCGAGACCGTCGGCACCTTCCAGCTGAGCATCATCCCGGGCGTGGCCCAGCAGGGATTGAAGCGCGCCATGATCGAGGCCGTCCGCGTCGCGGCCACCGAGCGCGGCAGCGGCCTGGGCACCCAGATGATGCGCTGGGCCATCGAGGAGGCGCGCCGGGCCGGCTGCCGCCAGGTGCAGCTGACGTCGAACGCCGAGCGGCCCGACGCGCACCGGTTCTACGAGCGGCTGGGGTTCGCGCCCACGCACGTCGGGTTCAAGTTGAAGCTGGGCTGATGCGCGTTTCGCACCCGGCGCGGCCCAAGTCCTAGTCCTAGTCCTCTTCCTCCGAGGGCTGCTGAGCCGGTGTCAGATCCACGATCGGGGTGAGCGCCAGAAGGCTGACGACCGCGACGACGAAGCCGCAGCCCAGACCGATGAACGTGCCATAGTCCACGCCCGCGGAGATGAAGGCGGAGGCATTGTCGGGCATCGGCGGAAAGTAGTAGGTGTGCCAGCGCCACGCCACCAGCACCACGGTCAGGACTCCGACGACCGAGGCCACCTTGTAGAGGTTCCTGTCTGGCAGCCCTCGCGGTGCGGCGGCAACGCGGGCCAGCGCGTAGAGGCCGAGCACCGTCAGTGCCAGCATCGGGATCCAGACGAGCGGCCCGGTGACGATCTTGTCCACGTTCCCGCTCCCCGACGACATATTCCAGCCGTTGACTGAGTCCTGCCACTTCGTGTTGTTGACGTTGTCGTACGAGATGTCGTAGTAGGCCTGCCACCAGGGCAGGAACATCGAGAAGAAGGCGAGCAGGCCGGTCACCGCGATGACCAGGTCAGGTTTCGAGATCTTGCGTTCTTCCACGGGGAACCCCCTCTGCCGCGCCAACGTGCCGTGCGGCAGAGGGTAACTACGTGTATTGAGGACCGGTCCTCAGTCGGCGAGCCCCCGGGCCCGCAGCATGGCCCGCACCTCAGGCGCGCGCCCCCGGAACTCGGCGAACGCGGCCATCAGGTCCACGCTCCCGCCACGCGAAAGCACCGCGCGCCGGAAAGCCTCGCCGCTCTCGCGGACGGACCGGCCCTGCGCCACGCCCTCCTTGAACCAGTCGACCGTGTCCTTGTCCAGGACCTCGCTC
This sequence comes from Catenulispora pinisilvae, assembly GCF_015356865.1. Lineage (GTDB taxonomy): Bacteria > Actinomycetota > Actinomycetes > Streptomycetales > Catenulisporaceae > Catenulispora > Catenulispora pinisilvae. Next base: position 22,549 of record NZ_JAAFZA010000041.1, read on the forward strand.
CACAAGTACGAGTAGTAGCCCGCGCAGTAGTCGTTGCCCCAGATGTGCGAGAAATAGCTGCTGCGGTAGCGGGAGGGGATCTCCGGGACCAGCAGGCCGTAGCGCTTGAGGGCGGCGGCCTCGAACTCCTTGGGGTCGCCGGGGTCGGTGCCGGCCGGCAGGGTGTGCCAGGCCCAGTCCAGCATCACCGCGCAGAGGATCTCCACGGTGGCGAAGCCCTGGCCGAACTTCTCGGCCTCGGCCATGCGCTCCAGCAGGTCGGCCGGGACCGGCTCGCCGGTGCGGTAGTGCTTGGCGTAGGTGGCCAGGACGTCCGGCCATTCCGCCCACATCTCGTTGACCTGCGAGGGGTACTCGACGAAGTCGCGCGGGGTGTTGGTGCCGGAGAAGGTCGGGTACTCCACGTCGGAGAACAGGCCGTGCAGGGTGTGGCCGAACTCGTGGAACAGGGTGCGGACCTCGTCCCAGGTCAGCAGGGTGGGCTCGCCCGCCGGGGGCTTGGCCACGTTCAGGTTGTTGACCACCACCGGGGCCTGGCCGAGCAGGCGGGACTGGTCCACGTAGTTGGTCATCCAGGCGCCGCCGCGCTTGGAGCCGCGGGCGTAGAAGTCGCCGAGGAACAGGCCGATGCCGGTGCCGTCGGCGTCGAACACCTCCCAGACCCGGACGTCCGGGTGGTAGGCGACCAGGTCCGGCCGGGCCTCGAAGGTGATGCCGTAGACCAGCTCCGCGGCGTGGAAGACGCCGTTGACCAGCACGCTGTCCAGCTCCAGATACGGCCGCAGGGCCTCGGAGTCGACGTCGTACTCGGCCAGGCGCACCTTCTCCGAGTAGTACGTCCAGTCCCAGGCCTCAAGGCTCTGCCCGGCCGGCAGATGCGCCCGCAGCGCCTCGGCCTCCTTGGCGGCGTTCGCCACGGCCGCCGGGATCAGCCGGGTCATCAGGTCCTCGACGGCCGCGGTGGTCTTGGCCGTGCGGTCCTGCACCGCGTACTCGGAGTAGGAGCCGAAGCCGAGCATCGCGGCGCGCTCGGCCCGGAGCTCGGCCATCTGCACGGCGATCGGGCCGTTGGTCTCCCAGGCCCGCTCCAGCGACGCGGTCAGCAGCCGGTGTCGGGCCTCGCGGTCGTCCAGCACGGCCAGCTGTGTCTGGTTCGAGAAGTTCTTCAGCGAGATGACGTACTTGCCGGGCAGCCCGACCGCCTCGCCGTTCTCCTTCGCCGCCGCGACCGCGTCCGCCGACATCCCGGCCAGCTGCTCGGCCGAGTCGAAGACCTGCTGTCCGGCCTTGTTCGCGGCCAGCAGGTTCCGGTCGAAGTCCGTGGACAGCGCCGCCAGCTGCTCGTTGAGCTGCTTGAAGCGGTCCTTGTCGGCCGGCGAGAGCTTCGCCCCGCCGCGCACGAAGTTCAGGTGGTGCTTCTCCAGGAGCCGCTGCTCGACCTCGCCGAGACCCAGCTGTCCGCGCCGCTCGTGCAGGTCGTCGATCCGCGCGAACAGCGCCGCGTCCAGGTTGATCGCGTCCATGTGCGCGGCCCAGCGCGGGTTGATGTCCTGCTCCAGCGCCTGCAGGGCCTCGGAGGTGTCGGAGGAGGTCTGCGCGAAGAACACCAGCGCGACCCGGTTCAGCAGCGTGCCGGCCCGTTCCATGGCGACGATCGTGTTCTCGAACGTCGCCGGCTCCGGATTCTCGGCGATCGCCTTGATCTCGGCCAGGTGCTCGGTGAAGCCGGCGTCGAACGCCGGCGCGTAGTGCTCCAGGCGGATGTCGGCGAACGGCGGCAATTCGTAGGGCAGCGTGCTGTCGGGGAAGAACGGGTTCTCAGTCGTCACGCCTTCGACTCTAGCCGCCGATCGGTAGTGGGCGTGCAGCGGTTTAGTCGGTTACCGCTGCTCCGGCGCCCGCCGGGCCGCTCGGACCCGCCGAACCGGCCGGGCCACTTGAGGTGGCCGGGCTGTTCGAGGCGGCCGGTCCGCTCGGGGCGACCGCGCCGACCGCCCCGCGCAGATGCCCGAAGATCAGACTGGTCTCGGTGTGGCCGACCGCCGGGTGCGTCGTCAGGTGCTCCAGGACGAAGTCCCGCAGCGCGTCGGAGTCGGCGACGGCGATGTGCAGCAGATAATCGTCGGCCCCGGCGACGTGCCACACCCCGACCACGTCCGGCAGCCCCGGCACGTCCCGGATGAACTCCTTCACCCGCTCCCGCGTGTGCGCCCGCAGCCGCACCGCGATCATCGCCTGGAGCCCGCGCCCCAGCGCCGCCGGGTCGATGTCGGCGTGGAACCCGCGGATCACGCCGCGCTCGCGCAGCGTCCGGATCCGCGCCAGGCACGTCGAGGGCGCGATCCCCACGGCTTCGGCGATCGCGTTGTTCGGCGTGCGGGCGTCGGCGGACAGCACGGCCAGGATCGCGCGGTCGGTGTCGTCCAGGACCGGCCTCGGGGCTCGCACATCGTTCGGCATGGCGGCCAGTATCGTCGGCGCTGACGAATATTTCAATGGATCAGTCATGAGGGACAGAATCTTCTTCGCAATACTTTCCATCTCACCGATGTATCTTCGACAATGACCGCATGCTGCCCGCTTCCGCACTGCCCGACACCATCGCCGTCCACGCCGGCCGGGACGACCTGAACGCCCTCGGCGTCCACGTCCCGCCGATCGACCTGTCGACCACCAACCCGCTGCCGAGCGTCGGCCTGGGCGGCGACAGCTACGAGACGCTGGCCGGCGGCGGCACCCCGATCAGCGGCGGCAGCAATGTCTACCAGCGGCTGTGGAACCCGACGACCGCGCGGTTCGAAGAAGCGCTGGCGCGGATGGAGAACACGCAGGCCGCCGTCGCGTTCGCCTCCGGCATGGCCGCGATCACCGCCTGCCTGCTGGCCGTGGCCGCCGAGGGCAAGCGGCACGTCGTCGCCGTCCGCCCGCTCTACGGCGGCAGCGACCACCTGCTCGCCAGCGGCCTGCTCGGCACCGAGGTGACCTGGGCCGCCGCCGACGGCATCGCCGCCGCCCGGCGCCCGGACACCGGGCTGGTGATCCTGGAGACCCCGGGGAACCCGACGCTGGAACTGCTGGACCTGGCGCGCGTCGCCGAGCAGTGCGGCGAGGTCCCGCTGCTGGTCGACAACACCTTCGCCACCCCGGTCCTGCAACGGCCGGCCGACTTCGGCGCCACCTTGGTCGTGCACAGCGCCACCAAGTATCTCGGCGGCCACGGCGACGTCCTGGCCGGCGCGGTCGCCACCACCGAGGAGTGGGCCGGCCGGCTGCGGCCGATCCGCGCCATCACCGGCTCGGTGCTGCACCCGCTGTCCTCCTACCTGCTGCACCGCGGCCTCCAGACGCTCCCGCTCCGCGTCCGGCACCAGTCGCAGAACGCGCAGAAGCTGGTCGACCGCGTGCTGGCCAACCCGGCGGTCGGGCGCGTCTACTACCCGGGCCTGCCGGACTGCGACCCGCAGCACCTCCTCGGCCGCCAGATGACCGGCCCCGGTGCCGTCTTCGCGATGGAGGTGCGGGGCGGCTACGAGGCGGCAGCCCGGGTCGCGGACTCGGTCCGCCTGATCACCCACGCCGTCTCGCTCGGCGGCGTCGACACCCTGATCCAGCACCCGGCCTCGCTGACCCACCGGCCGGTCGCCGCCGCCGCCAAGCCGCACGCCTCGGTGCTGCGGATCTCGGTGGGACTGGAGGATCCGGAGGATCTGTACGCGGATTTGGAGCGGGCACTGCGTTCATAGGCGCAGGGGTTGGTAGGCGCAGTGCGTCCCCGGAGCGCGAAGATGAAGCCATGATCCTGCCTCCCGAGCGCGACCCCCGACTGATCACGATCCGGCGCGGCGGAACGTTGACGGACGAGCACCACCGCCTGCTCGCCGAGTGGGCAGCGCGATGCGCCGAACACGTGCTGCCCCTGTTCGAACAGGACCAGCCGGACGACTCCCGGCCCCGGGACGCCATCGCCGTCGGCCGCGCCTGGATCCGCGGCGAGGTACGCATGACCGACGCGCACAACACCGCCTTCGTGGCCAACGCCGCCGCCAAGGGCCGACCGGACCCGGCGAAGTTCGCCGCCCTGGCAGCCGGACAGGCGGTGGCCGTCGCGCACGTCGCGGCGCACGACCTCGGGGCCGCGGCGTACGGGATCCGCGCGGCTGCCGCGGCTGCCGCGGCCGCCGCAGTTGCCGCAGCCGCAGCCGCAGCCGACGAAGCGGAGTCGGCACGCTTGGCGGAGCGCGACTGGCAGCGGGAGCGGATCCCCGCCGAGCTCCGCGCGCTGGTCCTGGACGATCAGCGGCTGCGCAGCCCGATCTGCTGGAACGTCTTCGACGACTGATTCAGACCGCGCTGATAGTCGCCGAAACACCGGGGAAACCACTCAGCCCTACCCTGGCGATCATGTCCGAGACAGCCATCGTCCCGCTGACGGCCGCCCACGCCGAGGACGTCCTGCGCATCTACCAGCAGGGCATCGACGAGGGCGACGCCACCTTCGAGACGGCAGCCCCGACCTGGGACGTCTTCGACGCCGAAAAGCTCCCCGGCCACCGCTTCGCGGCAACGACACCAGAGGCGAAGGTCCTGGGCTTCATCGTCGTCTCCGCCGTCTCGAAGCGTCCCTGCTACACCGGCGTCGTCTCCCTGTCCGTCTATGTCGCCCCCGAAGCACGCGGCCGCGGCTTCGGCAACCGCCTACTCAGTACGCTGATCACCTCCACCGAGGCGGCCGGGGTGTGGACCATCAACGCCGGGATCTTCCCGGAGAACACCGCCAGCCTGGCCCTCCACGAGCGCCACGGCTTCCGCGTGCTCGGACGCCAGGAGCGGATCGGCAGGAGCGCCGCCGGGGTGTGGCGGGACGTGGTGCTGCTGGAGCGGCGGAGCCCGCTCGTCGATTAGCGCTCGGGGCGCCGCTGCGGGCGGTCGCTAGGCGGTTTTGACCTGGCCGCCGTCGATGAGGTGATCGGCGCCGGTGGTCGCGGCGGCCAGCGGCGATACGAGGTAGGTGACGAGCGTCGCGACCTCGGCGGGCTCAACCATCCGGCCGATGAGCATGCCGGTCGCGGCCGGCAGCCCGGCCAGCAGGTCGGCGTGCGGGACCCCCATCGCCCCGGCCAGCCCGGCGCCGTAGCCGCTCGGGCTCTCCCACATCGCGGTGCGCACCGGGCCCGGCGAGACGGTGTTCACCCGCACGCCGCGCGGCCCGAACTCCTCGGCCAGTGCCTTTCCGAACGCGGTGAGCGCCGCCTTGGCCGCCGAGTAGGGAATGGGGCCGCTGTGCGGGACGCGGGCGCTGACCGACGACACGTTGACGACCGCGCCGCGGGCGGCTTCCAGGGCGGGCATCGCGGCGCGGGTGACACGGACCGTGGCCAGGAAGTTCAGGTCTATGACCTGGGCCCATTGCGCGTCGGTGAGGTCGAGGAGGCCGCCGTTCAGGCCGCCGTCGCCGCCGCCGACGTTGTTGACCAGGATGTCGATGCCGCCGAGTTCGGCCCCGGCCGCGGCGACCAGCCGGTCGGCGGCGTCGGGGGCGGACAGGTCCGCGGTGATCGGGGTCGCGCCGGTCGCCGTCAGCTCCGGGGTGATGGTGCGGGCGGCGGCCGCGACCCGCACCCCTTCGGCGGTGAGGGAACGGACGATGGCCAGTCCGATTCCCCGGCTCGCTCCGGTGACCAGGGCGGTCTTGCCGTTCAGGTGCAGGTCCATGGCGTTCTCCGGTGCTAGAAGCATCATCTCTGATGCGTTAAAGCTATAACTTGCGTCATTCATGTTGCAAGTCATCGACGAGATGCGGCACTGGCGTATCATGCAGGGGTGAACCCAAAGCCGCTACGCGCCGACACCGAGCGAACGGTCCGAGCGATCCTCGAAGCCGCCGAGCGCGTCCTGTCCGCGAACCCGGCGGCGCCGATGGAGCAGATCGCCGAGGCGGCCGGGGTCGCACGGACGACCGTCCACCGCCGCTTCGCCTCGCGCGAGGCGCTGATCTCGGCGCTCGGCGCTTGGGCGGCCCAGCGCTTCCACGAGGCCGTGGAAGCCGCCCGGCCGGACACCGCGCCGCCGACCGTCGCCCTGTATCAGGCCACGGTGAACGTCCTCCGCGTGAAGATCGGCTGGGGCTTCGCCATGGGCGCCCTGCCCAGCGACGCCCCCGAAGTGGCGCGGGTGCACGACGACGTGCGGGCCCAGTGCGAGCGCCTGTTCGTCCGACTACAGGACGCCGGCGAGATCCCGACGAACGCCGACCTGGACTGGCTGCGCCGCGTCTACTACGCCCTCATCCACGAGGCCGCCCTCGAAGCCCCGGAGGGCGACGCCGCGATCGACGCCCTGGCCACCCGGGTCATCGACACGCTGCTGCACGGGATCGGCGCGTCGCAGAACTCTTAACGGCGTTCATACCTTCCAGCGATAGCGCAAATGTTCGGCTGGGCGGTCCCGCCACCTGACCGGAGTACCAGCACCAGCCTCCTGAAGTGCGACGCCGGAATACGGGTGTTACCAACGATGTGGGGATCTGCCCCGTCACCGCATCGATGGAGGAACCCGCATGGGACCGAGACTCGCAATATCGGTCGACTGGGGCTCGGGCATCACAAACGCCTGGACCTCGGTGACCAGGATCATCCCGAAGCTGATCGCGTTCGCCGTGATCATGTTCGTCGGCTGGCTGATCTGCAAGGCGATCGCCAAGGTGCTGGACGCCGTGCTCCGCAAGATCGGCGTGGAGCGGATGGCCGAGAAGGCCGGGGCGGGCCGGTTCCTGTCCGGGTCCAAGTGGGACACCACCGCGATCCTGGTGAAGGTCGTCTACTACGGTCTGCTGCTGGTGTTCCTGCAGTTGGCGTTGGGTGTCTTCGGCGACAACCCGATCAGTACCATGATCCACAGCGTGGTGGCCTGGATCCCCAAGGCGATCGTGGCCCTGGTGATCGTCGTCGTCGCGATGTGGCTGGCGAACGTCGCCAAGGAGTTCATCTCCAACATCCTGTCCGCCGCCTCCTACGGCAAGGCGCTGGGCTGGGTGGCGTGGGGCTTCATCGCCTTCTTCGGCGCCATCGCGGCGCTGGCCCAGATCGGCGTCGCCACCTTCGTCCTGGGCCCGATCCTGAACGCGGTCCTGTTCTCGCTGGCCGGCATCGCGATCGTCGGTATCGGCGGTGGCCTGATCCAGCCGATGCGATCCCGCTGGGAGCGCATGCTGACCAAGGCCGAGCAGGAGACCACGCGGGTCTCGGGGTCGGTGCAGCAGAACGCGCTGGCCTACCAGAAGGGCCGCTCCGACGCGCAGGCCGGGCAGCCGGCCACGGACACGCAGCGGTCCGGGCCCTACGGCGGCGAGGCCGGGGCCGGCACGGCGGTGTGAGGTCGGTGCCGGCGCGCTGGTGTGCTGGTGAGTGACGGGAGGGCGCGGGTTCCGGTTTCGGGGCCCGCGCCCTCCGTTTCGCTTCTTGCCATTTCGCCTACCGGTTGCCTGCTTACCCCGTTGCCCGGCTACCGGGTTGCCGGTCGGCGGCTCTCAGTCGTCGCAGCAGAGGCAGAACGGATGGCCCGCCGGGTCGAAGAGCACCCGCACGTTCTCCCGCGGCTGGTCTTCGGCGAGCACGGCGCCCAGCGCGACGGCCTCGGCGACCGCTTCGTCCAGGTCCCCGACCTGGAAGTCGAAGTGCAGCATCGGCCGCTGTTCGCCCTCGACCGGCGGCCACGTCGGCGGGCGGAAGCCGTCGGCCTGCTGGAAGACGAAGTACGGGCCTTCAGGCGCGGCGGCGACGATCGCCGTGCCGGGCTCCTCGTGGCCGATCGGCCAGTCCAGCAGCTCGGAGTAGAACCGGGCCAGACCGGCCGGGTCCGGGGCCTCGATCGCTGTGCCCCACCACATTCCTGCACGTCGGGATCGCATGCTTGATCCTGTCTGATCGGACCGGCGCTCGGCTAGGGGGCACGCCGGGCGTTTCGGGCACCGTCGGCACGCAGTCGGGCACGCCGTCGGATTCAGAACGCCAACAGGTCCTGCTCGCGCACCAGCCAGCAGATGGCGGTCAGGCGCAGGGTCGCGAAGTCGTAGCCGACCGGCTCCTCCCAGCCCTTCTCGGCCAGCACGTCGTTGAAGCCCAACACGTAGTCGGTCAGCTCCTCGCGGCCGACGGTGCGCTGCACCGGAATCCGCGCTTCGAGCACTTCGAGCGCTTCATTCGGTGCTAGCGGTTCGAGCGGTTCGCAGCTCAGGGTGTCGCAGACCGCCGCCGCGTGTTGGTCGATCGCGGCGAGCAGACCGGGTTCGAAGGCGAACTCAGCCATGCGCGGCATGAACGCGGCCACGACACCGGCCAGCGGGGACGCCAGCGGCGGCGCGTCGTCATGCGGCGGGAAGTCCATGCATTGACGGTAAAGTGCCAGGTCATGGCGCGTCAAAGGGAACTTTACTGGGTGACGGGACAGGTGCCGACGGTAGCCGGAATGACCGGTTCCGCCGGCACCTGATGGGCCGGTTTCAGCTGTTTTCGGCCGGGCCCTCGGCCGATTCCTTGGCCGCGGCCGTGGTCACAGTCGCGGCCGCGGTCGCCGGGGCCTTGTCGGGCGCGTCGGCCGGCTCCGGGTCCGGCTCCTTGTCGCCACCGGTCTCCGTAGTAGCCGGGGCGGCCGAAGGGGCCGGAGTAGCCGTGGCTGCGGTGGTCGCGGGAGCGGCCGTGGCGGAGGCAGTGGTCGGGGCAGAGGCGGCGGTGGCAGTCGCGGGCTTGTCGTCCTTGTCCTGCTCGGACTTCGCGGCGCTCTCAGGCTTCGCGGCGTTCTCGGACTTCGCCGGATCCTCGGCCTTCGCAGTGCTGTCAGCCTTATCGGCCTTGTCGCGGGCGTCCAACTCGGCCGCCTCCTCCAGCGTCGGCGCGGTGCCGCCGAGGTGCGCGGGCAGCCACCAGGAGTCCGCCGGGCCGGCCGGCTTGTCCGGGTAGGTGGACTGCGCCTCGTCGAGCAGCGCGCTCAGCCGCTTGTGCAGCTCGGCGCTCAGCTCGGCGGAGTTCTGGCCCTTCTTCGGATACATCGGCTCGCCGACCAGCACGGTGATCGGCACGTGCCGCTGCAACAGCTTCTTCGGCCGGCCCTTGGTCCAGATCCGCTGCGTGCCCCACAGCACCACCGGGATCAGCGGGACGTCGGTGGCCTGGGCCATCCGCACCGCGCCGTTCTTCAGATCCTTGATCATGAACGAGCGGCTGATCGTGGCCTCGCCGAACACGCCGACGATCTCGCCGGACTTCAGGCACTCCAGCGCCTGCCGATACGACGACAGACCGGCCTCGCGGTCCACCGGGATGTGCCGCATGCCCCGCATCAGGGGGCCGGAGATCCGGTTGTCGAAGACCTCCTTCTTGGCCATGAACCGCACTCGGCGGCGGGCCGGCAGTGCGGCCGCCCCGGCGAAGATGAAGTCCAGGTAGCTGATGTGGTTGCTGGCCAACACCGCCCCGCCGGAGCGCGGGATCCGGTCGGCTCCGCGGACTTCGACCTTCAGGTCGAGCGCTCGGAAAGCAACCTTCATGGCCCGGATCACCGGGGGATAAACGTATTCGCGTTCGGCCACAGGAGGACCCTAACCTACTCTGCCGTAAGTTACCGCCACTCCTCGGAGCTCGAGACGCACCTCGGCCCGGGGGATCCGGTATCTGCTAGAAGGGGAAACGTGAGCGTAATGAACATTCCGCTGAAGCCCGGCAGCAAGGTCACGGTCCGGCTGCTGAAGGCGCCGCGGCCCGACGTGGAGTATCCGGCCGTGGTCCGGTCCGACGACGGGGAACACCTCGCGGTCGTCGCGCCGTGGTTCGGCGACGAGCCCCGTGACATGGTGCTGGCCGGCGAGGTCTTCGCCCGGTTCGAGCCCGGAGACCTGTGGACCGAGCACTACTGGCGCAGCCGCTGGTACTCGATCAAGGAGGTCCGCACCGCGGCCGGTGAGCTCAAGGGCTGGTACTGCGATGTCGCGCGCCCGGCGACAGCTTTCCCCGACGCCCCGGAAGGCCCGCGGCTGGAGGTCGCCGACCTGGACCTGGACCTGTGGCTGTCCGCCGACCACACCCGGATCCTCCGGCTGGACGAGGACGAGTTCGAGGACAGCGGCCTTCGGGAGCGTGAGCCGGAGACCGCCGCGCGGGCCGAGGCGGCGCTGGACGAGCTCGCGGCTATGGCTCATCGCGGGGGCTTCGCGGAGCTGTTGGCTTGATGGTCACCGTGCCGCTGTCCAGGTCGATCGGACCGCGGTGCGGTTCGCCCTCGCCCTCCTCCTCACGGGTCCATTCGAGCCGGTTCTGCTCCTCCTCGATGAAGCGCCGGTTCGGGACGAACATGTCGAAGAAAACGCTCATGATGGGGTAACGATCAAAACACCCCGGGTGTTCCATGCCTGGACACGCCGTGTCCTGCGGCCGACTGGGTGAATTATCCGTTCTCTGACTTGATCCCCCGATCGCCCCGAATCATCCTGGTGTCTTCGCAATCCTGAGGGGACAGGAGAAAGGGGGCGCCACTATGGCACCACGCACCACCACCAGCTACCTGAACGCCACCCAGCTCGCCGCCCGCGGCTGGACCCCGGCGATGATCCGCGACTTCCTGGGTCGCCCCGACCGCACCGAGTTCGTCCCACGCTTCCGGCACGCGGCCCCGGTCCTGCTGTTCGCCCTCGCCCGGGTCCAGGCGGCCGAGCGCACCACGAAATTCACCCAACGCCGCGACCTGGCCCGCCGAAGATCGGCGGTGGCCAAAGCGGCGGCCGACCGCCGCCGCCGGGAGATGCTCCGGCTGATGGCCGCCGACGAGGTGACGATCCCCAAGCTGGCCCCCGACGTCCTGGCCGAGCGCGCGGTCCGGCACCGCGAACCCCGGAACTCGATCGACGCCGCCCGACCCGACAGCAATACCCTGAACCGCTGGAAGGTCAACTACCTGCGCTACCAGCTCACCCGCTTCGACGCGATGATCGAGGGCATGTTCGGCCGGGTCGGCCGGGCCGCCGCCGAGAAGTGGCTGCGCCGGCGCGCGCTGGAGGCGATCGGGAAGACGTACCCTGATCTGCTCGACGAGTGCCAGCGGCAGTTGCGAGTCAGTGAGCGGGGATGCTGATGATGCTGTTTCCAACTGTGACCAGCCCGCCCTACCCCCGATACAACTCCCGTCCGATGATCGTCCGCTGCACCTCGGATGCCCCCTCGTAGATCCGCGGCGCGCGCACCTCGCGATACAGGTGCTCCAGCAGGTGCCCGTGCTGGAGCGCGGCGGCGCCGTGGATCTGCACCGCCGCGTCGACGACGAACTGCGCCGTCTCCGTCGCGAACAGCTTCGCCATCGCGGAGCGGCCGGCGATGTGCTTCTCGCCGCTGTCGTAGGCCTCGGCGGCGCTGTAGACGAGCAGCCGGGCCGCCTCGATGCGGGTCGCCATCTCGGCGAGGGAGTGGGAGACGGCCTGGAGATCCTTCAGGACGCCGCCGAAGGCCTCGCGCTGGCCGGCGTGGGTGACAGAGGCGTTGAGGGCGGCCTGTGCCATGCCGACGGCGAAGGCGCCGACGCTGGGGCGGAACAGGTCCAGGGTGCGCATGGCGACGCGGAAGCCCTGGTCGACCTCGCCGAGCAGGTCCGCGCGGGTGACCGGGACGCGGTCGAAGGTGACGCGGCCGATCGGGTGCGGGGAGATCATGTCCAGGTGCTCGCCGCCCAGGCCGGGGCGGTCGGCGGGGACCAGGAACGCCGTGACGCCGCGCGCGCCGGCGTCCGGGGTGGTGCGGGCGAAGACGCTGTAGAAGTCGGCTTCGGGGGCGTTGGAGATCCAGATCTTCTCGCCGCTCAGCGTCCAGCCCTCAGCGGAGCCGTCGGCGGTCGGGGTCGTGGTCATGGCCGGCGTCGCGGCCAGCGACAGCGAGGCCGCGTCCGAGCCGCTGCCCGGTTCGGACAGCGCGAACGCCGCGACCGCTTCGCCGGCCACCACCTTCGGCAGCCAGCGTGCGATCTGTTCTTCGGTGCCGTTCTGCACGACGGGATAGGTGCCGAGGCCTTGCAGCGCCAGGGCGGTCTCGGCCTCGGTCGAGACCTGCGCCAGCGATTCCCGCAGCAGGCACAGGTCCAGCGCCGCGGCCTCGGCGCGGCCGTCCGGGCCGCCGGGGAAGAGCCGCGCCAGCAGGCCGTGCCGGCCCATGGCGGCGAGCAGGGGGCGGTTGACGTGCCCGGGGGCGCCGGCGGCGGCCAGCGCGGCCAGGTCGGTCTCGGCGAGGGTGCGGACCTCGGCGCAGAAAGCTGACTGGGCCGGGGTCAGGCGGAACTGGGTGCCGGATTCCATACGTGTCAATGTAACAAAATCTTGACTGCCGTCACAGAAGTCGTACGCTTGCCAGCACAAGCCAGCACCACGGAGTCCCGGAGGACCCGATGGACCTGCTCCCGTCAGCGCACGTCGACACCTTCGCCCGCGACCGTCTGCCCGCCGCGGACCGGTGGCCCGAGCTGCGCTTCGACCTGGGCGGCCTGGGCGATCTGCGCTACCCCGAGCGGCTGAACTGCGCCGCGCACCTGCTCGACACCGCGATCGCCGAGTTCGGTCCCGACCGCGTATGCCTGATCGGCGAGAGCGGGAAGCCGGCCGGGGCTGACACCGGGGCTGACCCCAGGGCTGACACCGGAGCCGGCACCGGGGCCGGGACCTGGACATATGGCGACCTGGACCGGCGTAGCGATCAGATCGCGAGGGTTCTGACTTCCGAGCTCGGGGTGGTGCCGGGCAACCGGGTGCTGCTGTGCGGGCCGAACAGTCCGTGGACGGTGGCGTGCTGGTTCGGGGTGCTCAAGGCCGGCGCGGTGGTGGTGACGGTGGTCCCGTTGCTGCGCAGCGAGGAGATCGCGACCGTCGCCGGGATCGCGCAGGCGAGCGTGGCGCTGTGTGCACCGGGCTGCGATCAGGAGGCTGATAAGGCCGGCGTCGCAGGGATGCGCGTCGTCACCTTCGGCGGGAGCGGACCCGACGATCTGGTCGCGCGCTGCGACCGTGTCGGAGACCGTGTTGGGGACCGTGTCGGGGACCGCAAGTTCGAGGCGGTGCAGACCTCGCAGGACGACGTCGCGATGATCGCCTTCACCTCCGGCACCACCGGCCGCCCCAAGGGCTGCCTGCACTTCCACCGCGACGTGCTGGCGATCGCCGACACCTTCGCCAAGCACGTCCTCAAAGCCGAGCCCGACGACGTCTTCGCCGGCAGCCCGCCCCTGGGCTTCACCTTCGGTCTCGGCGGGCTGGTCATCTTCCCGCTGCGGGTCGGGGCCGCGACGGTGCTGCTGGAGCGGGGCAGCCCCGAAGCGCTGCTCGGCGCGGTCGCCAAGCACGGTGTCAGCGTGCTGTTCACGGCGCCGACCGCCTACCGGGCCATGCTCACGATGCTCAAGCCGGACACGGACGGCGGCGACCCCCACCCGGATCCGCGCCTGGATCCCCGCCTGCGCACGCTGCGCCGCTGCGTGTCGGCGGGCGAGGCGATGCCGGCGGAGACCTGGCGGGCCTGGCACACCGCGACCGGCATCAAGATCATCGACGGCATCGGCGCCACCGAACTGCTGCACATCTTCATCTCGGCCGCCGACGACGACATCCGCCCCGGCTCCACCGGCCGCCCGGTCCCCGGCTGGGAGGCCGCGATCCTGGACGCCGCCGGCCACCCGGTCCCGGACGGCGAACCCGGCCTGCTGGCCGTCCGCGGCCCGGTCGGCTGCCGCTACCTGGCCGACGAGCGGCAGACCACGTATGTGCGCGACGGCTGGAACTACACCGGCGACACCTACATCCGCGACCAGGACGGCTACTTCTGGTACCAGGCGCGCTCCGACGACATGATCATCTCCTCCGGCTACAACATCGCCGGCCCGGAGGTGGAGAACGCGCTGCTGCGGCACCCCTCGGTGCTGGAAGCCGGCGTCATCGGCACGCCGGATCCGGACCGCGGGCAGCTGGTGACGGCGTTCGTGGTGCTGCGGCCCGAGGCGCCGACCGGGGAGGCGGCCGTCAAGGATCTGCAGGAGTTCGTCAAGGCGCGGATCGCGCCCTACAAGTACCCGCGCTCCGTGCACATCGTGGACGCGCTGCCCCGGACCAACACCGGCAAGCTCCAGCGGTTCAAGCTCCGAGACCTGCTCTGAACCACGCCGGGCAGCACGGTATCTTGCCGAGGTGAGCGCCATGTCGAAGACCGAAGGGCCCGCGGCCGACTCCGGCGCCATGAAGGCGCCGACGCCGCGTTCACTGATCGTGTCCTTCTTCGGCGCCTACGGCCGCGAACTCGGCGGCTGGATCGCCGTCGCGGACCTGGTGACGCTGCTGGGCCGGCTCGGCGTGGACGCCCCGGCCGTGCGCTCCGCGGTATCGCGCCAGAAGCAGCGCGGCTTCCTCCAGGCCCGGCAGGCCGACGGCGTCGCCGGCTACTCACTGTCGCCGGAGGCCGAGGAGATCCTGGCGGACGGCGACCGGCGCATCTACCTGCGGCAGGACGTGCAGCTGTCCGACGGCTGGGTCCTGGCGGTCTTCTCGGTGCCGGAGACCGAACGCCACCGGCGCCACCTCCTCCGCTCCCGCCTCTCGCGCCTCGGCTTCGGCACCACCGCACCCGGCGTCTGGATCGCCCCCTCGCACCTCGCCGAGGAGGCACGCCACACACTGGAGCGTCTGGAACTCGCGGAGTACGTCGACCTCTTCCACGCCGACTACCTCGCCTACGCCGACCTCCGGGACTCGGCGGCGCGCTGGTGGGACCTCGGCGCGGTGCAGGCCGGGTACGCGGAGTTCTCGGCGCAGTTCCTGACGACAGAGGCCGACGCGGCGGACGACGCCGACGCGTTCGCGACCTACCTGCTCGCGCTGGACGCCTGGCGCCGCATGCCCTACCGCGATCCCGGGCTGCCGCCGGAACTGCTGCCGGACGACTGGCGGGGGACGCAGGCTGCTGACATCTTCTTCGGGCTGCATGATCGGTTGCGGGGCCGTGGGCTGAGCTATGTGAAGAGCGTGGTGTCCAGGTAATACCGCAGGATCGCCAGGGCGTCCTCGCCGCTTCGCTGACCGCCCAACACGCTGGAACCGAGGCCGTTGACCATGGCCAGCAGTCCGGCGGTGATCAGCTCCGGGTCTTTGTCCGCGGCCACCTCTCCGGTTTGCTGCGCCGCCCGGATCTGTCTGGCGAGGAAGCCTTCGAGGACGGCGGGCTGGGCCGCGCCGTGCTTCTCCAGGACGTCCGGATCGTTCAGGACGAGCGTGTAGTAGCCGTTGTAGGTTCTGGCGATCCGGCTGCTCTCGGCGTCGGTGGGGACGATGCACGACAGGATCGCGGTGACCACTGAACGCGGCGTGGGCGGGGCGCCGGCGGCGGCGATCCAGGCGTTCATGCGGCCCTGGAGCTGGCTTTGGAGCCGCGCCAGAGCGTCCAGCAGCAGGGCTTCCTTGGTCGTGAAGTAGTACTGCACCAGGCGCAGGGACACGCCGGCCTCGGCCGCGACCGCGCGCATGCTCGCCGATTGCAGCCCCTGTGTGTCCGCGATCCGGAGCAGCGCCTCGGCGATCTGTGTTCTGCGTTCCTCGTGGTCGACCCGCGCGGCCATGGCGTGATCCCCCTCTCGTGGTACACCCGTATCATGTCGTGATACACATGTATCATGACAGTCAGCGAGTTCAAGAACGCCGAGGCCGCCGACCGCTTCCACGTCGGGTACGAGCAGCTTCTCGCCAAGCTGTGGCCGGCGTCCCGGACGATGCTCGACGTGCCGACCCGGTTCGGCACTACGCGCGTTGTCCGCACCGGACCCGGACCCAGAACTGGAGCTGGCACCGGCGCCGGCCCCGGGTCCGGCGACCCGATCGTGCTGCTGCCGGCCTCCGGCGGGAACGCTTTGATGTGGCACCGGTATGTCGAAGCGCTGAGCCGCGAGCACACCGTCTACGCGGTCGACACGGTCGGCGAACCCGGCGGCAGCGTGCAGTCCGCGCCGATCGCGGACGGCCGGGACGCGGCGGCGTGGCTGGAGGAGCTGCTGATCGGGCTCGGCGTGACGAACGCGCACATCGTCGGATGCTCCTACGGCGGCTGGATCGCCCTGAAGCACCAGATCCACCACCCGGGACGGGCCGCAGGCCTCACGCTGGTGGACCCGGCGGGATTCGCCGAGGTCGGGTGGCGGTTCTATCGGTGGGTGATCCTCGGCGGACTGGCGGGGCTGGCGCCGAGCCCACTGCGGCCACGGCTGGCGCGCGCCGTCCACAACAGCGCGATCCTGGACAGCGATCTCATGACCCTGATGCGCGCCTCGATGGGCTTCCGACGCAGGCTTCCCAAGACCGATGTCCTCACCGACGAGGACCTGCAAGCGGTTCAGGCTCCAGCGCAGTTCCTGCTCGCCGCACGCAGCGCGATCCACCACTCGGACCAGGTGGCCGAGCGGATCGGCCGGTTGCTTCCCGCGGCCCGCGTCGAGGTCATCCCCGGAACCGGACATGCGCTGTCCACCGACGAGCCGGAGTTGGTCACCGACCGGATCCTCAAGTGGCCACCACCCCAGGACCGCACAGAGCCAAGTCACCAGAAGGACGACGGTCAGGGCGCCGCCGGCCCACCACTCGCCGCTCTCGGTTAGCCGGCGCTTCCGGCTCGACGACACGGCCAAGCCGCCGAACTTCTCCCGCAGAATCCGAGCCGGCAGCAAGTCGCCGCATTCCGCACGGCCTCCGAGTCGGCAGATCAGGATACTGATGCCGTGTGGGCGGGTCTCGATTCTTTCGCACTTCGCCACCTGCTGCTGGACTTGCTCGGCCGGACGGTCCGCAGCTCGTTGCTGCGGACCCCTGGTCGGCATGTTGGTCACGGACCAGCGCTCATGACACTGCGATTCGGATGCTTTTGGGGGATGCTGGGGTTTACGGGCCGGGCTGCGGTTGGCGTGTGGGTCTTAAATGCTTTTTACGGCCTTCGGTCATGGTTGTGCCGGTTCGGGGTTCGGGCCGGCGAGTCTGAGTGTCGGCTGCCGGTTCCCGCGTTCACGACCCCGCCGCACCTCAGGCCTCTTCGACACCGGCAAGTCAGAGCAAGGGCCAGGTTAAGAGCCAGATCAGCAGCAAGATCAAGAGCCAGATCAAGAGCCAGATCAAGAGCCAGATCAAGATCAAAAACTGTGATGAAGAGCCCGGCGCCTCCGGCGGGGGCTCTTGGCTCCCTCGGGGAACTGGCGCGGTTCCATAGGGTGGCCGGGTCAGGGCCCTGCGGCGGCGGTTTGTGAGGTGGTTGCGGTTCGTTCCCCTCGGTCGCGTCGTCAGCCCCAAGGGGTACAGCACCGGTGTCCGGGAGTAAAGTCCGCGCGGTTGCGGTCGGGGTTGCAAGCTGCGGTTTGTATAGCGCGAACTTGACTCCCGGCCACCGGCGCTGTAGGCAAAGCCCTGCCGACGCGACCGAGGGGAACGAACCGAAAACCGACCGGAAGAATAGCAATCGAAGGGCCCGTAGACGCGGGCTGGTGATGCGGCCGCCGGTGAGGTTCTGGCAGCGGGCCGGTGGTCAGTTGGTCGACAGCGTGCCCGGGTCCGGTATGCGGCAACGGACCGGCTGCGCTCGCAGCAGCCAGCCCGCCGACTACCGGCTTCCTCTGGCAGGCCTTGCTTATCGCCAGCATCAGCCTTGGCTGCCGGGGCGGGCCGCACCCGCCAGCTCAGAGTGCGCACCCTCGGGACTGTCGCGTTGCCAGTACCGGGACCGGCGGCCGAGCTCGTCGAGTCGCCGGTATCGCACCACCAGTTTTGTACTTCTCCGGCCGGTTTTCGGTTCGTTCCCCTCGGTCGCGTCGGCAGGGCTTTGCCTACAGTGCCGGTTCTCGGGAGTCAAGTTCGCGCTGTACGCGGCCGTCACTTCCGCGCCTGACCGCAAGGGCGCGGACTTTACTCCCGGGGTTCGGCGCTGTACCCCTTGGGGCTGACGACGCGAGCGAGGGGAACGGACCGTAGCCACCTCAGGGACCGCCGCCGCTGAGACTGGCTCGGCCCCCCTATGGAATTGCGCCAGTTCCCCGAGGGAGCCGAGAGCCCCCGCCGGAGGCGCCGGGCTCTTCATCACAGCTCTTGATCTTGATCTTGATCTTGCTTGGGCTCTTGCTGTTGATCTCGCTTGGGCTCTTGATCTTGATCTAGACCCTGGTTCCAACTTGCCGGAGTTGAAGAGGCCTGAGGCATGGCGGGGTTGTGAACGCGGGAACTGGCAGCCGACAAGCACACTCGCCGCCCCGAACCCCGAACCGGCACAACCATGACCGAAGGCCGTAAAAAGCTTCTAAAACCCACACACCAACCGCAACCCGGCCCGCAGACTCCAGACCACCAAAAAAGATCCGAACCCCGAGCACCGCAGCCAGGCTATGCGCTGCGCCAGGCCGTGCGCGCTGTGCCCAGGCTATGCACCGCGCCCAGCCCGCGAGCCTCCGCGCCTCGGCAACCCGAGGCACCCATCCTGTGCAGCGCTGTCTGCTGTCAGCAGACAAGCGAGGCCGAGCCCGCCACTTGTCCGTACGCTCGAACTATGACTGAGGCTCCAAGACGCCAGCTCATCCCCGGCTGCAACGCCCCGGAACCGCGTCCGGCGACGCCCGAGCCGCTGTGGCGCGAGGTGCTGGGTGACCAGCTGCGTGAGCTGCGGCGGCGTAACCGGGAGAGTCTGGCTGAGACGGCTTCGCGCGCCGGGATCTCGCCGCAGTACCTGTCGGAGGTGGAGCGGGGCCTCAAGGAGCCGTCGAGCGAGATGATCGCGGCGGTTGCCGGTGCGCTTGGGACGACGCTTGGCGGCCTGGCCGAATCGGTGGCCGGGGAGTTGCGGGTGCGGCGTGAGGCGGCGGTGCTCGGTGTGCGCCAGGATCTGGTCTCGCGTCGGGACTTGGTCTCGCGCCGCGACCTGGCGACGCGGTACCGGTCGAGCGGCCCGGTGGCGCTGGCCCTGGCGGCCTGATCGGGGCGTGCGGTCTGACGGGAGAGGTTCGTGACGCGAGATGAGGCCGTCGCACTGGTGCAGCGCGTCATGGACGCTGACTATGCGGACGATTATGAGGACGACGACGAGGCCAGCGACTTGCTGGAGGCCTTGGGCCGGGCTCTTGGATGCCCTTCCGGCTACCTGAGCGATTTGATCTTCTGGCCTACCGGGCCTACCGGGCCCACCGGCGCGGCACCGACCGCGCCAGAGGTCGTCGACCAGGCGTTGGCCTACCGTCCAATCGCGTTGTGAGCCGGGGTTACGTGCGCAGCTCGTACTTGCTGCCGAGCGAGCTGCGAGCGAGCTGCGCACCTAACCCGCCCCTACTCCCGCGGATCCAGCACCCGATCAGCGAGCCCATACTCCACCGCCGCCTCGGCCGTGAACACCCGGTCGCGGTCGGTGTCTTGGCGCAGGCGCTCCGCGCTCTGGCCGGTGTGCTCGGTCAGGATCGTCTCCAGTTCGCTGCGCATGCGCACCAGCTCGTCGGCCTGGATGATCAGGTCGGGGATGGCGCCCTGGCCGCGCGCCGCCGGTTGGTGCAGGACCACGCGGGCGTGCGGTAGGACCGAGCGCAGGCCTGGTGCGCCGGCGGCCAGTAGGACCGCGCCGACCGCGATGGCCTGGCCGACGCAGGTGGTGCGGACCGGGGCCTTGATGTGCTGCATGGTGTCGTAGACCGCCAGCATCGCCGAGAGGTCGCCGCCTTCGCAGTTGATGTAGAGGCCGATCTCGCGGTCGGGGCCGTCGGATTCCAGGTGCAGGAGTTGGGCGATGAGGGCGTTGGCGACGCCGGCGTCGATCGCGCTGCCCAGGTAGATGATGCGCTCGGTGAGCAGGTGCGAGTAGATGTCGGTGACGCGCTCGCCCCGGGGGCTCTGGGTGGTCACGTAGGGGATGGTGTAGCTGCTCATGTCGAGATCCCGATCCGTCGGCGTTCCGGCACGACCTGCCCGAACGAGTCCACGATGTGGTCGATGAAGCCGTAGTCCCGCGCTTGCTGCGCGGTGAACCAGCGGTCGTGCAGCGAGTCCTCGAAGACGCGGTCGTAGGGCTGGCCGGTGTCCGCGGAGATCAGGGTGAGGATGGTGTTGACCGTGTGCCGCAGGTCGTCGGCCTGCACCTCGACGTCCACCGCGGTGCCGCCGATGCCGGCCGAGCCCTGGTGCATCAGGATCCTGGCGTGCGGGAGGGCGAAGCGGCGGCCGCGGCTGCCGGCCGAGAGCAGGAACTGCCCGGCGCTACAGGCCAGGCCCAGGGCGAGCGTCGAGACCTCGCACGGCACCAGGCGCATCACGTCGCGGATCGCGAGCATCGCCGGCACCGAGCCGCCGGGGGAGTGGATCCACAGCGAGATGTCGGCGTCCGGGTCCTCGGTGGCCAGGGACAGGATCTGGGTCGCCAGCAGGGTGCCGTTGTCGTCGTCGAGCACGCCGTCCAGCACCACGATGCGCCGGCTGAACAGCTGGTCGCGGGTGCGCCAGGTGAACTGGGGCGTCTTTTCTTCTTCTGCCATGCCTCCACCGTGCCCCGGGGCACGGCGGCTGCGAACGCCACGCTGCTGTGGGCGGATCAGCTGACAGCAGCGTCCGGGGTCCGCGCGAGGCCGGCGCCCACCACGACGGCGGTTAGCAGCGCGAGTGCGCCGGCGCACACCATGACCACCCGGGGCGAGGACGCGTCGACGACCCGGCCGCCGAGCAGCGCGCCGAGCGCGAGGGTCGCCTGGAACGAAGCCGTGAACAGCACGCCGGCCGCCTCGGGCAGGTGCGGGGCCGCCTGCGAGAACCAGGTCTTCGAGCACGCCGGGATGGTGCCGTAAGCCAGACCCCAGAGGACCAGCAGGGCCAGCGCGCCGAAGGGGTTCGCACCGAGCAGCGGCAGCAGGAGCGTGGCGGCGGCGATCAGAGCGGCGCTGACCGCGAACGTCCCGCGAAGGCTGCGGCTGAGCGTGCGCCCGGCGACGACGGTGCCCAGGATCCCCGCCGCGCCGTAAATCAGCAGATAGACACTGACACTCGACTCGCTGATTCCGGTCGTGGCGCGCAGAAACGGCGCGAGGTACGTGTACCCGCCGAAGTGCGCGATCACCACGAGCGTCGTGACCAGCAGCCCCGAGCGGACCCCGGTGCCCCGCCCGCGCAGCAGCCCGGCGAGCATCGCGCCGCTGGTGGCCCGCAGCATCGGCAGCGGCGGCAGCGTGCGGAGCAGGGCGAGGCAGACGAGCCCGGAGCAGACGCAGAGCACTGCGAAAGGTGTCCGCCAGCCGAACGCGTGCCCCAGCACCGTCCCCAGCGGCACCCCGACCACCGATCCGACCGGCACGGCCGAGAAGACCAGCGCGGTGGCCTTCGACTGCGACCCGCCCGGCACCAGCCGCGGCGACAGCCCCACGCCGATGGACCAGTATCCGCCGATCACCAGCCCGGTCAGCGTCCGTCCGACCAGCACGAGCCAGAAAGCGGGCGCCACCGCGACCGTAAGGTTCGCCAGGGCCAAGACCGCCATGAACACCGCGAGCACGGCCCGGCGGTCGAAGCGCGCGGTCGCGACCGTCGCCAGCGGCGCGCACACCGCGGCGGTCAGCCCCGGCAGCGTCATCAGCAGCCCGCCGGTCCCGGCCGAGACGTGGAACCCGGACGCCATCGGGTCCAACAGCCCGACCGGCAGGATCTCGCTGGTGACGATGACGAAGATGCCCAGGGCTAGACAGGTCACGCCGCCCCAGCGGGCAGAGATGACGGGTTCGGTGCCTACTTCGTCGGCGGCGGATACGGATACGGACACGGTGGTTCTCCCCGACTGAGCTGGAAGACAGAACGTCTTGATCCAGTACAGCTCGCGGGGGCGGAGCGATCCGGCGGGTTTCCGCCCTGACCAGTAACCGCTGGTCAGATGGCGTGGTCAAACCGCGCGAAGTTGGCGACGCAGCAGGTCGGGGGCCCCGATGAGCGAGGGCCCGTACCAGGTGAGATGACGCCCGGAGACCAGCGCGGACCGCAGGCCGGGGAACGCCTCGGGGCCGTCGGAGGCGCTGAAGGCGTAGGGCTCGTCGGGCAGCACGACGAGCTCGGCGCCGCTGTCCAGCAGTTCGGGCAGGGGAATCTTCGGGTAGCGCTCGGCGTGGTCGGCGTACACGTTGCGCACGCCGAGCCGAGCGAGCACGTCCCCTGCGAATGTGTCGCGGCCCAGCACCATCCACGGCCGCCGCCAGATGGGGACGACAGCGGGGACGACCGAATCAGGACTCTGCGACGCCCAAGCCGCCTCCGCCCGATCGAGCCAGTCCGGCCGCGCCAGGCCGCAACCGACCGTCAGCATCCGGTCCAGTTCCCGGAAGGCCTGGTCCACGGTCCGGACTTCGGTGACCAGCACAGACACCCCGGCCTCACGCAAAGCGTCGAGATCGGCCGCCCGGTTCTCCTCCTCGTTCGCCACCACCAGATCCGGTGCCAGCGAGACGATCCGCGCGACGTCAGGGTTCTTCGTCCCGCCGATCCGTTCGACGTCAAGACCGGCGGGATGCGTGCACCAGGCGGTGGCCCCGACCAGCAGCCCCGGCGCCGTCGCGGCGATCGCCTCGGTGAGCGACGGAACCAGGGACACCACCTGCATCAGGGAGCCTTTCCGGTATCAGAACTCGTCGTCGAAGGAGACGCTACCGCCGACCGCCACCTGGTACGCCGAGACCCGCCGCTCGAAGAAGTTCGACAGCTCCTGCACGTCCTGGAGTTCCATGAACCCCAACGGGTTCGCGGTCCCGTAGACCGGCTCCAGCCCCAGCTGCTCCAGTCGCCGGTCGGCGACGTGCTCCAGGTACGCCCGCATGTCCGCCACCGGCAGTCCCGACACGCCGCCGCCGAGCAGGTCCTCGGCGAACTGTGTCTCGCACTCCACCGCCTCGGCCAGCATGTCGCGCACCTGCTGCGCCATCTTGTCGTCGAACAGGTCCGGCTCCTCGGCGCGGACCGTCTCCACGACGTCGAACGCGAACGCCATGTGCATCGACTCGTCGCGGAACACCCAGTTGGTGCCGGAGGCCAGGCCGTGCAGGAGGCCGCGCGAGCGCAGGAAGTAGACGTAGGCGAAGGCGCCGTAGAAGAACAGGCCCTCGATGCACGCCGCGAAGCAGATCAGGTTCAGCAGGAAGGTCCGGCGGTCCTCGCGGGTTTCCAGTTGTTTCAGGTCGCCGAGCGAGTCGATCCAGCGGAAGCAGAACTCTGCCTTGCGCCGGATCGAGGGGATGTTCTCCACCGCCGCGAACGCTTCCGTGCGCTCGTCCTCGTCCGGCACGTAGGTGTCGAGCAGGTTCAGGTAGAACTGGACGTGCACGGCCTCCTCGAACAGCTGCCGGGACAGGTAGAGCCGGCCCTCGGGGCTGTTCACGTGCTGATACAGGTTCAGCACCAGGTTGTTGGCGACGATCGTGTCGCCGGTGGCGAAGAACGCGACCAGGCGTGAGACCAGGTGGCGCTCGGCGGCCGAGAGCCGGTCCAGGTCGGTCAGGTCGCTGTGCAGGTCCACCTCCTCCACGGTCCAGGTGTTCTTGATGGCGTCGCGGAAGCGGTCGAAGAAACGCGGGTAGCGCATGGGGCGCAGGGTCAGATCCAGACCCGGGTCGAGCAGCATGAAGGTTCTTTCCTTTACTGGCAGGCTTCGCAGGCTTCGGGGTTCTCCAGCGAGCAGGCGATCGCCTCGTCGTCGGCGACCACCGGCAGGTCGGCGGGGGAGGTCGTCGCGGCGACCGTCGCCTGCTGGATCCGCGTCGCGGGCCGCGAGCGCAGGTAATACGTGGACTTCAGGCCGGCCTTCCAGGCGTACATGTACATCGACGACAGCTTCCCGATCGTCGGCGCGGCCAGGAACAGGTTCAGCGACTGCGACTGGTCGATGAACGGCCCGCGGGCGGCGGCCAGCTCGATCAGCGCGCGCTGCGGCAGCTCCCACGCCGTCCGATACAGGGCCCTGATCTCCGCCGGCAGCGCCTCGACGCCCTGCACCGAGCCCTCGGCCCGCTTGATCGCCTCGCGCACCGCCGGGGTCCACAGCCCCAGCGCCTTCAGCTCGCCGACCAGCGCCGAGTTGATCTGCAGGAACTCCCCGGACAGCGTCTCGCGCTTGAACAGGTTCGACACCTGCGGCTCGATGCACTCGTAGCAGCCGGCGATGGAGGCGATGGTCGCGGTCGGGGCGATCGCCACGAGCAGCGAGTTGCGCAGGCCGGTGGCCGTGATCCGCTCGCGCACCGCACCCCACCGCGAGGCCAGTTCCGGCGCGGTGGCGACGTTCCACAGGTCCGGCTGGAGCGCTCCCCGGGCCGCGCGGGTCTCGGCGAACGCCGGGTGCGCGCCGAACTGCTCGGCCAGTCCGGCCGACGTCTCCAGCGCCGTCAGGTAGATCTCCTCGGAGATCTGGGTCGACAGCTCGCGCGCCCGCGCGTCGTCGAACGGCAGCCGCAGCGCGAAGAACACGTCCTGCAGCCCCATCAGGCCCAGCCCGACCGGCCGCCAGCGCGGGTTCGACGCCGCGGTCTGCTCGCTCGGGTAGTAGTTGATGTCGATGACGCGGTCCAGGAAGACCACCGCGGTGCGGACCGTGGCCCGCAGCCGGTCCCAGTCCACGGCGTCGCGGGCCGGCGTCAGGTGCGCGGCCAGGTTGATCGAGCCCAGGTTGCACACCGCGGTCTCGGCGTCGGAGGAGACCTCGATGATCTCAGTGCACAGATTCGACAGGTGCACGGTGTTGCCGGGCAGGCCGGTCTGGTTGCACAGCTTGTTGGAGGCGTCTTTGAACGTCATCCAGCCGTTGCCGGTCTGGGCCAGCGTGCGCATCATCTTGCCGTAGAGGTCGCGCGCCGGGACCTGGCGGACGAAGCGGCCCTCGGCCTCGGCTGCCCGATAGGCCGCGTCGAACTCCGCGCCCCACAGGTCCGGCAGCTCCGGCACCTGGTCGGGGTCCATCAGCGACCAGGGGCCGTCGGCCTCGACCCGGCGCATGAACTCGTCGGGGATCCAGTTGGCCAGGTTCAGGTTGTGGGTGCGGCGCGCGTCCTCACCGGTGTTGTCCCGCAGTTGCAGGAACTCCTCGATGTCCGGGTGCCACGGCTCCAGGTAGACACACGCCGCGCCCTTGCGCCGGCCGCCCTGGTTGACCGCCGCGACCGAGGAGTCGAGCGTGCGCAGGAACGGGACGATGCCGTTGGAGCGGCCGTTGGTGCTGCGGATCAGGGCGCCGCGCGAGCGGACGCGGGAGAAGCCGATGCCGATGCCGCCGGCGAACTTCGACAGCCGCGCGACCTGGTGGTAGCGGGCGTAGATGGAGTCCAGCTCGTCCCGCGGGGAGTCCACGAGGTAGCAGGACGACATCTGGGTGTGCCGGGTGCCGGAGTTGAACAGCGTGGGGGAGCTGGGCAGGTAGGCCAGCGAGGACATCAGGCGGTAGAAGCCGATCGCCTCCTGCGGGTCCTGCGACAGTCCGGCCGCGACCCGCAGCAGGAAGTGCTGCGGCGTCTCGATGACGCGGCGGGTCACCGGGTGCCGGAGTAGGTAGCGGTCGTAGACGGTGCGCAGGCCGAAGTACTCGAAGCGCCGGTCGCCGTCGGGGTCGATGGCCGCGTCGAACTGCGCGGCGTGCGTGCTGACCAGGTCCAGGGTCACCTCGCCGATCAGGCCCTCCCGATGCCCGACGGCGATGGACGCGCTGAACGTGGCCGAGCCCTGCCCGGCCGCCTCGCGGGCGATGACCGCGGAGAGCAGGCGGGCGGCGAGCTTCGAGTACTGCGGCTCCTCGCCGATCAGCTCCGCCGCGCTCTGCACCGCGAGCTCCGCGATATGCTCCGCGGTGGCGGCGGGCGGCAGGCCGGCGACGGTCTTGCGGGCGACGCGGGACGGGTCGACGTCCGGCAGGTCGGCGGACCAGGCGGCGATGTCGAGCAGGAGCTGCTGCTCGGGGGTCGTGGCCGGGTGCTGATCGGTCGTGGGGCGCGGCGCCGCCACGACCGTCTCGGCCGGCACCGCGGCCGACAGCGTGTGCGCTCCCGCGCGCCCCGTTGTCTCCGTGGTCCCGGTATCGACCTGGGTGACCGTCACAACCTTCTCCTCGCCAGTCGTAGGTCCGGTCCGGACCGATGGCGAGCAGACAGCGAGGCGGGCGGCCGGGCCGCGACGCACTCCGCCGTCAGCCGTCCCACGCGGCCTCGGACCAGCCGCGCCCCACGTCCGGGCACGGCACCGCTGGCAGGTCTTCGGACTCGTGGGCGCCCGGCGGAACCCGGATCGGGCCCCGCGAACCTACTGGCCGTCACTTCCCAGGCCGGCGCCCGAAGGCGCCGTCGGCCCAGTGTGCACGACGGCTGTCGTTCCCACTCACCGCTGCGGGGCAGTCCCGGAATCACACCGGGTTCCCTCTTGCCTCGGCCCCCGCCCTTGCCTCAGGCGGCGGCCGAACCAGCTGCGTCAGACACCATATCTTGTGGCGGCCGTGAAATCCCAATCAACATGCTGTATGTCAGAGGGCTACTGAAAGGTCGCGTGCGTGGGCCGCAGGTAGATCCGCACGCGGGTCGGCGCGTCGCCCACGGGACCGTCCATCGCCAGGGCGTACCGGTCGGCGAGGACGGCGAAGAAGTCACCCTCCGGGTCCGGTTCGATGCGCTCCACGGTGCCGCGCAACTCCAGATACCGGTACGGCGCGTCGGGGTCGTTGATGGAGACCGCGGCGCTCGGGCGCTCGCTGAGCTCCTTGTACTTCGCGCGCTTCGTCGAGGTGGTGAAGGACAGGAACTCACCGTCCCAGAGGAACCACATGGGGTTCACGTGCGGGGTGCCGTCGGCGCGGATCGTCGCCAGGTGGCAGAAGACCGGCCGCTCGAGCAGATCGGTGTGGGATTCGGGGATGACGGACATGGGTCTACTCCACTCGGGGATGGGATGTTGAGCAAGGTGATGATCGGACTGGCTGCGATCACGAGTCGTGATCGCCGGGACCGGCTGCTAGCCCGGCCCGCGTCACGGCCCACCACTCGGCCCACCACTCGGCGACGCGCTCGGTGCCGTCGGCGTGGCCTGACAAGCTGCCGGACACGTGCTGGACGCCCTGGAACCCGGCGACGCAGACCCGGGCCAGGGCCGCGGGATCGGCGCCCGGGCGCAGCTCACCGCCGTCCGCGGCCGTGTGGAGCAGACCGGTCGAGGTCTCGATCCAGTCGACATAGGGCAGGTGCAGCGGCTCAGCGATCTGCGACCGCCCGGTCTGGAGCCGCACGGTCGCGCGGATGATCGGGTCCTCGCGGATCTGCACCGCCGGTCGAGTGAACACCGCGCCGAGCAGGTCCAGGACGTGGTCGTGCATCGGCCGCACGTCGGCGACCAGCGCGGACCACTGCTCGTAAGACGGTGCCGCGTCGGGTGCGCCGGGTGCGCCCGATGCGGCGGTCAGGAAAATACCGGCCCGCCGGTTTCTTGTCGACCGGTCACCGCCGGCCACCGCGTACGCTCTCGGAACTGTGGAACTGCGCCAACTCAAGTACTTCCTCGCGGTCGCCGAGGAACTGCACTTCGGCCGGGCCGCCGAGCGGCTGTCGATCGTGCAGTCC
This sequence comes from Catenulispora pinisilvae, assembly GCF_015356865.1. Lineage (GTDB taxonomy): Bacteria > Actinomycetota > Actinomycetes > Streptomycetales > Catenulisporaceae > Catenulispora > Catenulispora pinisilvae. The sequence goes on from NZ_JAAFZA010000041.1 coordinate 50,164, forward strand.
GCGGTCAGCCAGCAGATTCTGCGGCTGGAGCGCGAGCTGCGGGTGGAACTGCTGGACCGGACGCCGCGCCGGGTGCGGCTGACCGCGGCCGGGGCGGCGTTCGTGCCGGTGGCGCGGGACGTGGTGGCGGCCGAGCAGCGGGCGCTGGACACGATCGCCGCGTTCCGGGTGGAGCGCGGGACGGTGCTGCGGCTCGGGACGAGCGCCGGGATGGGGACGCGTCTGGAGCGGGTGCTCGAGGCGTTGGCGTCGCGCTCGCCGGAGACAGTGGTCGAACTCTTTTCGGCGCCGCTGGAGGACCGGCTGCGGCGGGTCGCCGAGCGGGAGTGGGACGCGGCGTTCGTGCGCGGGGACGTCGCCGTGCCGGACGGGCTGCGGCTGCTTCCGGTGTGGCAGGACGAGCTGCTGGTCGCGGTGTCGAAGCGGCACCCGCTGGCCGGCCAGGCGGAGATCGAGATGACGCGGCTGGCCGGCTCGCCGCTGTCGCTGGTGGCGCGGCGGCTCAATCCGCCGCTGGTGGACCTGGTGCTCCAGGCGTGCCGGGAGGCCGGGTTCGAGCCGGTGCCGGGGCCGGGGGCCGGGTCGTTGCAGGACAAGCTGGCGGCGCTGAGCGCGGGCGGGCCCGGCTGGACGGTCGTGTACGCGGCACAGGCGGAGCAGCTGGCCACCGGGCGGCTGGCGTTTCTGCCGGTGGTCGGCGGGCTGTCGATACCGGCGGCGCTCGCGGTGCGGATCGCCGATCGGGAGCGGTTGGGGGCGTTGGTGGCGGCTTGCCGGGCGGTGATCGATCTCGATCGGTGATCGCTGCCGGCTCAGGATGCCTCTGGGTCGCGGAGGCGGATCGCGGTGAAGTGGAAGCACACCGATCTGATCACTGCTAGCCCCTCAGGAGCCTGCCATGACCACGGCTTCCACCACTGAATGCCGACCCGAGCCGGACGCGGGCCCGGCCGCCGCCGGTTTGATGACCACGCCTCCCGCCCCGGACGCGGCCGGCTCGATAGCCGCGCCGCCCGCCGCGGACATCGCCGGCTCGACCGAGCAGTCGGCCGACCAGCCGACTGAGCAGTCGACTGAGCAACCGGCCGGGCAGCCCGCCGAGCAGTCGGCCGATCGCCCGGCCGACCGCGCCGAGCCGGCGCGCGCCACCACCGGCCGCCAGCGCCTGGCCTTCGCCGCGATCGCCACCGGCAACCTGCTGGTCCTGCTCGACACCTCGATCCTCAACGTCGCCGTCCCCGACGTCCAGCGCACGCTCCATCCCTCAGCCGCCGCGCTGCCCTGGGCTGTGGACGCCTACACCGTCGTCTTCGCCGGGCTGCTGCTCGCGGCCGGGGTGTTCGCCGATCGGTGGGGCGCCAGGCGCGTCTACCTCGGCGCGCTGGCGTCGTTCGCCGTGCTGTCCGCGCTCTGCGCCGCCGCGCCTGACGTCAGTGTGCTGATCGGCGGCCGGGCGTTGCTCGGCGCGGCCGGGGCCGGGCTGGTGCCGGCGTCGATGGCGCTGCTGATCGGGCTGTATCCGGATCCGGCGCGACGGCAGCGGGCGGTCGGGGCGTGGGTCGCGCTCAGCGGGCTCGGCGCGGCGGCCGGGCCGGTGCTCGGGGGCGCGCTGGTCGAGCTCGACGGGTGGCGGCTGGTGTTCCTGGTGAATCCGCCGATCGCCGTGCTCACGCTGCTGGCGGCGCGCCTGCTGCCGAATCCGTCGCCGGCGCGGGCCCGGCGCGCGCTGGACCGGTCCGGGCTGGTGCTGGCCACCGCGGGCCTGGGGCTGCTGACGTTCGGACTGGTCGAGGCCGGGAGCCGCGGCTGGACCTCGGCCGTGGCGCTGGTGCCGATGCTCGCCGCGGTGGCCGCCTTCGGGACGCTGGCCGCGGTCGAACGCCGGGTGGCCGCGCCGGTCCTGCCGCCGAGCCTGGTCGCGCTGCCGCGGGTCCGGGCGTCCTTCGTGGCCGCCGCGCAGTCCTGCTTCGCCTTCTTCGGCGGGATGTACCTGCTGGACATCTGGTTGCAGCACGCCGACCACCTCTCGCCCTTCGCGGCCGGTCTGGCGGCGCTGCCGCTGACGTTCCCGGTCTGCGTCATGCCGTTCTTCACCGGGCGGCTGGTCGCCCGGCGCGGCGCGCGTCCGGTCCTGCTGACCGGGATGGCGGCGTCCGTCCTCGCCGGGGTGCTGCTGGCCGTCACCGCCGGCCACCACGTGCCGCTGCCGCTGCTGATCGCCGCGGAGTTGGCGCTGGCGGCGACCGGGACGCTGGCCATCCCCGGCGCCGCGGCCGAGATGGCCGTCGCCGCGCCCGCCGACCTGGCCGCGACCGGTCAGGGGGCGCTGAACGGGGTGCGGCAGGGCGGCTCGGCGCTCGGCGTGGCGGTGCTCGGGACGTTCGGATCGTTGGCGAGCGCGGGCTTCGTACTGGTCGGGACCGGGCTGGTCGCGTTCCTGTTCATCGTCCGGGCCACGAGCGGCAAGCGCGCCTGAGCGCTCACCACGCCCACCCCACCGCGAACCGAGGTGCGGTCCTGCTCAGCGGAACGCCGCGGCGTTCCGCTGGGCCCACGCGCTGAACGGCTGTGCCGGCCGGCCCAGCACCCGCTCGATGTCAGGGCTCACCATCTGCTCCTCGGGCGTCGGCTCGCCGAGGATCGTCAGCGTGCCCTCGACGACTTCCGGTGGCATGAACCGGGACATCTGGGCCCGCGCCTCCTCCCGCGTCATCTCGACGAAGGTCACCGGCGCTCCGATCGCCTTCCCGATGGCCGCCGCCCGCTGCCGGGGTGTGGTCGGCGCCGGGCCGGTGAGCACGTAGGTCGCGCCGTCGTGGCCGTCCTCGGCGAGCACCGCCGCGGCCACGGCGGCCACGTCGTCCGGGTCCACGAACGGGAGCCCGACCTCGGCGAACGGCGCCGGGGCCAGCCGCTGCGCGCGGATCGGTTCGGCCCAGGCGAAGGCGTTGGAGTCCAGGCCGCCCGAGCGCAGGATCGTGTATTCGAGTCCTGAGGCGGCGACCGCTTGCTCGAAGCGCGCGGCGTGGGCATAGGCGCCGCCGGGCCGGGTGCCGACGCCTTGCGAGGAGACCAGCATCACCTTCGTGACCCCGGCGGCCTTCGCCCGGGCCAGGACCCCGGCCGGGTCGTCGCCCGCGACCAGCAGGAACAGGGATTTCGCACCGGTCAGTGCGGCGTCCAGGGTGGTCGGCACGCCGAGGTCGGCCGCGACGGCGCGCACGCCGGTCGGGACGCCGGTCGGGACGCCGGCTGGGACGTCGGAGTTCTGGATGTGTCGGGCCACGGCGGTCACCGCATGCCCGTCGGCGGCCAGCGTCCGCACCAGGGCCCGGCCCACGTTCCCGGTCGCTCCGGTCACAACGATCATGATTCTCCCCAGCTCAGAGTATGAGTTAGTTGGCTAACTGAGACCGACGCTAGCGGATCGCCGAGGTGGTTGTCTATGCTCAGTTAGGTGACTGACTCAGAAGCTGCGAAGCCCCGAGGCGGCGGCAAGCGCGAGCGGCTGGCGTCAGCGGCCGCGGAGGTGTTCCACCACCAAGGTGTGGAGCGCACCACGCTCAGCGACATCGCGCAGGCGGCGGACGTCCCGCTGGGCAACGTCTACTACTACTTCAAGACCAAGGACCAGCTGGTCGAGGCCGCCCTCGGCGCGCATCGGGACCGGCTGTCCGACATCACCGGGCGTCTGGACCAGCTCCCCGACCCGGCGACCCGGCTCAAGGCCCTGATCGTCGGCTGGGTCGAGCAGCGCGAGATCGCGGCCCGCTACGGCTGTCCGTTCGGCACCCTGGCCGCCGAACTCGACAAGCGCGAGGACGGTCTGGACCAGGCGGCCGCCGGGGTGCTGCGGGGGCTGATCGACTGGGCCGAGGGGCAGTTCCGGCAGCTGGACCGGGCCGACGCGCCGGACCTCGCGGTCGAACTCGTCGCGGCGTATCAGGGGATGTCGGTGCTGGCCAACGCGTTGCGCGAGCCGGAGGTGATGACCCGGCAGGGGCGGCGTCTCGAAGAGTGGATCGACACCCTCGCCTGATCGGGCCCGGCCGGGGCATGATCGGATGTTCCCCATCCGCAGTGCGCATCGGAAGGCGAGATCCGTGTATTTCAAGGACGGCCAGCACATCCTGCTCATCGGCGACAGCATCACCGACTGCGGGCGTCGCGAGGACGACGCCCCCTACGGCCGGGGGTATGTCAGCCTGCTGCGGGCGTTCACCACGGCCCGGCACCCGGACGCCCGGCTGACCTGGACAAACCGCGGTATCAGCGGCAACACCACGCGCCACCTGGCCGGGCGCTGGGAGGCCGACGCGCTGGCGCCGCGGCCGGACTGGTTGTCGGTGATGATCGGGATCAACGACGTCTGGCGGGCCTTCGACGGCGACCCGGAGAACGCCGTCCCGCTCGACGAGTACACCGACACCCTGCGCACGCTGCTGCGCCGGGCCGTGGAGGAGACCGGCTGCCGGCTGATCCTGGCCGACCCGTACATCATCGAGCCGGACCGCGACGAGCCGCAGCGCGCGGCCAGCGACAAGTTCGTGACCGTGGTCGCCGGGCTGGCCGAGGAGTTCGACGCGGTGCACATCCCGACCCAGCAGGTGTTCGACAGCGCGCTGCTCAGCACCACGTCGCGGGACTGGGCGGACGACCGGATCCACCCGAACCTGGCGGGGCACGCGCTGATCGCGGAGGCGTTCATGAAGGCGTTGGAGATCTGACGACGCGCGACGAAATCATCGGTTATCGGGGGTCATGGGGATGAAATAGTCTCCGTGATGAACTCGAGCTCGAGCCCTGTGTCACGGCGTCGGCTGCTGACCTCCGCCGGCGCGGTGACGTTGGCGGGCGTGGCGGGGGTGCGGCCGGCGTCGGCGGCGACTGGGGCTGGGGCTGTCGTACCGCTGGCGCGTCGTGCTCAGGACCTGCCCGTCCAGGTCCCGGTCCCGATCGCGACCGGACTGGACTACGCCTGGACCCCGCATCCCTCCACCGGTGCGATGACGTCGGCCGGCTACAAGTTCGTGGTCCGCTACCTCAGCTACAGCCCGGAGAAGAACCTCACGGCGGCCGAGGCCCAGGCGCTGACCACGGCCGGGATCGCGGTGGTCTGCAACTGGGAGACCGCCGTCGACGGCCCGCGCCAGGGCTTCGGCCAGGGCGCCGCGGACGCCACCGAGGCACAGCGGCAGGCGGCGGCGTGCGGGATGCCCGCGGATCGGCCGATCTACTTCAGCGTGGACTGGGATGTGCAGGCCGCTGACATGGACGCGGTCGACGCCTACTTCGACGGCGTCGCCTCGGTGATCGGTGTCGCCCGCACCGGCTGCTACAGCAGCTACGACGCCCTGGGCTGGCTGCTGGCCTCGGGGCGTATCCGCTGGGCCTGGCAGTCGTGCTCGACCGCGTATTCGGGCGGCCGTAATAGCTCGCCGTATCCCGGTATCCAGCTGTGGCAGAACCGGACGCCGTTCACGTTCGACGGCGCGGAGGTCGACGGGGACCAGGCGCTGACCGCCGACTTCGGGCAGTGGGGCGCCGGTTCGGTGCTGTATCAGGCCGGGAGCGGGGGGCGGATGGCCGGCGGGGTGCGTTCTGACGGTCGGGTCGAGCTGTTCGCGGTGACGCCGGCCGGTGGGATCCGGAACAAGTCGGAGTCGGCGCCGAACGCGGCGCGGACCGACTCGACTGACTCGACTGACTCGACCGACGGGACCGAGTTGAGCGACTGGGGCGACTTCAGCCCGGCCCGGGGTTTCGGGTTCGCGGCGCTGACGAGTTCGGTGGCGACCGGGCGGCACGCCGACGGCCGACTTGAGGTGTTCGCGGTGATGAGCGACGGCTCCGTGCAGAACCGGTTCGAGACCGTGGCAGGCGGCGCGTGGTCGGGGTGGAACGCGTTCGCGCCGTCCGGGACTGCCAGGGCGCTGACGGTCGGGGTGCATTCCGACGGCCGGTTGGAGCTGTTCGCGGCGACGCCGTCGGGCGGGGTCGCCAACCGGGTCGAGACGGGGCCGAGCGGGGCGGGGTCCGCGTCGTCCACGTGGTCCAGCTGGAACGAGTTCGGGCTGCGGGGCGGCGTCACGGACAGCCTGAGTGCGGCCCGGCACCTGGACGGTCGGCTTGAGGTGTTCGCGGTGATGAGCGACGGGTCGATGCGGAACAGGGTCGAGACGATGCCGAACGGTTCGTGGACTGATTGGAGCGTCTACGGCCCGACCGGCGGGGCGAATGGCGATGGGGCTCCGGGGACCGTCGCTGCCGGCGTGCACCAGGACGGTCGGGTGGAGGTCTTCGCGGTGACGGCGTCGGGTGGGATCCGGAACCGGTTCGAGACTGTTCCGGGCGGGGGCTGGTCGGAGTGGAGCGAGGGGTTCGGGCCGGCGGGGGCGGCGGTGATCGCTGCTTCTGTGGCCCGGCACGCCGACGGCCGGGTCGAGGTGTTCGCGGTGCTGGGTGACGGGTCGGTGTGGAACCGGTTCGAGGTGGTGGCGAACGGCGCTTGGTCGGGCTGGAGCGGGTTCGCTGCGGCGGGGACTGTGAAGGCTTGATTTGGTTGATTTGGTTGATCTGGTTGGGGCGCTTGCCGGGGCCCCACATCCTGATCGTCACATCCGCACGAGGTCCCACCCCAGCGCGGCGAGGATGGCCAGGCCGTAGGCGGACGCGGCCAGCTTCACGACCCGGGTCCGCTTCTCTTCCGGCCACGAGGTCTGGGTCAGCAGCCAGGCGATGCCGGGGAGCACCAGGACGCCGTGCAGGCTGATGCCGTGCACCAGCTTCAGGAAGCCGAGGTCCAGGTAGGCCTGCTGCTGGTGCCCGCTGCGGGCCTCGCTCGTGCCGCGGGCGATCATCGCCGCCCCGGCCAGCAGGCCGATCATCAGGGTGGCGAACCCGGCGCGCAGGGCCAGGCGCATCGAGGGCGCCGCGTCGGGATCGCCGCGGAAGGCCGCGACGGCGAGCCGGCCCAGCACCAGGACCAGGACGCCGCCGCCGACGGCCAGGGTCATCGACACGCCGGTGTTGAAGGAGCCCTGCAGGTCGATGTGCGAGGGGACGTGGCGCCAGGCCTGGAGCGTGATGCCGCCGACCTCGACGAAGCAGTCGGCGGCGAAGACGCCCAGGGCCAGGACGCGGGTGCGTTCGGTGAGTTTGAGGTAGGAGGCGACCCAGGCCACCGCGATGAGGGTGAGGCCGAAGGACAAGCCGAAGGTGGTCGGCTTGCGCCAGGAGACCGGGCCCTCCCACGGTCCGCCGCGGATGAAGAACATGGCGAAGTGGAACGTGCCTGAGGCTATGAGGACCAGGCCGAGGACGTAGCAGGTGCGCTCGATCCGGCGGCCTTGGGTCCAGATGCCGCGTAGGGCCGGCCACCAGGCGGGCGGGGCCGGCGGTTGGAAGGGGGCGGTGGGTGTCGCGGTGGAC
>NZ_JAAFZA010000410.1 GCF_015356865.1 Catenulispora pinisilvae
TGACCTTGATCTGGCTGTTGATCTGATTCTTGATCTGGTTCTTGTTCCAACTTGCCGGAGTTGAAGAGGCCTGAGATGCGCCGGGGTTGTGAACACCGGAACCGGCAGCCGACAAACACACCCGCCGCCCCGAACCCCGAACCGGCTCAACTATGACCGAAGGCCGTAAAAGGCTTTGAAACCCACACGCCAACCGCAACCAGCCCCACAAACCCCAGCCCTCCCCAAAAAACCCACAGGAAAAGGGCCGTATGCGCCGCGGTGAAGCGCATACGGCCCGGCCTGGTGGTGTGGGTGCGCCGCGACCTACAGACTCACATCGCGCGCCTGAAGGTCCTCCAGCGTTTCGCGCCGTATCAGGACCCTGGCCACGCCGTCGCGTACGGCGATCACCGGGGGGCGGCAGATCTGGTTGTAGGTCGAGGCCATCGAGTGCTGATACGCGCCGGTGCATGGGACGGCGAGTAGGTCGCCGGGGCGTAGGTCGGCCGGGAGTGGCAGGTCGCGGGCGATGATGTCGCCGGCTTCGCAGTGGCGGCCGACCACGGTCATCGGTTCCGGCGTCGCGGTGGAGGTACGGCCGATGAGGCGTGCGGTGTAGGCCGAGCCGTAGAGGGCCGGGCGTGGGTTGTCGCTCATGCCGCCGTCGACCGCGACGAAGGTGCGGATGCCGGGGATGCGCTTCATCGTCAGGACCCGGTACAGGGTCACGCCGGCGCGTGCCACGATCGCCCGGCCGGGTTCGACGGTGAGTTTGGGCACTGGTAGCCGATGTTGGTGGCAGGCCTTTGCGATCACTGTGCGGATGGTGCGCGCGTACTGGTCCAGGTCGAAGTCCGGGTCGCCGTCGCGGTAGCCGACCGCGTGGCCGCCGCCGAGGTCGAGTTCGGGCACGATGACGTTGAACTCGTCGCGGATCCAGGCCATCAGCGCTATCAGCCGGCGGGCGGCTTCGGCGAAGACCTCGACCGAGGTGATCTGGCTGCCGAGGTGGCAGTGCAGGCCGGCGAGTTCCAGGGCCGGGCGCTCGGCGAGCTGCCAGTGCAGGACTTGGCGGACCGCGTCGGCCGCCGCGCCGGTGGCCAGGGAGAAGCCGAACTTCTGGTCTTCGACGCCGGTGGCGATCGCTTTGTGCGTGTGGGCGTCCAGGCCGGGCGTGACTCGGATCAGTACCTTCTGCGGGTGTCGGGCGTGCGCGGCGACGGCGAGCTGCGTGATCTCGTAGGTGGAGTCGACCACGATGCGCCCGACGCCGTAGCCCAGCGCGTCCTGCACGTCGCGCGGGGTCTTGGCGTTGCCGTGCAGCACGATCCGGTCGGCCGGGAAGCCGACGTGCCGGGCCAGCGCCAGCTCGCCGCCGGAACACACATCCAGCGACAGCCCTTCGGACCGGACCCAGCCGATCATCGCTCGGCAGAGGAAGGCCTTGCCGGCGTAGGCGATCTCAGCTTCGGGCAGAGCGGAACGATAGGCCCGGGCACGGGCCCGGACGTCGGCCTCGTCCAGGACGTACGCCGGGGTGCCGTAGGTCGCGGCGATCTCCGCCAGCCGGACCCCGCCGACCGCCAGATCCTCCTCACCGGTGGCAGTGGGTGAAGAAGGGGTCTTCGTCGCGCTCGTCGGCGAGGGCAGGCCGGTGGTGGTCAGCGGCCACGGTGTCGTCTCGGCGGACAGCCGGAGTTGGTTCCTCATCGCAGTCGCAATCGTCGTTGGGGCAGCCGCAGTACCAGACACGCGGCGCGGACTCGGTGGAGCGGTGTTCAGTGAGCATGGCGGGCCGCCAGGCGGATGCGGGCGCCAGCGCGGCGGCGCGTGGGGGTGAGGGTCTGCAAGGCCACCAGCGGCTTCGGCGCTATGGCGACGGTCGCGCGCTCGGGGCGCGGCGTCGGAAGCGGCGCGGGAAGGGGCACCGGAAGCGGCGCGGGCACGACAGCCCGGGACGGCTCGGGCAGCAAGGTCGCGGCCGCGGGGGCCGACGCGGGCATCAGAGCCGGGGCGGGCGCGAACGGAACCGCGTCCACGCGCGTCTCCTCAGCACCGGCCTCGGCGAACATCCAGCGCGCCACCCGCGCGTTCAGCGGGATCCACTTCTGTTCGGGCCCGAACACCGCGGCCAGGGCCGTCTCGCAGGTGAACGCGAGCCCGACCCGGCGGCCGTCGGGAAGGCGGCCGGTGCGCACGGCGATCGAGCCGCAACGGCCGGAACGGACGGGGACCAGCAGCAGGAGCCGGTCGTCCTCGGTACGTTCGTCAGGCTCCAGAACAGTGGTGTCCATGATGCGCTCCTCATATGGCGCGGGCCTCCGCCGACTGTTCCGGCGAGACTTCCCACTTCCGAAAGTAGGAGCCTGAAACCGGCTCCGACAGGTCCGCCAACATGATCCAAGCGGCCTCGGCCCGGATGCGTACGACATGCAAGCAACCCTTGTGAACGCGATCACGAGGCTGGTCCGGGCGCTGTCGCAACCTGTTTGTCGCGGAGTGACGGCGGTTCATTCGGGGGACTTCGCGGGAACCCGGCGTTCCCCAGCCTCGGGCTGTGCGGGACCACGCTGGTCGGCCGCTATCTGGTCGGCACGCTGCGTGCCTCCGGCGTGAACTTCGTCGCACCGGCCACCGGCGCGGCGGTGCTGCCGGCCCTGCTGAACTTCCTCCCGGCGCTGTCCCTGGGCCCGCTGGCCGACGGGATGAAGTAGGCAATCCGGGTTGTTTGAAGAATTGCAAACGAGATGCAAACGCCAGCGGTTATCCACTCATTCGCGCGCGTGCGACGATCAGTGACGTGACCGCGGTGACTAGAGTGATGGTGCGATGAGCACGCGTGGCAAGCTGCGCGTATACCTGGGTGCGGCCCCCGGCGTGGGCAAGACCTACCACATGCTCGACGAGGCCCAGCGCCGCGCCGAGCGGGGCGGTGACGTGGTCGTGGGTTTCGTGGAGACCCACGACCGGCCGCACACCCAGGCCATGCTGGACGGCCTGGAGATCGTGCCGCGCCGCCGGATGGAGTACCGGGGCTCGGACTTCGAAGAGATGGACATCGACGCCATCTTGGAGCGGCGCCCCTCGGTGGTGCTGATCGACGAGCTCGCGCACACCAACATCCCCGGCTCGCGCAACGCCAAGCGCTGGCAGGACGTCGAGGAGCTGCTGGCCGTCGGGATCGACGTCATAGTCTCGCTCAACGTCCAGCACCTGGAGTCGCTGAACGACGTCGTCCAGAAGATCACCGGGGTCCCGCAGCAGGAGACCGTGCCGGACGAGGTCGTGCGCTCCGCGGACCAGATCGAGCTGATCGACATGGCCCCGGAGGCGCTGCGGCGCCGGATGGCGCACGGCAACATCTACAAGCCGGAGAAGATCGACGCCGCGCTGTCCAACTACTTCCGCCCCGGCAACCTGGGCGCCCTGCGCGAGCTGGCGCTGCTGTGGGTGGCCGGCCGGGTCGACGAGGCCTTGCAGCGCTACCGCGACCAGCACGGCATCGACAAGGTCTGGGAGACCCGGGAACGGATAGTGGTCGCGCTGACCGGCGGGCCCGAGGGCTCCACGCTGATCCGGCGCGGCGCGCGCATCGCCCAGCGGGTCGGGGCCAAGGGCTCGGACCTGCTGGCCGTGCACGTGGCCCGCTCCGACGGCCTGACCGGCGCCTCCCCGGCGCTGCTGGCCGAGCAGCGGGATCTGGTGGAGTCCCTCGGCGGGACCTTCCACTCGGTGGTCGGCGACGACATCCCGAACGCGCTGTTGCAGTTCGCGCGCGCCGAGAACGCCACGCAGCTGGTGATCGGCGTGTCCCGGCGCGGGCGGGTGGAGCGGTTCCTCGGCGGCTACGGCATCGGCGAGACCGTGGTGCAGCAGTCCGGCGACATCGACGTGCACATGGTCACCCACGAGCGGTCGGCGGCCGACCAGAGCCGCTGGACCTGGGTCCGGCGGGTGCTGCGGCAGCCGGAGACCGGGCCGCGCTGGTGGGGGCCGGTGGCCGGGCTGATCGTGCCGATCGTGCTCACGGTGATCCTGGACGCCCTGCGCTCCGAGCTGAACCTGACCAACCAGGTGCTGATCTTCCTGGCCGGGGTGGTCGCGGTGGCGCGCCTGGGCGGACTGCTGTCGGCGTTCTTCGCCTCGCTGACCGCCTCGCTGCTGCTGAACTACTACTTCATCAAACCGTTCTACCGCCTGACCATCAACGACCCGCAGAACATCCTGGCGCTGGTGGTGTTCGCCCTGGTGGCGCTGATCGTGGCCTCGGTGGTGGACTTCGCCTCGCGGCAGGAGCGGCGGGCCGGGAAGGCCTCGGCGGAGGCGGAGACTCTGTCCGAGCTGGCACGCTCCGTGCTGCGCGGGGACGAGGCGATCGGGGCGCTGCTGGGCCGGTTCCGGGAGACTTTCGGCATGGACTCGGTGGCACTGCTGGAACGGATCGACCCGAGCGCGCCGGTGCTGCCGGACGAGGCCGACGACCCGGACGCGTGGCGGATCGTCGCGGCCACCTCCGGGACCGGGACGATGCCGTGCCGGACGCCCGGCGAGGCCGACGTGCTGGTGCACGCCGGCCCGGACGCGATGCTGGTGCTGCGCGGGCGGGCGCTGCCGGCCGCCGACCAGCACGTGCTGACCGCGTTCGCGGCCCAGGCGGCGGTGGCGCTGGAGCGCTCGCGGCTGGCCCGGCAGGCCGCCGAGGCGGTGCCGCTGGCGGCCGCGGACAAGATGCGCACGGCGCTGCTGGCCGCGGTCTCGCACGACCTGCGGACCCCGCTGTCGGCGGCCAAGCTGTCGGTGGCCTCGCTGCGCGACACGTCGGTGGAGTGGTCCGAGGAGGACCGCGCGGAGCTGCTGGCCGGCGCCGAGGAGTCGCTGGACCGGCTCTCGCGGCTGGTGGACAACCTGCTGGACATGAGCCGGTTGCAGGCCGGGGCGCTGAACTTGCACATGGAGGACGTGGCGATCGAGGACGTCGCGGCGATGGCGATGGACAGCCTGGGCATCGACCGCTCCCAGGTGGATTTCCAGGAGCTGGCCGGGGTCCCGGAGGTGCAGGCGGACCCGATACTGCTGGAGCGGGCCGTGGCGAACCTGATCGCGAACGCGCTCAAGCACGGGTCGCAGGACCGGCCGGTGCTGCTGACCGCCTCGGAGCTGGCGGGGCGGGTGGAGCTGCGGGTGGCCGACCGGGGGCCGGGGATCCGGCC
>NZ_JAAFZA010000411.1 GCF_015356865.1 Catenulispora pinisilvae
GTCGGGGTTCTCTGGGTTCTGATTGGTTGCTCCCGGTCAGCGCGCTGTTGCCGGTGATGAGCTGTCGGGGATGAGTGCCCGGCGACGCGGGGCCGCTGTTGAGGGCTCGGCGATGCGGGGCGCCACCGCATGCGCTTAGGTGCTGCCGGCCGCTTCCTTTCAGCCGCGCTGCTGCCGGGTCGCGATCATCGTGGCGAGCAGGGCCAGGGACTGCTCGTCCGATGAGCCCGGCCGGGCGTGCAGGACGGTGAGGACCTGGCCGTGCTCCAGCGGCATCGCATGGAACAGCAGGTTGATCACGCCGACCTCCGGATGCCGGAAGCCCTTCGCACCGGCCGTGCTGGTGCGCACATCATGGCGAGCCCACAGCTCCCGGAAATCCATATGACGGCAGCATCGCCGCAGCCTATGGTCAGCCCATGACCGCCGATCCCGCGCACCTCACCTGGCGCCCCGTCGCTCCGGGCGACGCCGCCGCATGCGCCGCGTTGTTCAACGCGATCGAGGACGAGGACCACTTCGGCGAGTACTACAGCGAGGCGGACGCCGCCGAGCAGCTCGGCGATCCGGGGCTCGACCTGGAGCGTGGCACGCTTGCCGGGTTCGACGGCGATGCCATGGTCGGGTACTCCTGGGCCATGCACCGGCCGCTGGCCGTCGGGCTGCACCGGGTGATGCTCCAGGGCGGTGTGCATCCGGCCTACCGGCGGCGCGGGATCGGGGCGCGGTTGTTGGACGCCGGGATCGCCAGCGCCAAGGATCTGCACGCGATTCACCACCCGGACCTCCAGCTCACCATCGATGTCCAGACCACTGAGACGAACGTGGGCGCCACGGCCGCCTACCGCGCCGCGGGCATGAGCCCGATCCGCTGGTACTCCCACATGACGCACCCGCTGGGCGAGGCCATCGTCAGCGCGCCGATTCCCGAGGGGTTCGTCGTCGAGGGCTACTCGGCGGAGAACGCAGCCGAGTTCCACGCCGTCCGCAACGAGGCGTTCCTCGACCACTGGGGAGCGGTGCAGATGCCCGCGGAACAATGGCGCGGCACGGTGGTCGGCTGGCAGTCCTTCCGCCCCGACCTCAGCTTCCTGCTTCGCGACACCGCGGCGGACACGGCCAACACGGCGGATACGGCCACGGGCACCGCTGCGGGCATCCTCGTGACCCACTTCTGGGAAGCGGACACCGAGGCCACCGGTATCCGCGACGCGCACTACCTGCTGATCGGCACCCGCCGCGCCTACCGCAAACGCGGCGTGGCCGGTGCCCTGATCGCCCACGCCCAGCGCGCCGCCGAAGCCGCCGGGTTCGACCAGACCAGCCTCCAAGTCGACTCCGCCAGCCCGACCGGTGCCGCCGGGCTGTACGAAAAGGCGGGCTACACGGTCGCGCGTACCGACGTGCGCTTCACCATCGAGGCCTGAGCTTCACCCTCGAGGCCTGATCAGACCTGGTCAGTCCTGTTGCCGCTCGCCGAAAAGGTGCCAGGCCGTCCCAAACTTGGGTCGAAGTCTGCTTCCACGCTTGTTCCCCTGGCATGCTGAATAGGCCGGAAACGGTTGGACGCCGGGGGGCGGAGAGAGCGTGGACGTACCACAAACGAAGACTGAACTTCTGAACGAGCTGGGCCGGTGGCGGAAACGGGCCGCCCGAGGCACGGGAAGGGCGCGGGTCTCGCTGCGTGAGTTGTCAGCCGCCGCCGGAATTCCGCGCAGCACGCTGTCCGACTACCTGTCAGGCGCCACGCTCATGCCGCCGGACATGCTCGACGCCGTGGTGCTGGCGCTGGGGGCGACACCTGCGCAGGCCAGACAGTGGGCTGATGCGTGGGAGCAGGCCTGCGAGGCGCAACACGAACCACCGCCGCAGAACAGCCGAGGCCATAGTGGCAGCCAGAGCGGTAGCCAAAGCCGCAGCCTGGTCCCGGGCACTGGCTCCGGTCCCCGCCCTGGCCAAGGCCCTGGTTCTGGCTCCGGCCCGCAGCAACTGCCCACCGACACCGCCGCCTTCACCGGCCGCACATCAGAGCTGGCCGAACTCAACCGACTACTCGACCGGCCACTCGACTGCTTACTCGACCCCGCGCCCGGCAGCTCCCCGGACCAAAGCCCCGAAGCAGTCGCCGTAGCCGTCATCGCCGGAACCGCCGGCGTCGGCAAGACCACCCTCGCGATCCACTGGGCCCACACCGTCCGCCACCGCTTCGCCGACGGCCAGCTCTACCTCAACCTCCGCGGCTACGACCCCGGCGAACCCATGTCCCCGGAAGTCGCGCTCGAACAAGTACTGCGGGCCCTCGGCGCCCAGAGCGTGCCCGCCGACCTGGACGGCCGCGCCGCCCTGTACCGCACGCTGCTCTCCGACCAACGCGTGCTTGTCGTGCTGGACAACGCCCGCTCCGCCGAACAGGTCCGCCCGCTGCTGCCCGGCACCGCCGGGTGCCTGACCGTGGTGACCAGCCGCGACAGCCTGGCCGGGCTGGTCGCCCGGGACGGCGCGCGCCGCGTCGCCCTGGAACGGCTCACCGACGCCGAGGCGCTGGGCCTGCTGGAGCGGCTGCTCGGCCGGCACCGGGTGCTCAGCGAACCGCGGGCGTCCGCCGACCTGATCCGGCTGTGCGCGGCCCTTCCGCTGGCGCTGTGCGTAGCGGCCGAGCGTGTCGGCCGGCGCCGCGCGGGCACGTTCGCCGGCACCGTCGCCGAACTCGCCGACGAGGCCGGGCGGCTGGACACCCTGGGGGCCGGCGGGGACCCGCTGACCGACGTCCGGGCGGTGTTCTCCTGGTCGGTCCGGGTCCTGCCGAACGCCGCCGCCCGCCTGTTCCGGCTGCTGGGAGTGTGTCCCGGCCCGGACATCGACGTCTTCGCGGCCGCCAACCTGGCCGGTGTGTCCGCGGCCACGGCCCGCCGCCTGCTCGACACCCTCGCCGACGCCAACCTGCTCGACGTCGGCCCGGCGGACCGCTACCGGATGCACGACCTGCTGCGGGACTACGCCCGCGAGCTCGCGTTCGCCGCCGACGACGCGACCGACCGGACGGCGGCCCTGACAGCCTTGGCCGACTGGCGCCTGCACACCGCGAGTGCCGCCATGGACCACGTCGCCCCGGAACGACGCGAGCTGCCGGGCCGGATCCCGGTGCCGGCCGTCGTCGGGCCCCGCTTCAGCGGCGTGCACGACGCCAGCGCCTGGTTGGAGGCCTCGCGTGCCGGACTGGTCGACGCCGTCCGGCACGCGGCCCAAAGCGTGCAAAGCATACAAAGCCCAGATAGCGCGCACGGCGCGCCGGGAAGGTTGTCTGAACACGCGTGGCACCTGGCCGTGACTATGTGGAGGTTCTTCTACACCCGCCGCTACCTCGACGACTGGTTCGACACCGCCGCCAACGCCATGATGGCGGCCCGCCGCCTTGGCAACCGCTTCGCCGAGGCCGAACTCCTGCACATCCTCGGCGTCGCCCACGACTCCGCCGCTCGCTACGAAGACTCCCTTGAGTGCTTCGAACAGGCCCTGCTCATCCGCCGCGAAATCGGCGACCGCCCCGGCGAGGCGCTGACCCTCAACGGCGTCGGCGGCGCCAACTACCGGCTGCGGCGCCTGCAATGCGCGGCACAGCACATGCGCATGGCCACCGACCTGGCCCGCGAACTGGACCTGAAACACCTCGAACTGGTG
The DNA here is from genome assembly GCF_015356865.1 of Catenulispora pinisilvae. GTDB lineage: Bacteria > Actinomycetota > Actinomycetes > Streptomycetales > Catenulisporaceae > Catenulispora > Catenulispora pinisilvae. The sequence continues at coordinate 3,679 of NZ_JAAFZA010000411.1, forward strand.
GCCCTGGGCAATCTCGCACTCCTCCAGAGCGACATGGGGCAGTACGAGGAAGGAATCAAGCTGTTCGGCGAGATCCTCGAATTCCGCGCCACCGCCGGCGAGAAGATCGAGCAGGCCGTGGTCCTGAACAACCTCGGCCGCCTGCACCACCGCCTCGGGCATTCCGCCGAAGCCCTGTCCTGCCTCGGCCGCGCCCGGGCCCTGGCCGAAGAGCTGAACAACCGCCATACCCTGGCCAGCGTCCTGGACGCGCTGGCCGCCGTCCACGCCCGCGCCGGCTACCGGGCCACCGCCGAAGCACAGGTGAAACAAGCACTGGAGCTGGCACGCGCGACCGACAACCGCAACGAGCAGACCGCGGCGCTGACCACCCTCGGCATGATCCACTTCAGCGGCGGCCAACTCACCGCCGCACTGTTCTGCTGCCGCCAGGCACTGACCATCTGCCGCGAGTACCGGCAACCCGGCAACGAACCGGCGGTCCACAACAGCCTCGGCGAGATCCTGCTCGCACTCGGCGAACCGGACGCCGCCCTCGACCACCACCGGCAGGCGCTGATCGTGGCGATCGAGGCGAACCCGTACGAGCAGGCGCGCGCCGAGCAGGGAACCGGCGCCGCACTCCGGGCCCTGAACCGCGACGCCGAAGCCTGGCCCCACCTCGACACCGCCGCCGACCTGTTCGAACGCCTCGGCGTCCCCGAAGCCGGGCCCGCACGCGCCCAACTCGCGGCGCATGGCTGATGGCGAAAGCGGCTGTGCCGTCCGGACGGGCGGACGGCACAGCCGCGCGGTGTTCGGTGCTCAGGCGAGGTCTAGTTCGCGGTGAGTCCGGTGCAGGAGGTGAAGTCGCCGGGGTGCGACACCGGGATGTAGCAGGTCTTGGAGTGCGAGTGGTTGCCGTAGTACGTGATGGTGCCGACCCACCAGTAGCCGTAGGACTTGAACTCGGTCTCCGCCCCGACGTTCCACGAGTGCTGGACGGGCACGCCGTTCTGGTTGTTGCCCGAGATCGTCACGGTGGTCGAGGTGCTGGTCCAGAATTCGGCTTCGTGGCCGTTGGTGGCGGCCTGCGCGGGACCGGCCGCGAGGGCGGTGATGCTCAGCGCGCCGGCGGTGAGCAGCCCGGCGAACAGCTTCTTCATGAATGTCTCCCTTGTCCATGAGGCGGATGGAGGTCCGTACTCCCCAACACCCGGTCTGGATCCGGTGTGGTGGCTCTCAGGAGTCTGCGATATGCGGCGCCGCTCGCGGCCCGGGTCGGACAACGCCGGACAACCTCGGACGGCGCCGGACCCGAACACGGTGCCTCCCGCAGTCGCTCGCGCACCGGGGACGTCGGATACCAGTGGTGCTCAGCTGGTCGCATGCGGTTGACGTGGCGTTGAGTATAGGGTCGGGCCAGGCGCCCGCCGCCGGAGAAAGGGACCACGCCTTGACCCACCCGCAGCCCTTCCC
>NZ_JAAFZA010000412.1 GCF_015356865.1 Catenulispora pinisilvae
GCCGCAACGGATCGGCGAGCAGGCCCCGGCCGTCGTCCACGACCTCGATCACCACCTCCCGCGGGCCGAAGCCGATCGCGACCCGGCACTGCGGCACCCCGGCGTGCCGCACCACGTTCGTCACCGACTCCTGCACGATCCGGTACGCCGACAGATCCACCTCCGCCGGCAGCGCCCGGCGCTCGCCGTCGAACCGCAGCCGCACCGCGACCCCGGCCTTCGCGGCGTTGTCGGCCAGCGCCGGGAGGTCGTCCAGGCCGGGCATCGGCGCGTTGTCGTCCCCGTCGCCGTCCGCCCTGCGCAGCGCCACCAGCATGTGCCGCAGCCCGGTCAGGGTCTGGCGGCTGGTGGTCTCGATGACGTCCAGCGCCTCGGCGGCCAGCACCGGCTGGGTCTGGATGCAGCGCTTGGCCGCCCCGGCCTGGATCGCCACGATGCCGATGCTGTGCGCGACCATGTCGTGCAGCTCCCGGGCGATCCGCAGCCGCTCGGCGGTGATCGCGCCGACCGCGATCTGCTCCCGTAGGGCCCTGCGGTTCTCGCGCCGCTCCCGCACCAGCGCGCCGCCGATGAACGCCAGGGCCAGGACCAGTACCGTCCGGCTGAGCTGGCCGTAGGGGCCCGGGACGTCCGGCGTGCTGGCCATTTCCAGCAGCGACCAAGTCGTGAACGTGCCGAGCGCGGCCGTCGCCGCGATCCAGCGCGGCCGACCGGCCGCGATCACGCCGACCAGCACGGCGGCGCCCATCAGGGACATCTGCGTGCCCTCGCCCAGCGCCGTCAGGAACGCCGCCCCGGTCAACACCCCGACCAGCGCCGTCACCGGCCGCCGCCGGCCCACCAGGACCGGGACGACCGACAACAGCGCCAGCTCGAACCGCGCGCCGGCGTGCAGGTCCACCATGGCCGAGCTGACCAGCATCTGGTGGCTGCCCTCCGGCATGCTGTCGAACACCAGCCAGGCGAACACCAGCGTGCCGGCCCACGTGACCGCGTCGAACAGACCGGCCGGCGGGGACTGCGCGGTCAGCATGCGGAGCTGGTTCGAGCGGTGCGGAGAAGCGTTCACGCTGATCAGGCTAGCGATCACCGGCCGTCGGACGCATCGGTCTGCGGGCCTAGTTCGGGCGATCGGTCCGGGGGCGGAGAAACGGGAAGCCACGCAGTGACAATGGAGCATGACGATCTACCACATCGCCCTCCGGTCTGACTGGACCGACGCCGTCGCGGCCGGGGAGTACCACGTCTCCACCCGTGGTCGGACCGTGGAACAGGTGGGCTTCATCCACGCCTCCACGGCGGCCCAGGTCGACGGCGTCGCGAACGCCTTCTACGCCGACGCCGAGGACCCGCTGGTGCTGGTCATCGACCCCGACAAGCTGACCGCCCCGCTGCGCTACGACCCCGTACCCGGGGCCGACGCGCCGTTCCCGCACATCTATGGGCCGCTGAACCTCGACGCGGTCACCGGCACCACCGAGCTACGCCGCGACGCCGACGGCCGGTACGTATTCGAAGCTTGAGACCAGCAGCCTGAGGTCAGCAGCCTGAGGTCAGCACCCTGCGGCCGTGGCCACCCCGGCGCGCGCCACCAAAGCCCGCACCGACGCCGCGACCTGCGTCGGATGCGACTCCAGCGACAGGTGGTGGGCGCCGGGAATCCGGGTCGGGGCCGGCGCCCCGATGGCGGCGGCGACGCTCTCCGGGGCGTCGGCGGCGAACATCGAGTCCTCGGCGCCGAACGTCACCGCTTTGGGCAGGCACAACTGCCGCAGCCCGGCCAGCCGTGAGGCGGGCAGACCCGGTCCGCCGACACTGTCCAGCATGTCCCAGAGCCCTTGTTCGGCCCCGGCGACCTGGTAGGGCCGGCGGAACCGCTCGACCCCGGCGGTGTCCAGCCGCGGACAACTCGGCCCGCACTCCGAGGCGTAGATGGTGCGGATCGCCCAGTCCGAGCGCAGCACCAGCCGCAGCACCGAGGTGCGCAGCGGGCCCAGGACCCAGGTGACGCCGGGGCTGGGATCGGCAGGCCGTCGCCGTCCAGGAACATCAGGCCGCTGTAGCTCTTCGGCGATTCCAGCACCGCTTCGGCGGCCACGGCCGCGCCGCTGGAGTGCGCGACCAGGACCGGGCGGTCGAGGTGCAGGGCGGCGACCAGCCCGGTGAGTTGGGCGGCCATGTGCTGCGGGGTGTAGGGCGAGAGGCGTTGGCTGTAGCCGGAACCGATCAGATCCAGGGCGTATACGCGGTGGTCCGGCGCCAACGCGGCGGCCACGGACTGCCAGGTGTCGGAGTCCTCGAAGGCGCCGTGGACCAGCACGACCGGCGAACCGCTGGTGCCCCAGGCCTCATACCGGGTGCGGATACCGTCGGCGTCGACATAGGTCAGTCCCGGCGGCGGGTCGACGGCGCCCGACGTATAGGCGTTGTAAGGCACCGAAAGCATCGTCAGTGTCACGAACACGACGGCGACGGCCTTGGCCGCGCGCCGCAAAATCCTGCGATACCGAGGACGGCGCGTCATGAGGGGTGCGGCGACCGGTGGATCGGGGAATGGTTCGGGGGAGGGACAGGCGGCCGGTTCCGCGGCCGGCTCTGCTGGGCCGGACGCGTCGCCTCCCGACTCGATCACTGACCGCTCCTTCCGTCGGGGCAAATCTACCGGCCGGCCGCCACGCACTGTCGTCAGCTCAGCCAACCCTGGAGAAGGTGTCACCGCGTGTACTCGATGATCCTGGCCGGCGGCAGCGGAACCCGGCTGTGGCCGCTTTCCCGGGCCGCGAACCCGAAGTTCCTGCACCGGCTCGGCGGTACCGACCAGACGCTGTTGCAGGCCACGGCCGCCCGGGTGGCCGCGCTGTCGGATCCGGACCAGGTCTACGTCGTGACCGGGGTGGCGCACGCCGCGGCCGTGGCCCGGCAACTGCCGCAGGTCCCTGAGGACAACGTCCTGGTGGAGCCGGCGCCGCGGGACTCGCTGGCGGCGATAGCGCTGGCCGCCGCGGTGATCGCGCGCCGGGACCCGGAGGCGGTGGTGGCCGTGTACTCGGCGGACCACCTGATAGGCCGGCAGGAGCGGTTCGAGGAGCTGATCCGGCTGGCCGCGGACGCCGCCGGGACCGGGGCGCTGGTGACCGTCGGGATCCAGCCGATCCGGCCGGAGACCGGCTTCGGCTACCTGCATCTCGCGGAGCGGACCGCGCCGGGGGTGCACCGGATCGCCGAGTTCCGGGAGAAGCCGTCGGCCGAGGTGGCCGCCGACTACCTCGCTTCCGGCGAGTACTTGTGGAACGCCGGCATGTTCGTCTTCCAGGCCCGCGCCTTTCTGGCCGAGTTGGAGCGGCAGCGTCCAGCGCTGCGGGCGGGCATCGCGGCCATCGCCGAGTCCTGGGACGACCCGGACCACGAGACGGTCTTCGGCGCGATCTGGGACGGCCTGGAGAAGATCTCGGTGGACTACGGCGTCATGGAAGGCGCCGCGGCGGCCGGGAAGGTGGTCACCGTCCCGGCCGACTTCCCGTGGAGCGACATCGGCGACTTCCACTCCCTCGGCGAGTCGCTGGACGGCGACGCCGACGGCAACGTGGTCCTCAGCGACGCCGCGGTCCCGACGCTGCGCGGCGTGGAGGACTCGGTCGTGGTCTCCACGACCGGCCGGGTCGTCGCGGTGGTCGGGCTGCGCGATGTCGTGGTCGTGGACACCGAGGACGCGCTGCTGGTCTGCCCGCGCGACCGGGCGCACGAGGTGAAGCAGGTCGTGGACGGGCTGAAGGCGAGCGGGCTCGCCGCGCACATATAGGACTGGGACTATAGGACTGCGACTATAGGACTGCGACCCGGGCTCAGCTCAGGGGCTCTCGCCGAGCACGTACAAGTCCTCCGGGACCAGCGTCGCGTTGCGCAGCAGGGCCCGGATCAGGTTGTCGTTCAGCGTGTTGCCCAGCGGCTCCACCATGCCCGGCTCCTTGACGATGCCGCGGATCGCGCCGGAGCCCATCGACAGCCGGGCCCGCAGTTCGGAGATGCGGCGCTCGCAGGCCTTGGCCGTCCAGGGATGCAGCGGGTTGGGCTGGGACTCGTTCAGGTCGTCGGCGGCCTGCTTCCAGGTCACCGGCGCCGGATAGGGCTCGCGGCGCAGGTAGCGCTGGCCCAGCGCGATCAGCATCATCCGCTCCACCGGCGACAGGTCGGTGACGTCGGAGGTCAGGGTGCGGGACTGGCCGACGTCCCGGTGCCGCTGGCCGGCGTTGCCGACGATGTGCACCTCCAGCAGGTGCGTGCGCCGGTTCGGGGTCTCGATGGTCAGCGGCGTGTAGCCGGGGCCGACCGAGACCTCGTGGTGCCGCAGCACCGGCTCGGCGCCGGGCATCAGGATCGGGCGCCGGCCCTCGTTGCGCAGCCACCACTCGTCGCCGTCGCAGGTGAAGATCCCGGCCAGCCGGCTGACGAACTCGTCGTCGCCGCCGATCACCACGTGCACGTCCGCCTCCGCCCGGCCGAAGTGCAGCGTGAACTTGCGCGGCGGGACCGCGAAGCCGCTGGGTCCGGCCTTGACGAAGATCGTCCCGGCCGGCGCCGGCGGGACCCCGCCGGCCAGGCTCGGCAGGTTGTGCGGCAGGACTTGGGGGATGAAGTCCCGTATTTGCATGGCTTGCTCGTTCTCTCGGTCGGGCGGCTTCGAACAGGCGCTTTCGAACAGGCAGTCTCGAACAGGCGGTCGCGTTCGGCAAGGCACACACGTGACGCCTGATACGGCAGCGTACGACCAACTGGCGGGGAGGGGTCCCGGCGGGTGCGTGGTCCGATAGTTCGCATGGTGAACACGGACTTCTTGCAGAGCGAAGACATCGACGACGAAGCCCCCTACCGGACCTTCGGGTTGGGCTACGGGTACCGGCCGACAACCCGGCCAAGCATCCGCCGAGAGCACCGATGACGCGGAGCTGAAGCAGGACCAGAACCAAGACCAGACCTAGGACCAGGACCAGAGCCAGTACTCGCAGAACCAGCAGGAGTGCGAGTACCTAAGACATCCGCAGCACCGACGGTCACGGGGCCGCACGGCGTGGCGGAGGGGGTGACCGACCCGCGGCGGGGGCCTGCGG
>NZ_JAAFZA010000413.1 GCF_015356865.1 Catenulispora pinisilvae
TGCGGGGCATGGAGTTTGCGGGCCGAGCTGCTGTTAGTCTGTGGATTTCAAAGCTTTTTACGGCCTTCGGTCATGGTTGTGCCGGTTCGGGGTTCGGGTCGGCGGGTGTGTTTGTCGGCTGCCGGTTCTTGTGTTCACGACCCCGCCGCACCTCAGGCCTCTTCAACTCCGGCAAGTCAGAGCAAGAGCCAGATCAAGGTCAACAGCAAGAGCCACAAGCAAGATCAAGGTCAAGGGCTGTGATGAAGAGCCGGGCCTCCGGCGGGCCTCGACAACCTCAGGGAAACTAGCGCGGTTCCCTAGGGTGGCCGGGTGAGTCTCAGCGGCGGCGGTCCCTGAGGTGGTGCGGTCCGTTCCCCTCGGTCGCGTCGTCAGCCCGATGGGTACAGCACCGGTGTCCGGGGGTAAAGTCCGCGCGCTTGCGGTCGGGCGGGCAGGCGGCGGTTCTCAGAGCGCGAACTTGACCCCCGGCCACCGGCACTGTAGGCGAAGCCCTGCCGACGCGACCGAGGGGAACGAACCGAAAACCGACCGGAGAAATACAAAACGGGGGGGTGAGGTACCGGCGGCCCGGCGAGTTCGGCTGGGTGAGGGTGCTGGCAGCGCGGCAGTTCCGAAGGTGCACATTCTGGGCTGGCGAGCTCAGCCGCTGGTCTGGGGGCTGGCAGCGCAGCAGTCCCGAAGGTACGCATTCTGGTCTGGCGGGCGCAGCAGTTCCGGGGAGGCGCATTCTGGGTTGGCGGGTGCAGGTGTGGGCGCGGGATCGCCCGGCCGCCAAGATCGCCGCCGCCGGATGACAGATAGACCTGGCCACCAAAGCATGCCGCCTACCGCACCCGGGCATGTTCCCGACCAACCGACCACCGACCCGCCACCAAGACCTCACCGGCAGCCGCACCAGCCAACCGGTGTCCTCGGACCCTGCGTTTTGTATTTCTCCGGCTGGTTTTCGGTTCGTTCCCCTCGGTCGCGTCGGCAGGGCTTCGCCTACAGTGCCGGTGGCCGGGGGTCAAGTTCGCGCTGAACAAAACCGCAGCTCACACACCCAACCGCAGCGCGCGGACTTTACCCCCGGACACCGGTGCTGTACCCCCCGGGCTGACGACGCGACCGAGGGGAACGGACCGCACCACCCCACAAACCGCCGCCGCTGAGACTGACCCAGCCACCCGAGGGAACCGCGCAAGTTTCCCTGAGGTTGCCGAGGCCCGCCGGAGGCCCGGCTCTTCATCACAGCCCTTGACCTTGATCTTGCTTGTGGCTCTTGCTCTTGACCTTGATCTTGCTTGTGGCTCTTGCTGTTGACCTTGATCTGGCTCTTGCTCTGACTTGCTGGAGTTGAAGAGGCCTGAGGTGCGGCGAGGTTGTGAACGCGCGAACCAGCAGCCGACAAACACACCCGCCACCCCGAACCCCGAACCGGCACAACTATGACCGAAGGCCGTAAAAAGCATTTAAAACCCACAAACCAACCGTAACCCGGCCAGCAAACGTTGCCCGATAAGGCACCAGTCACCCGAGCTCGATCAGCGACCAGTCGCCGATGCCGCGGTAGCCGAGGCGTTGGTAGAGGGCGTTGCTGGTGGGATTGGCCAGGTTGGTGAACAGGATCACCTCGTGACCGGCGTCCAGGGCACGCCGGCTGACGGCGGCGGTCACCGCCGCCGCATAGCCTTTTCCCCGCAGTGTGGCGGGGGTGTAGACCGGCGCCACGCGCGCCACGCCGGCGACCGGCGTCGTGTTGCCGGCCAGAGAGACGGGAACGCCGTCGGCCTCCCACAGCAACAGTTCGCCGTTCCTGAGGCGCCGGTCCACGGCGCGCGCGGCGTCGGGCATCGCCTCGCCGACGTCGCCCGCGAAGCCGGTGAACCAGCCGGCGAGCAGTTCGCGGTCGACGTCGCCCACCGGCCGGGCACCGCCGGCCGGCATCGGCCGCGGCGGAACCAGCTCGGTCAGGCGGTACAGGCGTCGGTCGGCAGCCACGGTCGGCTGCCGGCCGGTCGCGGCATGCCAGGCCTCTGCGAACGCCGCGACGGTCTCCGAGGGGCCGTTGAGACCCGGCACCCCGTCGAGGACCCCGCCGAGCACCGCGACCAGCGATTCCATGGCGCCCGCCGGTGCGTCGGTGACGATCACCGGCATCGGAGGCGTCCGCAGGAAAGCGGCCCGAGTCTCCGAGTCGGCGTACCAGCCGAAGTATGGCGGCACGTCGCTATAGGCACCGGCACCGGATGCCCGCAGCGACGCCACCACGGTGAGCAGCACCGTGTTCCGCACCGGATCGGCACGCAGGAAGTCTCCGGCCGCCGCCTCGAACTCGTCCAGATCTGATGTCAGGTGCCAGGTCATGATTCACGGTGGCACACGGCGCTCCCCACCTGCACGCGAGTATCACCGGCGGACACCAGCTGCCGGTGATACTCGCGAGACGCTCGCGACGAACCCGCACCCGCCTACAAGCGCGGGTCCACCGGCTCGGACTCCAGAGCCAGCACCGCGAACACCGCCTCGTGCACCCGCCACAGCGGCTCCCCGGTGACGAACCGCTCCACCGATTCCAGCCCCAGCGCGTACTCGCGGCTCGCCAGCGAGCGCTTGCGGCCCAAGCCCCGGCGGCGCAGCCGCTCCAGGTTCTCCGGCTCCAGGTATTCGGGGCCGTAGATGATGCGCAGGTACTCCGGGCCGCGGCACTTCACGCCGGGCTGCACCGGGCCGCGCGGACCGGCCGTGAAGCCGGGCAGCGGCTTGACCACCATGCCCTCGCCGCCGGTCGCGGTCATCGCCTGCCACCACGCCGTGGCCTGGGCCACCGACGCCTCGTCCGCCAGGTCCACGACGCGCCGTTCGGTCCGGGTGAAGAACTCCGGGTCGGCGGCGACCAGGCGGTCGGCCAGCTCCATGTGCCAGTCGTTGCCCTTGGTCACAGCGTGGTTCGTGCCCTGCGAGGCCAGCACCTGGAACGGCGCCAGGCGCAGCCCCTCCAGACCGTCGACCGGCCAGCAGTAGCGGCCGTAGGCGGCGGTGAACGCGACCGCGTCCGTGAGCCGCCGCTCCTGGCGTGCCGCCAGCTCCCCGACGTCCAGACCCCGAGCCGTGGCCGCGCCCAAAGCGGCCGTGGCCGCCGTCAGCGACGCCCGCGCCGCCGCGCCGACCGCCGCGTACTGGTCGCGCAGCAGCCCCATCGCCTTCGCCGACCACGGCAGCAGCTCGCAGTCCAGCAGCAGCCAGTCCGTGGCCAGCTCCGACCACAGCCCGGCGGCGTCCACGGCCGCGCGCACCCGGGCCAGCACCGCCTCGATCTGCTCCGGGCGGTCGAAGAAGGGCCGGCCGGTGCGGGTGTAGACGGCGCCGGTGGTGCCGTCCTCGACGCCGAACCGGTTGCGCGCGGCGTCGGCGTCGCGGGCGATGACCACCACCGCGCGCGAGCCCATGTGCTTCTCCTCGCACAGCAGCTCCCTGACACCCTCCTCCCGGTACGCCGCGAACGCCTCCGCCGGGTGCTCCAGGAACCCCGGCAGCGCGGACGTTCCGCACGGCGCCATCGTCGGCGGCAGGTACACCAACCAGCGCGGGTCCACCGCGAACCGGCTCATCACCTCCAGCGCGGCGGCCGCGTTCTCCTCCTGCACCGTGACCCGGCCCAGGTGGCGCGCCTCGACGGTCCGGCGGCCCAGTACGTCGTCCAGGTCCAGCACGCCGGGGTCGCGGCGCACGACACCGGAGGCGGCGGCGAACGTGGTGGCCTCCAGCGGCCGCACCGGCTCGTACCAGACCTGCTCGGCCGGCACCGACACCGGTTCGCGTTCCGGGTAACGCAGGGCACTGAGCCTGCCGCCGAACACCGCGCCGGTGTCCAGGCACAGCGTGTTGTTGACCCACTCCAGGTTCAGCACCGGCGTGTGGCCGTAGAGCACCGTCGCCTTGCCCCGGTAGTCGTTGGCCCACGGGTAGCGCACCGGCAGCCCGAACTCGTCGGTCTCGCCGGTCGTCTCCCCGTACATCGCGAACGAGCGGACCCGCCCGGAGGCGCGGCCGTGGAACTCCTCCTTCAGACCGGCGTGCGCCACCACCAGCTTGCCGTCGTCCAGGACGTAGTGGCTGATCAGGCCGTCACAGAAGGCGCGGACCCGCTTGCGGAAGTCCTCCTCCTCGGCTCCGAGCTGGGCCAGCGACTCGGCCAGACCGTGCGCGACCTTCACGTTCCGGCCGTCCAGGGCGCGCACCAGCTTGTTCTCGTGGTTCCCGCTGACGCACAGCGCGTTCCCGGCCTCGACCATGCCCATCGCCAGTCGCAGCACGCCGGGCGTGTCCGGGCCGCGGTCCACCAGGTCGCCGACGAACACCACGGTGCGGCCCTCGGGGTGCACCGCGTCGACCGAGCGGCCCTGCGCGTCGCGGGTCAGGACGTAGCCGAGGGTGGTCAGCAGCGTCTCCAGTTCGGCGCGGCAGCCGTGGACGTCGCCGATGACGTCGAACGGCCCGGTCAGCTCCCGCTTGTCGTTGTAGGCCTTCTCGTAGGCGATGACCGCCGCGTCGACCTCTTCGACGCCCTTGAGGACGTGCACCTTGCGGAAGCCCTCGCGCGCCAGGTTCCGCAGACCGCTGCGCATCTCGCGGCGCTGCCGGGAGACCACCCGGGCCGGGAGGTCGGCGCGATCCGCGCGCTGGGCATTGCGGTCGACGCAGACCCGCTCGGGCAGGTCCAGGACGATCGCGATCGGCAGCACATCGTGCTCGCGCGCCAGCTTCACCAGCGACTCGCGCGCCTTGGCCTGCACGTTCGTGGCGTCGACGACGGTCAGCAGGCCGCGCCGCAGCCGGACCCCGGCGATGTGGTGCAGGAGCGCGAAGGCCTCGGGGGTGGCCGACTGGTCGTTCTCGTCGTCGGCGACGATGCCCCGGCAGGCATCGGAGGAGACGATCGCGGTGGGGCGGAAGTGCTTGTGGGCGAAGGTGGACTTGCCGGAGCCGCTGGTGCCGATCAGGACGACCAGGGAGAGTTCGGGGACGGCCAGCGGCAGGGCCGCGGGGGCGTTCGGAGGCAGCTCGGCGGCGGCGGTCGGGGGCAGCTCGGCGGCGGTCGGAGGCAGCTCGGCGGGGG
>NZ_JAAFZA010000414.1 GCF_015356865.1 Catenulispora pinisilvae
GCCTACGAAGACCACTTCAACGGGCATCGGCCCCATCAGGCCCGGGACCAGACCCCTCCGGACGCCGACATCGCGGAAGTCATCCCGATCGAGGGACGGATCCGCCGCCGACAGGTCCCCGCCACCACCATCTACGAGTATCACCGAGCCGCCTGACCAACTCGGCGAACCAGCTGGTCAGCACCCGTATACGCTAGTTTCGGCACGGTACAGGCTTCACGCTTCACGGCGCAGATCCAAACGAGCCAGACCGGCCACAGTGGCGTGCCGAACGGACGGCCCAGTGGACTACCCGGGCCCCGCGCGGCTACATGGACCTGCTGACCTGGATGGATCGCAGGATCCTGCTGGTCCCCGAGAGCTCGGCTGACGGCATCAGGGTAAGCCGGGTCGTGCTCGCCGCCGGCGACCGCCTCGCAGTGGTGCCCCGGGAGGAGCTTCACACGATGTGGCGTCGTGGCGATCCGAAGAAGGGCGCAGCCCCGTTCGTGCCGAAACGACACGGTGCTGGCCGCAACGCCTGGCAAGGGCTGGACAGCTTGGTAGCCATCGGAACAGACGTCGACAATGACAAGGACGTTCAGACGAGTCCGCTCCTGAAGCAGGTGCTTGAACTCCAGGCTGACGATGCTCTGGGGGTCGACTTTCCGCTCGGGGTCGAGATCGTGGGAGTGAGATACGGAACGCAGTCAGCAGTGGTCGACGATCTCATTGCCGACTCCGTTCCGTTGCCGGTGCGGTCGCTGGTCGCGAACGACGTCGTCCGCGACGCGGTTCTTGAAGTTGCCGCTCAGGCAACGGCTGTGGAACGGGCTGTGAACCTGTGCTACGCGGATCTGAGACGAGCGGCCGGAGGCGACCCTGTTCCTTGGGACAAGGGACAGCGACCGGGATCAGTTTTCGTTCACAGTATTGATCAGGCTATCAGGCTATTGCTGTCCAAGTTCGCTGTGCTGCCGGTAGACGGTGATACGGAACCGCTGATGCTGAGCTGGGAGACCAGTGTTCGTGAGCTGGCGCTCCAGGCGGTGACTCCGTTGATTCTTGCCTCCAACCCGTCCGCGTTTCTCGGCCGGCATGAGAAGGACAGCGGCAAGCAGGTGTATCGCGAGTCCACTGCCGTGGCCAATTTCCGAAGCCAGCTACGGAGAATCCTTCCGCGGGATGCTGCGAGACGCGATGAAGGGAAGACCGCGTGATGACAGAACAAACAACCAAGAAGCGGCCTGTCTGGTTCTGGGAGTTGTTCGAGCCCGGGCAGCACGGTGCCGGCCGTGATTTGGCTGCGCTGCGAGCAGGCTTGGGCCGCGATGCCTGGTCGGTGCCTGAAATGTGGCGCCTCTATCGTGCGGAGATCCCCGAGGACCAGGCCCGCCGTGGCACGGTCACACCGGCGTTGGAGGCCGAGCACGCGACGCTTACGCTGTTCGCGCTGCACCAGCAGTCCATGGCCAAGTCCATGCACGCGAAGGGCCCCGATCTCGGTGTGGCGCTGTTTCGGCTGCGGCAATCGGAGCAGTTCCGGGACCATCCCGAGGCGCTGGACCAGCGGGTGGGGGCTGCGGCGACGGCTACTAGCACCAAAGAGCTGGTCTATCACCTTCGTGGGCTGGTCACACTGCTGCGGGGCCAGTCGATCCCGCTGGACTACAACCGCCTGCATCGCGACATCCGTGACTGGGATACGCCGGAAGGCCGCATCCGGGTCCGCCAGGCCTGGGGGATCAGCTACTTCGTCTGGCGCGCCTCCGAAAAGCCCGAGGCCGAATGATCGCCGGCGGCCACGCCGATGTGCCAACCCGATCCGTGATCCGAAGGAGCCTCAGATGAACCGTCAGCTGTACCTCGACATCGACATCGTCCAAACCGTTCCACCGTCCAACATCAACCGGGACGATAACGGCACCCCCAAACATGCAACCTACGGTGGTGTGCGGCGAGCTCGCGTCTCATCACAGGCATGGAAGCGTGCCACCCGCACGGCGTTCGCGCTCACCGTGGACCCGTCCCAGCTGGGTACCCGCACCAAACGCCTGACGCCGCTGCTCACGACCAGCCTGACCCAACGCGCCAATCTGGACGAGGAGGCGGCGAACCGGCTGGCGACCGCGATACGCGACGCGTTGAACCTGAAACAGGGCAAGAACGCCGACCAGACCGAGTACCTGCTGTTCTTCGGACGGCAGCAGCTGGACGCGATCGCGGACCTGCTCGCCGACCGGGCTCAAGAGCTGGCCCAAATGGACAAAGACGCACTGGGCAAGGAGCTCAAGTCGCTGCCGATGCTGGACAAGCTTACCGCCGGGCACCCATTGGATGTCGGGCTGTTCGGTCGCATGGTGGCGAACAATGGCCTGCTGAACGTGGATGCCGCGGTGCAGGTCGCACATGCGCTGTCGACGCACGCCGTCGACATCGAATTCGACTACTACACCGCTGTCGACGACGAGCAGCCCGAGTCTGAATCCGGCGCCGGCATGATCGGCACCGTCGAGTTCAACTCCGCGACCCTGTACCGGTACGCGACCGTGGGCATTCATCTCCTTCAGGAGAACCTGCAGGCTGAGGACGCGGTACTGCAGGCGTGCGAAGCCTTCCTGGATTGTTTCACCCGATCGATGCCCACCGGCCACGCCAACACCTTCGCCCACCGAACCCTGCCGCACCTAGTTATCGCCACCCTGCGCGAAGACCAGCCGGTCAACCTCGTCTCCGCCTTTGAACGGCCCGTCACCGGAGGCAACAGCGGGCTGGCCGAGGAGTCGATGCGGCGCCTAGCCGCCGAACACGCCAAGATCACCACGACGTGGGGCAGCGAGCCGCGGGCCGTGTTCGCGACCTACCACGCCGACGCCGCATCCGACGAAGCCCTCGCAGGGCTGCCCAACCCGACCCCCTTCCCGCAGCTAGTGGAGCAAGTGCGCGAAGCTGTGGCCACATGGCTTGCCGAGGGCGAACGACGGTGAACCCGCACGAAACCGTGCTGGTGATGCGACTGGCGGCCCCAATGCAATCCTGGGGCGGCAACACCCCGCTCAACCGCCGCGATACTCAACCCGCACCGACGAAATCCGGAGTCCTCGGCCTACTCGCCGCAGCCGCCGGCCGACGTCGGGGAGAGCCGATCACCGAGCTGCTAGACCTCACGCTAGGAGTCCGCGTCGACCAGCCAGGAACCCTACTCCGTGACTACCACACAGTCAGCAACTACACCGGCGATCCGCTGCCGCAGGCAGGCGTCAACGCCAAGGGAAGGCAGAAACCTACGCAGCCGGTGAAGCACACCGGAGAGACCTACCGCTTCTACCTGGCGGATGCGGTGTTCGTGGCCGCAGTGTGCGGGCCGGCGTCGCTTCTGGACTCCCTCGCTGTCGCCCTGCGCAACCCACGCTTCCCGCTGGCCCTGGGCCGACGCAGCTGCCCCCCAACTGGGCAGCTTCTCCTCGGCATCGAGGCCGGCACCCTGGATGAGGTCCTAGCCAGCACACCATGGCAGGCCGGCAGCCACGCACAAAACCGCTACCGCAGACGGCATCCGGACGCGGCAGTGATTACCCTGCCGGGCACCGTCGAGGACCCGGAAGCCAGCGGCGGCAGCGTGTGGGACGTGCCGACCACGTTCAGCCTGGGACAGCGGCGATTCACACCCCGGCGAGTCCGGCACACAGAGTTCGATGTCCCGACCGGTTGGGCAGCGCAGTCGCAGCCTCCTCCAGTCGAAACTGCGGTCCACGATCCCTTCGACCTTCTCGGCTGAGGAACCCAGATGGCCTACCTATCGAAGATCCGCATCAACCCCATGCGGCAGAAAAGCCGCATCCTGCTGGCCAACCCCCAGCACATCCACGCGATGATCCAAGCTGGCATCGCTCAGCAACCGGTCGCCGAGCGCACCCTGTGGCGCTTGGATGATGACGATCAACGGGCACCGAACCTGCTGATCCTCACTGGGACCCGGCCCGACTGGAACCACATCGTGGAGCAGGCCGGATGGCCCGACGCGGACGGCGAGCATTACCTCATCCGGCCCTACGAACCGCTACTCCAAATCGCCGCCGTAGGTCGAGAGTTCGCCTTCAAAATCACCGCATCCCCCGTCCAGAACACCACCACCCCCGACAAACTCACCCCAGCCCAAGAAACCCGCCGCGCTGCCGAGGGCGACCGCCGCCGCGGATACCGCATCGGCCACCGCACCGCGGCAGCCCAGACCAAATGGTTCCTGGAACGCGCCCCAAGACTCGGATTCACCATCCCGGAACTCGTCCTCGACGTCGACCGACCCGTTCCCGACATGCGCATCGTCCGCCGCGAAAGCCGCAAATTCACCAAGGGACGTGACGGCCACAAGCACACAGTACGAATAGAAACCGCCACGTTCGAGGGCAGATTGAAGATCACCGATGCCGAGGTGTTCCGGCACACGCTGCTTGCCGGCATCGGCCCCTCCAAGGCCTACGGATGTGGCCTCCTTACCCTGGCGTCCATCGGCGCCGGCCGCCGACCAGGCAACTAACGATGGCAGCCCCATGGTGGCGCGCTGAGCCGCAAGAACTGTTCCACCTGGAAGACCGGATCAGCAGCCTCTACGTCGAACGCAGTCACATCGACCGCGACGACAACGCGGTGGTCCTGATCAACAAGCAGCGAATCGTGCGAGTGCCAGCGGCATACGTCGCCGTGCTGCTCCTTGGCCCCGGGACCCGCATCACCCACGAAGCAGTCAACCTTCTGGGCGACTCTGGCACGGCCCTCTGCTGGGTCGGATCCGGCGGAGTCCGCTTCTACGCCTCAGGCCTGGGCCAGCCGCGGCTCAGCCCTGCTACTCCGACAAGCTTGGCTGGTCACCCGCGTCCCGGAACGGCTAGAAGTTGCTCGCCGTATGTACGAGATGCGGTTTCCCGGCGAAGACACCCGCGGGCTGACGATGCAGCAGCTCCGTGGTCGCGAGGGTGCCCGTGTAAGAAGGCTTTGGGTGCGGCTCTTGTGGAGTGACCTGTGGTGTGTTTTTGACGTGGGCTTGATGGCCGGTCGGGGTGTTGAGAGGGCTCCTTGTCGATACGTTCGAGGTGTCTAAGCCAGAACGTTGAGAAGGAGC
>NZ_JAAFZA010000415.1 GCF_015356865.1 Catenulispora pinisilvae
CCCCAGCCCCCTCCTCACTCGGCACAACCTCCAACCGCGCAGTCGGCCGCAACGAAGCCCCGGCCAACACCCCCAAAGCAATCGAACCCACCGTGATCACCACATTCAGCAGCGTCTGCCACCCGGCCGAACTGTGCGACACCAACAGCTGCTGCACCCCCGACAACCCGTGCGCTCCGGGCACCACCATCCAGAACGCCGGCAGGAAGATCACCTGATCCGGGATCGTCGCCCGCTTCCCGATCCACGACGCTGTCGGCACCAGCGCCATCCCGGCCACGAACGCTCCCAGCGCCTGCCCGCCGACCAGCGTCCCGACCGTCTGCACGACCCGGGTGGCCAGCAGTGCCACCGTCAGCCAGCCCAGCGAGCGGCTCGGCGCGTCGTGGTTGAGCGTGAAGCCGACCGCCAGCAGCAGTACCGAGACCCACCCCACCCACGCGCCGAGCGTGGCCGGGATCGGGGTGCCGACCTCGTGCGGGTGCACGGTGTCGACGCCGACCAGGATGCCCAGCGCCAGCATCATCAGCACGTTCAGCGCCCCGGCCAGCCGGGTCACCCCGGACAGGGTGGAGTTGGTGGCCAGCTCGATCGCGCCGAGGGTGAGCGCGGCGCCGGGCAGGAACCCGATCAGCGGGGGGATGTAGAGGAAGCCGGGGTCCTGGTGCAGGATCGGCCCGGCGAAGCGCAGGGCCAGCGCGGTGACCATGATCGCGGCGGCCACCGGGAGCAGCGTCAGCAGGTTCGGCGCGTACCGGCGCACCAGCCACTGCAACACGCCGACCGCCGTGCCGGCCGCGATGTAGCCGGCGGCGGCGTTCCACGTCGGGTGCTGCAACATGCCCAGGGCCAGCGTGAGCAAGGCATAGCCGGAGATCGCGGTGGCCGGCTGGAACCGCCGCGGCAGGCTCTGCTCCTCGCGCAGCGCCTTGCGCACCTGGTCGAACGGCACGGCCTCGCCGAGCATCCGGTGCACCAGGTTCTGGAGCGCCTCGACCTGGTTCAGCTGCATCCCGACCGTGCCGACCGGCGCGAAGTCCAGCTCGCTGCCCGCGTCGCCGACCACCGCCTCGACCCGTACGAAGATCCCGGTGGGCAGCGCGAAGCAGCGGGCGTCCACGCCGTACCGGGCGGCGATGTCCACGATCTGGGTCTCGGCGTCGATCGTGTTCGCCCCGGACCGCAGGATCTCCGCGCCGACGATGCTCAGCAGCCCGGCCAGCTGCCGCAGCCACTGCACGGTCGCCTGGTCCTCGGCCCGCACCCCCACCCGGCGGCGGTCGCGGAAGATGCCGCCGACGTTCTTCAGGCCCTGCCACGCGGTGTCTATGCCCTTGTCGAGGGAGTCCATGGAACCGGCGAGCGCGTCGCCGAAGGCGCCACCCCGCGCGGCGCCCCAGGTCGTTCCCGGCCGGACGCGTTGGATGGCGCGGAAGCGGCGACGGCCTGGGTGGTCAGGGTCCTGGGGCTGGTCCGGGGCGCGCGGCTGGTCCGGGTCCTGCGGTCGCTCCCGATCTTGCTGCTGCTGTTCCTCGCCGCGCTCCTCGCCGTGCTGTTCCTCGCCGTGCTGCTCGTCCTTGCGCTTCTTGAAGAAGGGCACGGCGCTCCTCCCGCTCCATGACACCGCGGCCGCCGCCGGGCGGGGCACAAAACTCCAACGACGGTACCCGATGCCGATCACGCCCGGATCACCCGTTCGGATGCGGTACGGGCGCGGGCGGCGGGCGTACGGGGTCAGATATCCGTGTGTTGAAGCTGATGCAGGAGAACGCGGTCCTCGCGCTGTTCGCATGTCTGGCGCTGGGCTACCTCGTCGGCAAGCTGCGGGTCGGTCCGATCACGCTGGGCGGCATCTGCGGGGTGCTGATCGTCTCGATGCTGCTCGGGGCGCAGACCGTCAACGGCAAGCACATCGCGGTGAACAGCGACGTGAAGAACATCATGTTCGCCCTGTTCATCTTCTCCCTCGGCTACATCGCCGGGCCCGGATTCGTGGCCAACCTCAATGCCAAGGGCCTGCGTTTCGGCGTGCTGTCGCTGATGGAGATGATCCTGGTCCTGGTGCTGTCGATCGGGATCACCAAGGTGGCGAACCTGGACACCGGCACCGGGGCCGGCATCCTGGCCGGCTCGGCGACCGAGTCCGCGGTCGTCGGCACCGCGCAGGACGCCATCAGCAAGCTGCCGGGCATCACGTCGAGCCAGGTCACGACGTTGTCCGCACACGTGGCCACCGCCTACTCGGTCTGCTACCTGTTCGGCCTGATCTCGATCGTCCTGCTGACCAGCCAGATCTTCCCGCGCATCATGGGCATCAACCTGGCCGAGGCCTCCCGCAAGCTGTGGGAGAAGATGCGCGGCGGCAACGCGGCGCTGGACTCCGACGAAGAGGCCTCGATGCCCAAGCTCGTCGGCCGGACCTACCAGATCACCAAGGGCGACGGCCTCACCGTGCAGGCGCTGGAGGACTCGGTCGGCGAGCACGCGTCCATCGAGGGCGTGAAGCGCGGCAAGAAGGTGCTGACCGTGGACCCGGCGCTGCCCCTGCTGCTCGGCGACCGGGTGCTGGTGGTCGGCCGGCGCGAGGCGGTGATGAGCGCCGGGCACGAACTGGGACCGGAGACCAACGCCATCCCCGGCCTGGACAGCCCGATGCAGGCCCGGGAGCTGGTGGTCACCGACAAGAGCGTCAACGGCAAGTCGGTCGACACCATCAACCAGGAGCACCCGGGCCCCACCGAGGGCGTCTACCTGACCGGCATCAACCGCCTCGGCAACGACCTGCCGGCCTCCGGCAGCACCGAGATCCACATCGGCGACACGCTGAACGTGGTCGGCATGAAGTCGAAGGTGGACCGGTTCCAGAAGGCGTTCGGCGCCAAGGTCCGCACCGAGAGCGCGGACTGGATCTACATCGGCCTGGGCCTGTGCCTCGGCGTCCTGCTCGGCGAGGTCGTGGTCCACCTGGGCTCGGCCAACCTGACCCTGGGCACCGGCGGCGGCTGCCTGATCAGCGGCCTGATCTTCGGATGGTTCCGCTCCACCAAGCCGACTTTCGGCGCATATCCGCCAATCGCCGCCGCCACGATGAAGGACCTCGGCCTGGCCGTCTTCATCGCCGTCACCGGCCTGTCGGCGGGCCCGGACGCCGGCCCGCTGCTGAAGAAGTACCCGCTGCTCCTGCCGCTGTCCGGGATCGCGATGGTGCTGATCCCGGCCTTCCTCGGGCTGTGGATCGGCCGCAAGTTCCTGAAGATCGAGAAACCGATCCTGATCGGCGCCATCGCCGGTCAGCAGTGCTCGACGCCGGCCATCACCGCGATCACCAACACCGCGCAGAGCAGCGTGCCGATGATCGGGTACACGATCACGTACACGCTGTCGAACTTCCTGCTGCCGCTGACCGGGCCGATCTTCGTCGGAGTGATCGGGCTGCACATGTAGCGAGGTCGGTGCGCAGGCGCGGTGGCGAGTGCCCGTGCGAGGACGCGGTGGCGAGGGTCGGTGCGAGGACGTGGGTGTCGGCGCCGAGCGTTATACCTATATATAAGGGGCGATTATGCCCTAACAAAATGCCCCCGGGCCCTCACAAATGCAGCAGCCACCGCCCCCCGGCCACCGCACACCCCAGCGCCACCAGCGCGAACACGAACAGCCACCCACCGGCCGGAAACCCGGTCAACCGGTGCAACTGGTCGGCATCGGAGTCCCGGGCCCCGGTCCGGGCCCGCGTCCGGCTCAGCTCCAGCACCGGCTTCACCCCGGCCAGCAGCAGGAACCAGACCATCAGATACGCGAACCCGGCCTGCACGTCCGTGTTCTTCGTCCACGACGCGGCGAACACCGCCGCCCCGGTGACGACCACGGTCAGCACCCCGTAGAAGTTGCGGATCTCCACCAGCAGCAGGGCCAGCAACAGCACGCTCACCCACAGCAACATCGTGATGTGCTGCGCCGCCAGCAGCCAGGCCGCGCCCAGCCCGATCAGGCTCGGCGCGGTGTATCCGGCCGCGACCGTCAGGATCATGCCCAGTCCGCGCGGCTTGCCGTAGGAGACCGTCACCCCGGACGTGTCGTGGTGCAGCCGCACCCCGGACAGCCGCCGGCCGCACAGCAGCGCCACGACGGCGTGCCCGCCCTCGTGCGCGATGGTCACGGCGTTGCGCGCTATCCGCCACACCGGCCGCCACAGCACCGCCACCAGCGCCACCGCACCGACCGCGAGGATCAGATTGCGCGGCGGGTCGGGTTGGATGCCGGTGACCCGGTGCCATACGTCGTCCAGGTTGGAAATGCTCATGCTCACGGGCACGCAGCCTCCCACGATTCGCCCGTTCGGCGGTACCCGTCGGGACAGGGCTGTGACGTGCCAGTGACGCTTGGGACATGCTGAAGCGGGCGGCGCGGGGCGTCGAGAGCTACCTCCGCAGCGCGCCCGGCACCTACCTCTGGCTGCTGGTCCTGCTGATCACGACGGCGATCCTCAAGCACGTCAGCCCCCGCACCGCGCACTGGATCCTGGAACGCCGCAGCACCAACATCCACTACCTGCTCGAAGATCCCCTGCGCGTCCTGATCCAGTCGGCCCTGTACATCGACGGCGGCAGCTGGTTGTTCTACTTCGCGCTCTACACCCTGTTCCACGCCCAGGCCGAACGCTGGCTGGGCACCTGGCGCTGGCTGACGGTGGCGTTCGTCAGCCACGTGATCGCGACGTACGTCAGCGAGGGCGTGCTGGCCTGGGCGATCAACAACGGCACGGTGCCAGAGCACAAGCGGTTCACGCTCGACTACGGCGTCAGCTACGCGCTGGCCGGGGTCATCGCGGTGCTGACGTACTGGTGGCCGCGTGGATGGATGCGGTGGGTGTACGCGGGGTGCGTGCTGATCTTCTACGGCACGGCGATGCTTCAGGGGCGGACGTTCACGGATGTGGGGCACTTCACCGCCACGCTGGTCGGGCTGGGGTGCTACCCGCTCGTGCGGGGGCGGGTTTCGCCCATGCGGCGGGGG
>NZ_JAAFZA010000416.1 GCF_015356865.1 Catenulispora pinisilvae
CGCCCGGCCGCTCAGCCGCCAACGCCCCCAGCGCCGCCAAGCGCGGCAGATGCCCCTGAAGCCGCCGGGCGAAGTCGGCCGGATCGCGGCGCTCATCGCTCCACGCCCCCTCGGCCAGCGCGCACAGCCGTGGATACAGCAGGTGCCGCACCACCTCGGTCGTCGGCGCGGACTCGGTCCACAGCTGCGCCTGCGTGCCCAGCACGCCCGGTCCGCCCGAGCCGTCGGCCAGCGCCGCCGCCCCCGTCGCGCTGAGCCCGGTCGGCAGCGGGTCGAAGCTGTAGGCGTCGGCCAGGGTCAGGACCCGGTCCTCGGCCGACGGCGGCTCGTCGGGGTGCCCGCTTTGCCGGTAGTCCAGATACGTGTGCTCGTGAGGAGCCACGATCACCTGGTGCCCGCGCGCGATCGCCTCCGCGGCGTGTTCCGGTTTCAGCCACGCGGTCGCGACCACGCCCGGATCGAGATGGCCGACGCCGACGGCGTCGTTCCAGCACACGGCCCGGCGGCCGTGCTCGGCCAGGAAGGTGTGCATCCGGCTCAGGAACCAGCCCAGCAGGTCGGCGATGTCCGTCAGGCCGGCGCGTGCCGCGCGGGCGCGGGCATCGGCGCTGGCCTGCCACTGGGTGGTGCGGCATTCGTCGCCGCCGATGTGGATGTTGGGCGAGGGGAACAGGGTCATGACGTCGGACAGGACGTGGCGGCAGAAGTCGAGGGCTTCGTCGTGGACGGCGAGGATGTCCTCGCTGATGCCCCACGACGTCCAGACCGGCACCCTGGCCTCGGGGTGGTTGCCGAGCCGCGGGTAGGCGGCGATGGCCGCGCGGGTGTGGCTGGGCATGCCGATCTCCGGGACGATCCTCACGCCGCGCGCGGCGGCGTATTCCACGAGCGCGGCCAGCTCGGCGCGGGTGTAGTGGCCGGTGTGCGGGGTGCCGTCGAAGACGGTGGAGCCGGCGCGGCCGACCATCGATTCGGTGCGGGTGGCGCCGATCTCGGTGAGCAGCGGCAGGCCGTCGATCTCGATGCGCCAGCCCTGGTCGTCGGTGAGGTGCAGGTGCAGGATGTTGAGTTTGTGCAGGGCGATCTCGTCGACGAGGCGGTGCAGGAAGCCGATCGGCATGAAGTGCCGGGCCACGTCCAGCATGACGCCGCGCCAGGCCAGGCGGGGGGCGTCGTGCACGTGGCAGGCCGGCCAGCGCCAAGTCCGGGCCGGTGCGGCTGCCGGGTTCGTTGACAGCGCCGGTGCCGGGAGCAGTTGCCGCAGCGTCTGCACGCCGTTGAACAGTCCGGCCTCACTCGGCGCGGCCAGCGTCACCTGTTCGGGCTCGATGAGCAGGTCGTAGCCGTGCCGGTGGTCGTGGGCGCCGGCGTCCAGGCGCACGGTGATGACCGGTCCGGTATCGGTGCGTGGCCGGTCCGGGCCCAGGTAGGCGGCGAGCAGGTCGGCGGCGCGTTCGGCGCCGGGGCCGGCGGCCAGGTTCAGCGCCGCGGCCAGGGCGAACTCGCCGGGCTGTGCGGTGTACTCGGCGGGGCGGGGGATGATCACAAATGGCCTTTCGAGTCAGCCCTTGACGGCGCCGGCGGTC
This sequence comes from Catenulispora pinisilvae, assembly GCF_015356865.1. Classification (GTDB taxonomy): domain Bacteria; phylum Actinomycetota; class Actinomycetes; order Streptomycetales; family Catenulisporaceae; genus Catenulispora; species Catenulispora pinisilvae. The sequence goes on from NZ_JAAFZA010000416.1 coordinate 1,587, forward strand.
ATGCCGGCGGTGAGGCGGGTCTGCGCGATCAGGAAGAAGACGACGGCGGGCAGCGCGAACAGCGTGGAGCCGGCGATCAGGCCCGCGTAGTCGGTGCCGGTGTTGGTGGAGAAGGTGGCCAGCCACACCGGCAGCGTGTAGTGGGCGTCGTCCTTCATCATCACGTAGGCGTAGATGTAGTCGTTCCAGGCCGTGATGAACGCGAAGATCGAGGTGGCGATGATGCCCGGGGCCAGCAACGGCGCCATGATGTGCCGGATGACCTGGCCGGGGCTGGCGCCGTCGAGCTTCGCGGCCTCCTCCAGCTCCACCGGGATGCCCTGGGCGAAGCCGCGCAGGATCCAGATCGTCAGCGGCACCACGAACGCGGTGTAGGTGAGCCCCAGGGACAGCAGGTTGTTGAGCAGGTGCAGGTTCTTCATGGTCAGGAACATCGGGATCACCAGCGCCGGGGCCGGGATCATCTGGATGCCGAAGATGGTGACCAGCAGCGCGCGCCGGCCGACGAAGCGGAACCGGGCCAGGGCCAGCGCGGCCAGGAATCCGACGACGGTCGCCACGAGCACCACCGACAGCGTCACCACCAGGCTGTTGAACACGTAGGAGCCGAAGTGCGGTTTGCCGATGGCGTCGGCGAAGTTGGCCAGGGTCAGCGGGAACGGCAAGAACTTCGGGGTGGAGGTGAGGATGTCGTGCTGCGGTTTGAACGCGGTGTTGACCATCCAGTACAGCGGGAACGCCCACACCAGGACGAACAGCGAGCCGCCGATGTTCAGCAGCACCCTGCCGCGCGGCGATGCCTTCATGCTTCCTCCCCTGTCACGACCAGCCGCCGGACCCACCAGCCGACCAGCACGGCCAGCAGCACCACCGAGAACACCGCGATGGCCGCGCCCTGCCCGTAGGACTGGGAGGCGAAGGCCTGGGTGAAGGACCAGATCGCGATGGTGGTGGTGGCGCCGTCCGGGCCGCCCTTGGTCAGGATCCAGATCTGGTTGAACACGTTGAAGTCCCAGATCACCGACAGCACGGTGACCAGCATCAGCACCGGGCGCAGGAACGGCACGGTGACGGTGCGAAGCCGGCGCAGGTAGCCGGCGCCGTCGATCGCGGCGGCCTCGTAGTAGTCGGCAGGGATCTGACTCAGGCCCGCGTACAGCGTCAGGGCGACGAAGGGCACCGATATCCAGACCACCAGCAGCCAGACCACGACGAACCCGGAGGTGGTCCCGGCCAGGAAGTCGTGTTGCCGCACGTCGCCGAAGACCCGCAGCTGGGTGAGCAGCCAGTTGACGACACCGTAGGTGGGCTGGAACAGCCACTGCCAGACCAGCGTGGAGGCCACGGTCGGCATGGCCCAGGCGCCCAGCAGCGCCAGCATCATCGCCACCCGCAGCTTGCGGCCGGCCGCGACCATCATCAGCGCCGCGCCGAACCCGATCACCACGGTGCCCGCGACCAGCGTCGCGGCGAACACCACGGTCCGCACCAGCACCGGGACCAGCTGCGGGTCGTGCAGGATCGCGGTGTAGTTGGCGGTGCCGACCGAGGCGGCGCGGCCGGTGATCAGGGTGCGCAGTCCGAAGCCCTGGGTGGAGATGACGCCGAGGCGGATCAGCGGGTAGCCGACGACGGCGGCCAGCAGGACGACGGCCGGGATCAGCAGGATGTAGGGCTGCACCTGGCGGCGCCGGCGCCGGCCGGGCGCCGCCCCCGCCGATCCGGGGGCGGCGGGGCCGGCGGGGCCGGCCGGTGGCGCGGCCTGTTCAGCGGTGGGCAGGGCCATCACTGCGCCGGGGCGTTGAGCGCCTGGTCCAGGTGCGCGTCCAAGGTCTTGGCGGCCTCGGCCGGGCTTTTACGGCCGGTGGCTATGTCGGCGAAGAAGTCGTTGATCGACTTGTCCGACTCCACGGTCGCCCAGCCCGCCACGGCCGGGGTGGCCACCGAGTTCTTCGCCGCGGTGAAGAACGCCTTCGACACCTCCGGCACGCCGGCGATGCTCTGGTCGATCACCTCGGAGGAGGCCGGGATCCAGTGGTCGATCCCGACGATCGCCGAGGCCTGCACGGTCGGGTCCGTGGCCGCTTTCAGGTAGGCCAGCGCCAGCGCCTGGTTCTTGCTCTTGGCCGCGACCACCAGGTCCGAGCCGCCGAGGAACACCGGCTGGGTCTTGCCGTCGGTGGCGCTGGGGAACGGGAAGGTACCGATCTGGTCCTTCAGCGAGGGGTCCACCGTCAGGATCTTGTTGATGTTCGAGTTCAGGATGGTCGCGGTCTTGCCCTGCGCGAACAGCGTGTTGAAGTCCGGCGCCGTGGTGTCGACGTCCTGCGAGGCCGCCGAGGAGTACTTGCCGACGAAGTCCTTCCACGCCTGCAACCCCTGCTGCGCCTGCGGCGAGGCCAGCGCGCCGGACCACTTGCCGCCGGAGTCGGTGGCCAGCTGCCCCCCGGCGTCCCAGACGAACTGCAACGCCCCATACCAGTAGCGGCCCGGGAAGTAGAACGCCGAGAAGTCCGGCGCGGTGTTCCTCGCCTTGATCGCGTCCAAGTCGGAGGTCAGCTGCGGGAACGTGGTCGGCGCGGTGGTGATGCCGGCGTCGGCCCAGATCTTCTTGTTGTAGATCACGGCCCGGTTGCCGGCGAACAGCGGCGCGCCATAGCTGTGCCCGTCGATCGTGGCCGGACCCGCCAGACCCGGCAGCCAGTGCTGGCCGGCCTGCAACTGCGGCAGCACCGAGGTGATGTCGCTCAGACCGGAACTGGCCGCGAACAGCGGCACGTCGGTGTTGCCGATCTCGATCACGTCCGGCGGATCGTCCTGGGCCAGCGCCGTGGCGATCTTGGTGTTGATGCCGTCCCACTGCTGGATCTCGACCTTCACCCGCGCCCCGGTGGCCGCGGTGAACTTGTCGTCGATCGCCTTCACGACGGCGTCGGACAGGTCGCCGTCCATGTACCAGACCGTCAGGGTCTTGCCGGCACCGGAACCCGGCCCGGCCACCGCGGCCGCTTGCGCGCCGGACCCGGACCCGCCGGAGCCGGAGGAAGAACTGGAACAAGCCGAAGCGCCGAGAACGAGCAGGGGCACGAGGACACTGCCCGCGGCGCGCGCGGCCGATCTGCGGATGCGCATGGTGATCCTTACCTTCGAGCTCTGTCAGAGGGGATCAGAAGAGAAGATGAGCGAGGTGCGACGGATGCTTGCACTTTCCCATTGGTAATGTCAACGCCGCCAGCGCGCTCAACCCGAACCTCCATGCCTGGCCCGGGACCTACTTGACAGACCATTGGTCTAGTCCCATCCTGAACGCCAGCAGGCTCAAGAAGTTACCTATGGTCCACTCGGAGGTAACCCCACCGCACCGTCACGGCAGCACCGACCCCACAAGGAGTTCCCTGACATGCGCCACCGCCCCGTCCCCCGC
>NZ_JAAFZA010000417.1 GCF_015356865.1 Catenulispora pinisilvae
GGGGTGCACGGGTCGGGAGACGGCGACTGGTCGCTCGGCTCCGACAGTGGGAACGTCTCGGCGCAGGCTTATGAGAACGACGCGCCGACGTATGCGGATCGGGAGCGGGAGGTCGTTGAACAGCTTCCGGGGGTACTAGGCGCGTTGTTGCCGGCCGGGGTGACGGTGCAGAACGCCGCTGGGCCCGGCTACGTGACCGACGCGCTGACCGGCGACTATGTGCCCCAGCTCCAGCTCCAATGGCACGGAACCGACTACGTCCTGGAATTGGATCCCTCGGGCAAGAACACCACCGATGTGCTCGACAAAGCCTCGGTGAAGCCGATCGCCGTTGCCGACGGCTCAATCCGGATAGCGCTGTCGCGCGGTACGGACTGGTACGAGTTCGCCCCGTCGGACCCGGCCGCGCCGAAGATCTACTTCATGATCTACAGCGGCTACGAGAAGAACATGCCGACCCTCATGGACGCCACGGCCTTCACGAAGATGGTGGAGGCACCCGGGTTCGCCAAGTTTCGGCAGCTTCTGGATCCGTCGGTTCCGGCGTCGTCTGCGGCGGTCCGCGAACGGTATGCCATCGAAGCGAAGATCGACGCTGAGGCGGACAAGGTCCTGCCGCCGGGGTTCCGGCTGAAGCTCAACCCGGGGGCACCCGGCAAGCTCGAACTTGTCGGTCCCAAGGGGGTCAACAGCTTCGAGTGGTACGACACTTTCAACGACCAGGCGGCGACCAACGGCACGTTCGACTCCTTGCGGTTCGAAGCCGCCGGGGGGAACGGTACGAACGTACAGGTGCGTCCGGACGGTAAAGCACGGCTCGGGAACTATGTCTACGGGACCGGAACGGCATCCGACCCCTTGACCAACCTTGCGGTCGCCGGCACCCCGCGGCCCAGCGAGTCGCTAGGGCTAGGGGAGCTCGGCAAGCCCGTCGAAACCGCGCCGCAGGGACCCGGTCTGACGCCGCAGCAAGCCATGGCGATCGTGAAGGCGCCGGGCCTGGCGAAGGTGATCGCGGACGTGCAGAAGCTGGTCGCGCTGCCCTAGCAGTCTGACCAGCGGAAAGCACTGATCCGGCCGGCTGTCCTGCTCAAGGACGGCCGACCGGATCTGTGGGTACAGGTGGTTCAGGTGGTTCTGGTGCTCAGACCGCCGCTTCCGGGTGCTCGCCGGTCACCAGGAACACCAGGCGCTTGGCCACCGACACCGCGTGGTCCGCGAACCGCTCGTAGTAACGCCCGCACAGCGTGACGTCCACCGCGGTCTCGATGCCGTGCTTCCACTTGTCGTCCATCAGCGACTTGAACAGGCTGCGGTGCAGGCGGTCCATCTCGTCGTCCTCGGCCTCCAGGGCCAGGGCGGCCTCGACGTCGCGGGCGGCGATGATCGAGCCGACCTTGGCGACCAGTTCGGCGGCGATGTCGCCCATCTCCACGATGGTGCCGCGGATCTCCGGCGGGATCGCCGACTGCGGGTAGCGGCGCCGGGCCACCTTGGCCACGTGCCGGGCCAGGTCGCCCATCCGCTCCAGGTCCGCGCTCATCCGCAGCGAGGTGATGATGGTGCGCAGGTCGCCGGCCACCGGCTGCTGCCGCGCCAGCAGGTCGAAGCTGTTGTCGTCCAGCGTGTGCTGTAGTTCGTCGACCTGGTCGTCGGCGGCGATCACCGACTCGGCGAGCGTCAGGTCGGCGTCCAGCAGCGCGGTGGTGGCGCGGGCCATGGCCGAGCCGACCAGCCGCGTCATCTCGACCAGCGTCTCGCTGATCGAGTCGAGTTCCTCATGGAAGGCGTCGCGCATGGGGTTCCGGCTCCTGTCGTCGCGTGTGCTTCTGTGCTGTGCGGACGCCGAACACTCTTCCCCGTCCAGGCATCCCGAGACAATGTCGGCGGTGAATCAATGGGGACCTGGAAGTGAACTCTTGGCCACACAAGTACGGCGGAATGATCCGTGGGAGTGTTCACGGGGCAAACCGCCCTTACTGTTGGCTCTGTGAACGTCAATGCTGCGACCGCCGGGCTGGCCGCGCTGATCGGCCTGGGTACCGGGGTCAGCGGGGCGTTGGCTTTCCGGTTCAGTGAAAGGGAACGTGTGGGCTCGCCCGAACCGCCGAACGACGATCCGGTCCCCTCGGGGGTAGCCGGGGTCCTACAGGTACTGCGCAGCTCAGCCGTGGTGCTGGACGCCAGCGACGCCGTGGTGAAGGCCTCCCCGGCAGCTTACGCGATGGGACTGGTGAAGTCCCGGAGTCTGACCTCGCCGGAACTGCTGGACCTGGCCCGGCAGGTGCGCCGGGACGGCGAGATACGCCAGGTCGAGATGGACCTCCCGCACGGCTCCACCGCCGTGCTGCACTCCACCGTCCGGATCGCCCCGCTGGGCGCGACGCTGGTGCTGGTGCTGGTCGAGGACCGGACCGAGGCCCGGCGGGTGGACGAGGTGCGCCGCGACTTCGTGGCCAACGTCTCGCACGAGCTCAAGACCCCGGTCGGGGCGCTGTCGCTGCTGGCCGAGGCCGTGCAGTCGGCCTCCGACGACCCCGAGGCCGTCCGCCGGTTCGCGGCCCGGATGCAGCAGGAGGCACACCGCCTGACCTCGCTGATCCAGGACCTGATCGACCTGTCCCGGGTCCAGATCGACGCCCCGCTGGCCGCCTCGGCGCAGCTGGTGCACGTCGCCGAGGTGGTGGCCGAGGCCCTGGACCGCAGCTACGAGAGCGCCGCCGCGCGCCGGATCGAGCTGGTCGCCGACGCCGAGGACGACGTCGCGGTGCGCGGGGACCGGACCCAGCTGTCCGCGGCCCTGGGCAACCTGGTGGAGAACGCGGTCAACTACTCGCCGGACGACACGCGCGTGGCGGTGACCGTCAAGCACAACGGCGACGTGGTCGAGATCTCCGTCACCGACCAGGGCATCGGGATACCGGAACGGGACCTGGAGCGGATCTTCGAGCGGTTCTACCGCGTCGATCCGGCGCGCTCGCGCGCCACCGGAGGCACGGGCCTGGGCCTGTCGATCGTCAAGCACATCGCGGCCACACACGGCGGGGAGGTGACGGTGTGGTCCTCCGAGGGGAACGGCTCCACCTTCACCTTGAAGCTCCCCGTCAGTGTGCAGGAGCGCGATCTGGCACCGGCCGGGTAACGGCCTTGCGTGAACAACCGAGCCATATCAAGTGGGAGGACCCCGAAGTGACCCGTGTACTCGTGGTCGAGGACGAGGACTCGATCAGCGACCCCCTGTCCTACATGCTGCGCAACGAGGGCTTCGAGGTGGCGGTGGCCGACTCGGGACCTGCCGCGCTGGAGGAGTTCGACCGGCACGGCGCCGACCTGGTGCTGCTGGACCTGATGCTGCCGGGGCTGCCCGGCACCGAGGTCTGCCGGCAGATCCGGGCCAAGTCCAACGTCCCGGTGATCATGCTGACCGCCAAGGACAGCGAGATCGACAAGGTGGTCGGCCTGGAACTGGGCGCCGACGACTACGTCACCAAGCCCTTCTCGGCCCGTGAGCTGGTGGCCCGGATCCGCGCCGTGCTGCGCCGCCAGGCCGCCAGCGACGAGCCGGACGGCGGCGCCCTGGAGGCCGGCCCGGTCCGGATGGACGTGGACCGGCACAAGGTGACGGTCGACGGCCGCCCGGTGGAGCTGCCGCTGAAGGAGTTCGAGCTGCTGGAGATGCTGCTGCGCAACTCCGGCCGGGTGCTGACCCGGATGCAGCTGATCGACCGGGTGTGGGGCGCGGACTACGTCGGCGACACCAAGACGCTGGACGTGCACGTCAAGCGGCTGCGGGCGAAGATCGAGCCGGACCCCGGGACGCCGGTGCACCTGGTGACGGTGCGGGGACTGGGGTACAAGTTCGAGGGGTGAGCGGGCGCCGGCCTCGGGGGTCGGCGGGCGTCGGAAGGGGCTCCGGTTTCGTACCGGGGTCCCTTCTCTGGTTCTGCTTCAGCGGGTCGACTCTGTTCCGCTTTAGCGGCGCTCTACTTAGTTGGGTCTCTGCTTAAGTGGGTCTCTGCTTTATGCAGATCTCCGCTTCAGCGGATCCCTATTTCAGTTTCAGCGGGTCGACATGGACGGCGGCGGCGTCGAGGGCACCGTGCTGGACCGCGAGCCCATCACCGGCCCGGTGGGCGTGACGCTGGTGTGCGGCGGAGGCGGCGGCGCGGACGTGGTCGGCTTCGAGGCGGTCGTCGGCTCCGGGTGGCTCGGCGGCGGCGCCACCGGGGCCTTCGAGGTCGAGGACCGGGCCGGGGAGGAGGGCTGCGAGTCGTTGATGGCCCCGCCGCTCGGCCGGTCGCCGGGCGAGGTCGCCTCCTGCGCCATCGGCGCGCCGCTGGGGCGGTCGGTGTCGCCGGTGCTCGCGCTCGTGGAGACGGCGGCGCTGTTCGCCAGGTGCCCGGGCGGCTGACTGACGGTGCTGCTACAGGCGGCGCAGACCAGGGCCGCCACGACTGCGGTGGCGGCGGCCCTGGCCGGTGCTACGGTCCCCCGGATCGGCATGGATGCCACTGTAGCCAAGTGAACAGACATCCGGGAGGACTCGGTTTCTCGTGCACGCTGGGTGCGGCGCGACTGCTCCACCGTATCGGTCCGCGGCGGCTTTTCGCTTGATAACAGGTGAAAATCAGGGGTTCTTCACTCGAAAGTAGGTTGTGCCCTGATGTAAGGCCGCGCCGATCCCACCGGCCGCCACACGGACGCGGCCCGGGGCACGGGTTCAGGGCTCCCGCCGGAAGAAGTCCCACAACGCCGCGCCGACGCAGACCACGATGATCAGCACCCCGATGACGACCGCGCCCACCGCCGGGCCGCCGTGCATCGAGTACTCGCGGGGCAGGGCGGTCACGAAGGCGCCGGCCAGCGTGCCGACCATGGCCAGGGCGAGGTTGAAGGG
>NZ_JAAFZA010000418.1 GCF_015356865.1 Catenulispora pinisilvae
TGGACGGACTTGCTGGGCGTTATGTGGTGCTGATCGCGAGTCCGTCGAGGTACGCGGTGGGCACGATTACCATCGGCGGAATACCGGTGGGGTAGGCGTTCGAGAGGTCGTCGTATCCCTGGTACGCGTACTTGCTGTTGGTGGCGGCCTCGTACTTCCAGACTTGGACGCTGCCTGCCTTGCGGATCAGGGTGCCGTCTGCGGGAGCGCTGCTCAGGCCGTTCCAGAAGGCGGTCGGGACGATGATGTATGGCGGCTGTGAGCCGTAGCCGGCGACAAGGTCGTTCCAGTTGCCGAACTTGAGCAGGGCGCCGCCGGCGTAGGTTCCGATGTCTGGGGCTCCGGCGCTCTTGAGGAGGGTGCCCGGGGTCGGTGTGGTCGGCAGGGCGTTGTACCAGTCGTCTGTCACGGTGATGATGTTCGGCGAGGAGCCGTAGCCGGCGACCAGGTCGTTCCAGTCGGTGTACACGATGCGTGCGTTGCCGGTGTAGACCGAGATCTCGGGGCTGTCGGATCGCTTGATCAGGGCACTGTGTCCGGGGGAGTTGCTGATGGTGAACGAGGTGGACGGGAAGTCCTGTGTACCGCCGTTTTGCAGGGTGATCCGCGGTGTGACGGTGTAGGCGCCGTCGACCAGGGTCGCGGTGGCGAGGTTGACGCCGGCGAACTGGCCGCCGGTCCCAGTACCTGCGGTTTCGGCGCCGCCGAACACTTCGGTGTAGCTAGGTCCGTTGACGATGTAGGTCACGTACTTGGCGACGCCGGACTGGCTCGTGCTGGCGGACAGAGTGACCTGGCCGGAGGCCGTCGAGCCGCCGGTGATGCCCGACAGAGACACGGTGTACCCGGTCGGGATGCGGCTCTTGCCGGTGTCATACAGCGAGGTGATTTCGCTGGGTGCGATCGGCCGGGTGTAGGCGATCACGTCGTCGACCGAGCCGTTCATCGGGCTGTCCCCGAAGGGGGTGGATCCGATGGTGAACGGTGTGGTGGTGTTGTTCCAGGCCGTGGTGGTGGAGCCGGTGCCGGCCAGGACGCCGTTGACGTACAGCGTGAGGTTGCCTGATGTGGCGCTGGTGGCGGTGTAGACGGCGACCAGGTGGGCCCAGGTTCCCGGGGTGGCGGTGCCAGCCGGGGCGGCGGCCGCGGGGTAGCTGGCTGCCGACGTCGCGTCGTTGCTGGGCATCTCGAACGCCCAGCTGTTGAGGTTCGGGTCGTAGCCGAGCCATGCGCTGGAGGCGTGGGCTCCGTTGCGGGCCGCCACCGCGTAGTGCTTGGCGGTGTCGGTGATGTTCGCCCAGGCCGAGATGGTGAAGGACTGGGTGGTGTCGAGGACGGGGCCGCTGGTGGACAGGACGCCGGTGGAGCCGTCGAATGCGGCGGCACCGCCGTCGTGGGTGCTGGCTTCCCAGACACCGCCGGTGCCGGTGACGTTGTTCCCGTTGCCGGTGGCGTCGTAGGCGCCGGTGATGATCCGGTGGCCGTTGGCGTCGGGGGCGGTGACGGCGACGTCAGTGCCGCTGTAGCCCGAGGTGGCCGGTCCGGCCGGTCCGTTGCCGAGCATCAAGGCCATGGCGGGCCCGGTCGTCGTACCGACGTTCGCCTGCGTGACAGCCGTCCCGAACCCGCTGCTGGAGCCGGGCAGCAGGACGACGTTGCCGGCGGAGGTGATGCCCCACAGGTCAGGGTGTCCGTTGCCGGAGATGCTTCCGGTGGAGGTCACCAGAGTGTAGGTTCCCGCGGCGATGGGGGTCCCGACCTTGGTGGCGGGGTGGTTGGCCTGGTCGGAGCCGCCGATGCCGTTCTTGTAGTCGGCGGTGCCGCTGGCCATGATCGATGCCTGCTGCCAAATCTGGCCGGAGCTGTCCTCGTACCACAGGTCGGGCGCACCGTCGGCGGTGGCGTCACCCGGGCTGAACACGGCCGGGTTGCTCGCGGTGACGTTCGCCAACGGGTTGCTGGTGGCGGTGTTCGCGCTGATCTGCACTGGTGTGGCGAAGCGGATGTTGTTGGCGTAGGTGTAGAGCCACTCCTGGTTGATGCCGTTGGCGTCCGGGGTGATCGTGACGAAGTCGGTGAAGTTGTTGAACCCGCCGATAGTGCGGCCGTTGGAGTCGCCGAGGGCGACGATCTGAACGGCGTTGGCGAAGCTGGCGCCCAGGTTCAGCATCTGGCGGGAGCCGGCCTTGCTGAAGTGGCCGGCGCCGTCGTTGATGTAGATGTACAGGGTGGTGCTGCCGGGCTTCTGTACCAGTAGGTCGTCGGTGCGCTTGCCGCTCATGGAGCCGCGGTGGGTGACATGGTAGTTCGCCCAGCTGGTGCCGTCCGGGCTGTCGGCCGGACGCAGGACGACGGTGGCGCCGCTCGGGGTGCTGCCGTCGGCGGCCGAGCTGATGTCGGCCTGGTACACCACCAAGTCACCGCCGGCGTCGGTGGTGAGCAGGTCGGGGACACCGTCGCCGGTGATGTCGCCGGGAGCGGGCTTGGCGTTGGGATCGTCGATCGAATAGAAGCTGTAGCTGGCCTGCGCCGATGTGTTGCCCGCGTGGTCCACGGCCCAGGCGAGCAGGGTGTGGGTGCCCCAGGTCGGCGGGGCCCACGTCAGGCTGGCGTTGTTGCCGGAGGCCATGACGGTCTGCGGATCGGCTGGGTCGCAGACGTCAGAGGCCGGGGGCGTCGAGGCGGTGCCGTCGAAGACGTACTTGAAGCACCACAGGCCGGAGGCGTTGATCCCCTGGTCGTTGGAGGTCAGGGAGAAGGTACCGGGGGTGTGAACCCGCAGGCCGGTGCCGCCGGCCGGGTATTGCGCCGAGGAGATGGACGGTGCGTCCGGCGGCGTCCGGTCGACGGTGAAGTAGCACGGACCGGTCTGGTTCGGCTGCTCCAGGTAGTGGTCGTAAGCGTCAGCGGTCCAGGAGTAGCCGTGGCCGTCGATCAGGTCCGTCGGCGCGGCGCTCGCGGTGATCACCGTGTCTTTCGCGTTGCCGCCGCCGACCGGCTTCTTGTTCCAGACCCAGGTGTCGGCGGTGTGGTCGTACAGCCAGAAGTTCGCGCCGAGCAGGCCCGAGCTGGTCGTCGAATGCACGGTCGTGTTGAAGTTGACCGGACCGACGGTCGCGCCGAGCCAGCCGCCGGTGATGGTGCTGGGGCAGCCGACGCTCGTTCCGTTGCTCGTCGCGGCGGGGCTGGTGTTGAGTGTGTCCGCGAGCGGGTAGTTGTCGTAGGTGATCGAGAACGAGGCCGAGGTCTGGTCGATCCGGAAGAAGTTGTAGGCGTTGGACTCGTCACCGGTGAGTTCGATGGTCCAGCTGTTCCAGGAACGGTTGGCGACTTGCTGCATCGCGGCGGTCACGTCCAGGCTGAAGGCCTGGCCTGGATAGTTCTTGTTCGCCGGGGTGGAGAAGCTGGTGGTCGCGACCGGGCTGGGGTAGTTGGGGTTGGCCTGGGAATCGCGGACCGGAGGGTTGTTCCAGGTCTGGCCGGGGCTCAGCGGCCCCACCGAGTACAGCGACACCGGAGTGGTGTGGGCCGCGGCGTCGGATTCGAATCGGGCTCCGCCGTGGAAACTGGCGCTGATGATCTGTGAGCCGAAGATGTTGGTGGGGATGCCGATTTGCAGGTCGGTCCGGTCCACGCCGCACGGGCACTGGTCACCGGAGGCGTAGGAACCACTGCCCGATGATCCGCCGAAGTAGCCGCCCTGGTATCCGATTCCCTCGCCGGAGGGCTGGGCCCGGTCGAAGGTGTTGGCGTTGCCGGGATCGGCCTGGGTGAGTTGGTTGAAGTGCTGCGGGGAGGTCGGGCTGTTGAGCGTGGCCGGGTCGATATAGACCGGGTACACCACCCCGGCGCCAGCCAGGGTCGCCGGATCCGGTGTGATGTCGGCGCCGGCAGCGGTCAGCGTCGAGCTGATCGCCGCGGTGTGGGCGCCGGCGCCGGGGCCCTCAGGGGAAGAGGGAGCTGGCGTACTCGAAGGCGCCGCAGGTGTAGCGGCAACCGCGACTTGGGCCTTGGCTGCGGGCGCCGCTGTGGTGGCTGCCGCGGTGGTGGCGGAGTCCCACATGCGCGCGTCGCCGCTGGTGAAGACGATCGTGCCGTCGGAGGTTGTGGCCTTCGCGTCGCCGGCCGCGTTGCTGGAGACGGTCGCGCCGGTCAGTTTGGCGCCCAGGTGGATGTGCGCCAGCGCGGGGTTGGCCGCGGAGGTGGCGTCGTGCACGACGAGCGTGTCCTCGATGCCGCCTGTGCGGTCGGCCGTCACGAGGAGGTCGACGCCGGGATAGACGTCCTTGTAGGTGGCCGTGGCGCCGGAGACGGTCGGCTTCGGCAGAGCCGTGGGCCAGGTGTAGGACAGCGATGCCGCGCCGTTGGTCAGCGTGGCTAGTGCTCCGGTGCCGCCGCCAGAAATCGACAGCGGGTTCAAGGTGGCCTTGGTCGAGATGGAGCCGTCGGCGTTGGCGATCAGCGTCGGGTCGATCGGTGCCCAGGCCCCGTTCTGCTTGACGCGCTGGGCGTCGACGTAGCGGTTGACCGTCAGGCTGCCGTTCGGGTTCGCCGTCGTCGTCGAGTACTCGTCGGTCAGAGCGTCGACCGTCACGGCCTGACCCGAAGCCTTCGCCGTGGCGATCGCCGCCGCCGTCGGATCGGCCGGGGCGGCTGCCGTCGCCGCGCGCGCCACGGCTGGCGCCTGAACGGCCAAGCCAGCGGCTAGCCCCATATTCCGCGCCGTGAGGATCGTCAGGTTTCTTCGGTGTGGCAGGTTGGCCGGGCGGTTGGTCTGCGGCAGGGTTCTGGTGCGTGAGACAACATGCGCAGTTCGGGACGCCGTCGGTC
>NZ_JAAFZA010000419.1 GCF_015356865.1 Catenulispora pinisilvae
GCCCCGGTCCCACCCGGTCCGGGGCTCCGACCCTGCCCCCGCCGCCCCACCGGGCGGCCAGCACTCGATGAGGACACCTGTGACCACCGCACTCGCCGCCGCACCAGCCACCCCACACCCAGCGTTCGCACCACCCGTGGACCTCAACGGCCACGGCCATTACCTGCACTGGGGATTCGTCCAGATCTCCGCCGCCAACATCGTGATGATCGTGCTCATCGGCGTGGCGTTCCTGGCCGCGCTGTTCGTGCCGTTCCCGAAGCCGAAGCCGAGGGGACGGGACGGGAGATGACCGGCCTGATCGAGGAGACCACGCATCCGGAGCCGATGCCGGATCCGGAGCCCGCCGGTGGATGGACCGGCGCGCTGCGGCGTCGCATCTTCGACGCCATGCCTCCGGAGCAGTTGCTCCCTGACACCCAGCCCTCGTATGTCGCGTCGTGGATCTACGTCTTCGGGGTGCTGAGCCTGACGGCGTTCCTGACGGTCGTCGGCACCGGCACCGTGCTCGCCGTGAAGGGGGCGGCGTGGTGGCACGTGTCGGGGACCGGGCACTTCGTCAACAGCCTGCACCTGTGGTCCGTGGAGCTGTTCATGACGTTCATGTCCGTGCACCTGATCGCCAAGTTCTTCATGGCGGCCTGGCGCGGGAAGCGGGCGCTGACCTGGATCACCGGCGTGATCGCGCTGGGCGCCTCGGCGTTCACCGCGCTGACCGGGTACCTGATCCAGCAGAACTTCGACTCGCAGTGGATCGCCACGCAGGCCAAGGACGGGCTGAACTCGATCGGGGCCGGCGCGTACTTCAACACCATGGACTTCGGCCAGATGCTGATCTGGCACGTCGCGCTGCTGCCGTTGGTGGTGGCGGTGGTCGTGGCGCTGCACATCCTGCTGGTGCGGCGGCGGGGCGTGGTGCCGCCGTTGGCGGCGCGGGGCGCGGAACAGGAGGTGCAGGCATGAGCCGCCGCCGCCCGCACGCCGAGCCGGATCCGTACTCCTTCGGGTCGCGGCCCTACGACCTGGTGAAGGAGTTCGTGATCGCGCTGGTCGCGGTGGTCGTGCTGACCGTCGTGCTGGCCGCGGCGTTCTCCTCCCCGGACGTGAAGCCGATGACGATCGCGGCCTGGGCGACCAACGACCCGGGCGACTTCACCACCACCGCGCTGGCCGAACTCGACGGCGGCAGCACGACCGCCGGGTACGGACCACCGTACAACTCGGCCGCCGCGGGGCAGCAGCTCGGACCGCTGCACATCGCGCGGATGGCGGGCGTCACGCACCCGATCGACACGGTCGACGCGTTCGTGATGAAGCCGCTGGAATCGGTACCGCAGAACCCTGAGGTGACCGCCGCGATCAGCACGTGGAAGGCGGCGAGCGACGAACAGCAGGGGACGTGGACCGGCGCGTACTCCACCGCGCTGGGCAAGGCCGGCGGGGACCCGTCCAAGGTGGCCGCCGGGAGCTACGGTCCGGTCCCGCTGATGCTGGCGCAGCTGCTGAACCAGGCGCAGGCCGGCTCGCTGGAGGGGCAGCTGATGTCCGAAAGCGGTTTCTACCACTCGGATTACACGCTGCCGCTGATGTTCCTGGCCGATGGCAGCGACCTGGCCGCCGAGGCCCAGACGCAGCATCTGGCCGGGACCCAGTGGGGGATGATGAACGAGGTCAACAACTTCCCGGGGCAAGTGTGGCTGGCGCCTTACACCTTCTGGTACCAGATCTCGCCGTATAAGACCTCTGGTAACGGCGATGCGCTGGTCTGGGGAACGATGGGCGTGGTCGGGGCGGTGTTGGTACTGCTGCCGTTCATTCCCGGGTTGCGTTCGGTGCCTCGGGTAATTCCGGTTTATCGATTGATTTGGCGCGATCACTATCGGCGACAGAAGCAGGCGGCAGAGATCTGATTCTCATTCCGCTTTCCTTTTACGCCGCCTAGGGTTTCTCCAAGCGTTGGACGCGATTCGCGCTAAGCATCTCGCTGCTTATCTTGCAGCGTGGCGATCGCGTCCAACGCGCGTTTGGTGGACGGGTCCGCGGGGTGGCGCGCGAGCAGGTGCAGGTCGGGGTTCTCGGCCGCGATGAGCTTGGTCTGGCGGAAGGTGAGCGGGCCGTACTCCGGGTGCGTGAAGCGCTTGAGGGCCGGGGTGAAGGCGGCGATGTCGTGGCGGCTCCAGCGGGCGGCGAAGTCGGGGTCGGCGGCGGAGACGTCGGCGATGATCTCGGCGAAGCGCGGGTCGGCGAGGTGCCGGTCGGCCGAGGCGCGGAACTGGGCCAGGACGGACCAGGCCTCGGCCTCGTAGTCCTTGAGGATCGTGCGCATCCCGGGCCAGCCGAAGTAGAGCCAGATCATGTTGCGGCGGCTCGGCGGGAGGTGGACCAGGCCGCCGTAGAGCGCGGCCTCGGCGTCGTTGTAGGCGAGCAGGTCCCAGTGCAGGTCGAGGATGCACGCCGGGACCGGGGCCAGCGCCGCGACCGTCGCGCGCAGATGCTCACCGAGCGCCGGGCAGCCGTCGGCGGGCGCCTGGTTGTTCGCGGCGGCGTCGGCCTCGTCGGCGAGTTCGAAGAGGTGGCGGCGTTCGGCGGCGGTGAGGCGCAGGGTGGCGGCCAGGGCGTCGAGGACCTGGCGCGACGCGGCGATCGGGCGGCCCTGCTCCAGCCACGAGTACCAGGAGACGCTGACGCCGGAGAGGGCGGCGACTTCTTCGCGGCGCAGGCCCGGGGTGCGGCGGCGGGCCTTCGACGTGGCGGCGGCCGGTGATGCGGCGCTGTCGCTGGGGGCCTGGCCGGTGCCCGTGCCGGAGGCCATGCCAGGGGCCGTGCCAAGGGCCACGCCTGGTGCCGGGCCTGGAGCTGCGCCGGAGGCCATGCCTGAGGCCACGCCGGAGGCCGTGACCAGGCCGGCCGCTTCCGGCGTGAGGCGTTCGCGGCGGGAGCGGAGGAAGGCGCCGAGCGCTCGGCGCTGCGCGTCGTTGTCGTTCATGGCCCGGCCAGCCTATTAGTTCTGGTCACCGGATGAACTGTGAGCGGCAGGGCCGGCTTTCGAGGCCGGTTCGGCCGGAACATCGTGGGGTGACTACTACTCTTGCCGCCGGTGCTGAGACCGGCCATGTCGAAACCAAGTCCGATATGCGGATACCGCTGCCACTCACTGTGGCGGCGTTCACAGCGAACTTCGATCGGTTCGCGGTGGCGCCGATTCTGGTGACGATTGCCGCCGCCATGCATAAGCCGCTGACGGCGGTCGTCACATTGGCGAGTGGATATGCGCTCGCCTATGGATTGTCGCAGCCGGTGTGGGGGATTCTGTCCGACCGAATCGGCCGGTTGCGGGTGGTGCGGTTGGCCCTGACCATCGCGGCGATCGCCGGCCTGGCCTCGGCGGTGGTACCGGGGCTGGCGTTGCTGAGCGCGTGCCGCTTCGTCGCCGGCTTCGCATTCGGCGCGGCGGTGCCTTCGTCGCTGAGCTTCGTCGGCGACGCGGTGGCGCCGGAGCGGCGGCACAACGCCCTCGCGGACTTGATGGCCGCGCTGGGGCTGGGCAGCGGCCTGGCCGCATTGTTCGCGGGGATCGTGGCGCATTGGGTCAGTTGGCGGTGGGTGTTCGCGGTGCCGGCATTGGTGGCCCTGACAACCGTGGTGCTGCTGCGCGGGGTCGAGGAGCCGGAGCGGGCGAAGGCCGGCGGTCTGCGCGAGCAACTCGGGGCGGTGTTGCACGCGCCGTACGCCTATGTGGTGACGGCCTTGGGGATCGTCGAGGGCGCGGTCCTGCTGGGCGGCCTGACCTTCGTGGCACCGGCATTGGAGCACCGGGGGTTGTCCTCAGCCGCGGCCGGAGCACTGACGGCGCTGTACGGCGCGGGCACGCTGGCATTCACGCGCGTGGTGAAGGCACTGACGCGGCGCGTACCGGCACACGGCTTGGCCGCGATCGGCGGAGCGCTGGTCGTAGTGGGCTACGGATGCGCGGTCGCCGCGCCGGGGACAGCGACCTACGCATTGGTGGCGACCCTCCTGGGGGCGGGCTGGGCCTTCCTGCACTCGACGCTGCAAACCTGGGCGACCTCGGTGGTCCCGCACGCGCGAGGCACCGCGGTGTCGTTCTACGTGGCGGCACTGTTCGTGGGCAGCGCGCTCGGGGCGATGTTCGGGGGCGGCGCCGCGTCGCGGGGACAGTTCGGGCTGCTGTTCGGGGTGTGCGGGGTGGTGACGATCCCGCTGACGGTGGCGGTGGTGATCGGACGGCGGCGGTTCGTGGCGCTGGGGTGAGTGGGGAGGAGTGGGCGATCGAACGCCACGCTGGCCTGCTCAGCAGTCGACCGGATGCTGTCAGGCCACCGGGGGTGAACGGGTCGGCGCCGGGCGGCCGAGACTGCGCCAGCCGCGCGGGTGAGCATGCGGAAGGGCTCGGGCCGGTGTTCAACAGTCGCCCGATTGCTATCAGGCAGTCGGGACGAGGGCACCAAAGGCGGCGGCAGCGGCTGGGGCAACAAGGCCGGAGTGCCGAAGCAAATACCGGTGCTCAGCAGTCGCCCGACTGCGATCAGGCGGCCGAAGACTGGGGCGGCAAAGGCGACCGGCAGCGGTCGCGGCGACAAGGCCGGGGCGGCGTTCAGCAGTTGTGCGGTTGCCATCGAGCGGTCGGGGCTGGGGCGGCAAAGGCGACCGGCAGCGGTCGGGGCGACAGGGCCGGGGCGGCGTTCAGCAGTTGTGCGGTTGCTATCAAGCGGTTGCGGCTGGGGTGGCGGCGAAGGCTGCGACGGCGGCGGAGGTGAGGG
>NZ_JAAFZA010000042.1 GCF_015356865.1 Catenulispora pinisilvae
GCCCCAGCACCGGCCCCGCCCCCGGCGCGGTCTCGGTCAGCGAGCCGTCGTTGAGCGAGGCGACGGCGCCGCTGTGCTGACCGGCCAGGTAGAACGCGGTCGGCCGCGCGTCCGGCGGCGGCCAGGCTTCGGCCGAGCGGTACGCACCCTCGCCGTTGACGTAGAACCGCACCGCGGGCTGCTCCATCACCGCGTTCTCGGCGCCCTTGAGGTGATGGTCGTACCAGGGCAGCAGCTCGTCGCGGTGGAATTGCTCGTCGAAGTAGTACTGCTGCGCCGCGGCGAACCCGGAGGGGTGCGCGACCAGGAGCTTCTTCGGCCCGCTGACCCGCTCGTAGCCGTAGAAGTTGCCGCGCAGGTGCAGCGCGGCCTTGCCCCACACGCCGATGGAGAACACCGGGATCTCGACCTCCGGCAGCTCCCAGAACGGCGATCTGCGGCGCTGCCACTCATCGTCGAGCGGGTGCGAGAGCACGTCGTAGACGAACTCGTGCTTGTCGCCGACGTGGAAGTCGATGCCCTTCAGCTCGTGCTGGTAGAGCACCGATCCGAACAGCCAGCTGCTCAGGAAGCCCTGGATCGGGATGCCGCCGTGGTACATCCAGTCGCGGTACATGTCGGTCGCGCCGTCGTAGGCGACGATCGTCTTCAGGTGCGGCGGCCGGGTCCGCGCGGCGTTCCACTGGCTCCAGCAGTAGTGCGACATGCCGATCATGCCGACCGCGCCGGTGGACCACGGCTGGCCGGCCACGTGCTCGATCATGTCGTGGATCGCCTCGCCCTCGCCGCGCGAGACCGGGTCCCAGGTCCCCTCGGAGCGGCCGGTGCCCGGGAGGTCCATGGCGACATAGGCGTAGCCGTTGTCCAGATACAGCTGGATCGGGCCGTACTCGGTGAACGGGAACACGCCGTTGGGCGGCAGATAACGCAGAGCCTTCTGATAGGGAGAGGCACCCAGCACGATCGGGTACACGCCATCTCCGTTCGAGGGCAGGTACACGTCGGCACGCAGCAGGTCTCCCGTGCGTCCGAGCACTTCGACTTCAAAGGGCGATACGTCGACGTCGACCATGGTGATCCATTCCTGTCTGCCGGGGCTGGACGAACCAAGCGTGCAGCGGGATCTGGTGAGCCGACGTCACCAAGTCTTGGTGATCCGTTTGGTGGTGCGGGTGATCCACTCGGCGCTACATTTGACGCATGCGCGACCGGATCGTCTCCCGTGGCGCGCTGTTCGATCAGCTGGACCGCGCGGGCCGCATCACCGAGATGTCGGCGCCCGCCGGGAGCGGCAAGACCACCCTGCTCCGGTCCTGGGTCGAGACGTCCGATCTGGCCGTGCGCGCGGCGGCGCAGGTGTCCGGCGAGGCGCGTGATCCGCAACGGTTCTGGCCGACGGTGGTCGCCGCACTCCGCGGCACCGCGATCGGCTCGGCCCTGGTCAGGCCGCTGACCACGGCGCCCGATCTGGACGGTTGGGCCGTCGTCGAGCAATTGCTCTCCGATCTCGGCCCGCTGGCCGAGCGCCTCTGGCTGATCATCGACGATCTGCACGAGCTGGCCGGCACCCAGACGCTGCACCAACTTCAACTGTTGATGATGCGGGCACCGGCCGAGCTGCGGTTCGTGCTGGCGACCCGGCATGACATGCGACTGGGCCTGCACCGGCTCCGGCTCGACGGCGAGCTGACCGAGATCCGCGCGTCCCAGCTGCGTTTCACGCGGGAAGAGAGCTGCGCCCTATTCGACGCGGCAGGGGTGATCCTGTCCGAGAAGGCTGTCGACCTGCTGTACCGGCGTACCGAAGGCTGGGCCGCCGGGCTGCGGCTCGCCGCGCTGTCACTGGCGGGCCACCCGGACCCGGAGCGGTTCGCGGCCGAGTTCTCCGGCAGCGAGCGCACAGTGGCCGACTACCTTCTGGCCGAAGTGCTGGACCGGCAGCCGGAGCATGTCCGGCAACTGCTGCTGCGGACCTCTGTGCTGGAAAGAGTGAACGGCGAACTCGCAGACCTGCTGACCGCGGGCTCGGAAAGCGAACAGATCCTGCTGGACCTGGAGAACGCGGGCGCGTTCGTGCTGGCCGCGGATCCACAACGGTCCTGGTTCCGCTACCACCGCCTGTTCGCCGACCTCCTTCAGCACGAACTGCGGCGCACCGACTCGCCCCGACTGCCCGCCCTGCACAGCACCGCCGCCGACTGGTACGCCGCGAACGGATACGTGATCGAGGCCGTCCGGCACGCCCAGGCGGCACAGTGCTGGGACCAGGCCGTGCGCCTGCTGTCCGACCACTGGGTCGACCTGTACCTCGACGGCCGGATCGGCACCGCTCAAGAACTCCTCGCCGGCTTCCCCGCGAGCGTCGCCACCGCTGACGCCGAACTCTCCGTCCTGATGGCGGTCAGAGACCTCGACCACGGGTCGCTGCTGAAGGCCGAGCGCCGCCTGGCCCTCGCGGTCGACCAGTCCACGGCGGTGCCCGCCGACCGGCGTACCCATTTCGAGGCCATGTGCACGGTCCTTCGCCTGCGCATCGCCCGCCGACGGGGAAACCTCCCGACAGTGGCAGAACAGGCACAGCGGCTGCTCACAGTGGTCGAGACCGCGGACGCGCAGCGGTTGGGCATCGGCGACGGGTTACAGGCTCTGGCCCTGATCAGCCTGGGCAGCACCGAAATATCCGCACTGCGTATCGGTGGCGCCAACCGACACCTGGAACAGGGCATAGAGCTGGCACGGCGGATCGGCCGGCCGTATCTCGAACTCGCCGGACTCGTCCATGAGGCACAACTCGTGGTCGCCAGTTCCTACACCGCCGGCGCCGATCTCAGCCTGCGGGCGATCGAACTGGCGAAGCGACACGGATGGAACGACAAACCGGTCACCGCCGTCGCGCACACGGTGCACGCCGCCGCGCTCGTCGCCCAAGGGCACACGCTGGAAGCCGAGTTCTGGATCAACCAGGCCCGACGCACGCTGCGCGCACAGGAAAACCCCGTCGCCGCGTTCAAGCTCCACTACGTTCACGCCCGCATCCAGCTGGCCCGCGGCGAACACGCCGCGGCGCTCGCCACCCTCGACGAAGTCGAGCAACTGTCACGCGCCCTCGGCACACCGCACGTACTGCGGCCGATGGCGCGTGCGCACATGCTGCATGCTCTGATCCGGTTGGACGAGACCGAACGCGTCGAGCAGATCCTCGCGGACCTGGACGCCGACGAGCGCGACGGCACGCCGGCGCGGACTGCGGAGGCAGCGCTGCGATTCGCGCAGGGCAACCCGCAGGCGGCGCGCGACTTGCTCCCGTCAGCTGCCGACGACCCGCGGGCTGGGACTCGTCCGCTGTGGCGAGTGACGGCATTCCTTCTCGACGCCATGGCCTGCGACGCCCTCGGCCGTCCGCACGATGCCTCCGACGCGCTGGAGCGAGCCTTCGACGCCGCCGCACTGGACAACCTGCTACTCCCGTTCCTCCTGCACCCCGCACCCGCCTTGCTCAAGCGGCATGCCGGGGCGCACACCGCGCACACCGTGCTGATCGGTGAAGTCCTGAGCCGGCTTCGGGCAGACGAGGACGCGGCCCAGACGTCCACGGCGCCGGGGGTGTCGGTGTCGGTGACGGTGCCGGCGCACCTGCGCGAGCCGCTGAGCGGAAGCGAAATGCGAGTGCTGCGATACCTGCCGACCAACCTGTCCGGGCCGGAGATCGCCGCAGAGCTGTCGCTGTCGGTCAACACCGTCCGTACGCACATGCGGCACGTCTACCAAAAGCTCGGCGCGCACAGCCGTTTCGAAGCCGTGGAACTCGCCCGCTCATACGGCCTGGTGGCGCCGAGGCCGCCACGGAATGACCGCTGACGTCCGCCGCTGATAGTCCGCATACTCCGGGTACCGGGAAACGCTGATGCTCTCGGTGAAGCGGGTCGAGCCGATGAACAGCGCGGTCAGAAGCACCGCGCCGAGCACCGTCCAGGGCACCGCTCGGGCCGCCGCCACACCGAACCCCGCGATCACCCACCACTGCGCCTGCTCGAAGAAGAAGTTGGGATGCCTGGAGAACCGGAACAGGCCCGTGGTGAGGAAGCGCGCCGAAGGCTCGCGACCGGCGTCGAGGTCGGCTCGCTTCGCCTGCTGGAATCGCCACTGCTGCTGGTCCGCCACCGTCTCGCCGAGGAGGAACCCGGCGAACAGCACAGTCAGGATGCCGTCCGCGATGCCGAACGACGTCCGGTGGTCCAGCGCGGTCTTGGCCGGCAGAGTGATCAGCAGGAGGATCGCATTCTGGTACAACGTGATGAAGAAGAGGTTGAAGAGCTGGAACTGCCAAGGCGCCATCCGGGCCCGTAGCACCGCCCAGCGGTAGTCCTCACCGCCGCGCGCATAGCCGCCCTTGCGCGCGAAGTTGAAGGTGAGCCGCACTCCCCACAGCGTGACCAGGCCGAACATGACGTTGAGACGCGCGTCGTGGAAGCCTGCCGCTCCGGCGAAGATCCCGGTGTAGGCCAGGGGGACGAGCGACCAGATCCGGTCCACCCACGAGTATTCGCGCGTGAGGACCGACATCAGCCAGGTCGTGAAGCTGACTCCTGCGTACACATACAAGCAGATCCTGAGCGCGTCCATAGGCCGACTGTAAGGTCCTGCATCGTAGAAGGGCAGCACCACCCCGCCCTACGATCAGGCCATGACAGAGATCCTCGATACCGCCGTGGTGGGTGCCGGGCCTTACGGCCTCTCGGTGGCGGCGCACGCTAAGGCGCGTGGCTCTCGTACCCGGGTGTTCGGCACGCCGATGCGGGCCTGGGCCGAGCACATGCCGGTGGGCATGAAACTCAAGTCCGAACCGTGGGCCTCGCACCTGTCGGACCCGCGCGGCCGGTACACGCTGAAGGCCTACTGCCAGGTCAACGGGCTGCCGTACGCGCACGGTCTGCCCACGCCCATTCAGACGTTCGCCGACTACGGCCGGTGGTTCCGACAGCAGACCGCGCCGGACCTGCACGAGACCGACGTGCTGCGGGTCGACCGGGAAGGCCCGGTGTTCGGGCTGGAGCTGGCCGACGGGTCCTCGGTGCGGGCCCGCTCGGTGGTGCTCGCCGTCGGCTTCCTGCCGTTCCCGCGGATCCCCGAGGCGCTCGCCGGGCTTGAGGCGCCGCAGGTGCTGCACAGCAGCGCGGTGAACGAGGTGTCCGGCTTCGGCGGCAAGCGGGTCGCGGTGGTCGGCGCGGGCCAGTCGGCGGTGGAGACCGCGGCGCTGCTGGACCAGGCGGGGGCGGAGGTCACGCTGGTGGCGCGGGCCGGCACGCTGAAGTGGAACGACCTCCCCGGGGACCTCGCCGCCGGCTGGTGGCAGCGCCTCCGCTACCCGGACACCGGCCTGGGGCCCGGGTGGTACAACAAGGTGTTGGCCGACATGCCGATCCTGTTCCGGCGGTTATCGGGGGAGCGCCGCGTGAAGATCGTCGCCAACACCCTCGGCCCGGCCGGCTCGTGGTGGCTCCGCGAGCGCTTTGAGAAGTCGTTCGACGCCGAGCACCTCCGCACCGGCACCCGGATCGCCTCGGCCCGGCCGGAGGGTGACAGGGTCCTGCTGGAGCTGTCCGACGGCCGGGAGCTCGAGGCCGACCACGTGGTGGCCGCGACCGGGTACGAGGTGGATGTCAGGAAGCTGACGGTGCTCGGCGACGGGCTGCGAGGCCGGGTCCGCGGCCTGCGGGGTTCGTACGGCCCGCCGGACCTCGGCGCGGGCTTCGACACCTCGGTGCCCGGGCTGAGCATCGTGGGGCTGGCGGCGGCGGCGACGTTCGGGCCGTCCATGCGCTTCGTGTTCGGGTCCGCGTTCGCGTCCCGCACCGTGGCGGCGAGGTTGCCGCATTGAGAGCGACCGAGGATTGGTGGCCGGGCGGGCTGAGCGACATTGGGAAACCAGCGTCGGAGCTCCGAGCCTGGCCGCACCGGTGCCTTGCGGCGCTGCGCTTGCAAGCCCATCGCCCACGACGCTCGTGCCGATTTGCGCGCAGGCGCGGGCCGGGTCGAGGGCGATGGTCCGGCACGCCCAGGCTCGTTCCCGCCGAGTTTTCCGTGCGCTGCGGCGGCTGCGCCGCCTCGCCAGACCGGCCACCAATCCTCGGTCGCTCTAACGCGGGAAATCCGCGTCGGCGGATAGATCACGACTCCGTGCGTTTTAGCAGGACGATGACTACCTTGAGCTTCAACATAAGATGATCGCCATGTCACCGAATGCGTCGGTGGACGCGGATACCGCGACCGACGCCGTGCTTCTGAAACTCGACCGGAACATCTTCCACCACGGCGGGCTGGGCGTGATCCGCAGCCTCGGGCGGCTGGGGATCCGGGTCCACGCCATGCGTGAGGACCGGTTCGCTCCGGCCGGGTCATCCCGATACGCCCGCGGGTCGGCGTTGCCGATGCCGGCCCGCCCCGATCCCGACGACGTGCTCGAACTGCTGGACCGGCTCGCCGGCCGGCTACCCGGCCCGGCCCTCCTGGTCGCCACGGACGACGCGGGGGCGATCCTGCTGGCCGAGCACGGCGACAAACTGCGACCCCGCTACCTGTTCCCCCACCCCCCGGCCGACTTGCCGCGCCGGGTGGCCGGGAAGGCGACGCTCGCCGAGATCTGCCGCGCCGCCGGGGTGCCGCATCCGGCGACCATGGTTCCGGTGGATGCCGCCGAGGCCACCGCCTTCGCGGATGCCTACGGATATCCGGTCGTCGCCAAGGTGAATCTGCCCTGGACGGCGGACAAAGCGGTCGGATTGCAGAGCACGACGGTCATCTACAGCAGGCACGAGATGCTCGGGCTGGTCGCCCGGGCCCGCCGGGCGACCGGCGACGGCCCGGACACCGGCCTGCTGCTCCAGGAATACCTCGCGCCGGGGCCGGCCGGCACACGCCAGGACTGGTTCTTCCACGGCTACTTCGACGCGAGCTCGCGCTGCCTGTTCGGCCACACCGGGATCAAAGTGCGGTCCTTCCCGGTGCATGCCGGCCTGACCAGCTACGGCCGGTGGGCGCCGAACGAGCGGCTGCGCGGGGAGGCGGTCGCCCTGTTGTCCGGGCTGGGCTATCAGGGGACTGTCGACCTCGACTACCGGTGGGACCCGCGGGACGACAGCTATCGGCTCCTGGACTTCAACCCCCGGCTGGGCGCCCAGTTCCGGCTGTTCCAGGACTCGGCCGGCATCGACGTCGTCCGGGCCCTGCACCTGGACCTCACCGGGCGCGGCGTCACCGCGGGGGAGGCGGTGCCGGACCGGACCCTGGTCGTGGAGAACTTCGACCCGATCGCCGCCCTCGCTTATCGGCGGGAGGGGCGCCTGTGCATGCGCGACTGGCTGGCCTCTGTGCGCAGCGCGGACGAGGCTGCCTGGTTCGCTTTCGACGACCCCGCGCCGTTCTTCCTGACCGGCGCTCGGACGCTGTGGCAGGCCGCGGAACACCGCCTGCACCGATAGGGCCACGAACTCTGATCAGCGCTATGCACGACCCAGCGCTACCGACGACCACGCGCCGCGACGGCCTCGCGGTACCAGGATTCGTACTCGTCGAGGCAGCGGTCCAGGCCGAACGCCTCGGCCCGCCGGGCCGAGCCCGCGCCCAGCCGCGCCAGCTTCTCCGCGTCGCCGACCAACCCGGCCAGCGCCTCGGCCAGCGCGGCCGCGTCGCCGGGAGCGACGAGCACACCGTTGTCCGGCCCGACTAGTTCGGGCAGCGCCCCGATCCGGCTGGCGACCAATGGCCGACCCAGTCCCAGCGCCTCCAGGGCGGTCAGCCCGAAGATCTCCGGAGTGGTCGACGGCACAGCGAGCAGCGCGGAGCCGCGCAGGCACTCGGCGACCTCCGGCGGCGTCAGCCAGCCGCGGAACTCGACCGTGCCGGCGGCCACCAGCTGGGCGGCCCGAGCCTCCAGCCGGGCGCGCTCCGGGCCGTCGCCGACCACCACGAGCCGGGCCTTCGGCTGCGTCCGAGCCAGGATGCCGAACGCTTCCAGCAGGACGTCCGCCCCCTTCAGGGGACTGAGCCGGCCCACGTAGACCGTCTGCCACACGTCCGAGGCCGGGGCCGGGGTGAAGACCGGGTCCACGGCGTGCGGGATCACCCGGACCGGCACCGGGCCGGCGTCGGCGCGGATCAGCTCGGCGACGAACCGGCTCGGGGCCGCGAAGCCGTCGATCCGGCGCAGCCCGAGTAGCCGGTAGGCCGGGCGCATCAGGAAGCGTAGATGCAGGTAGCGGGGCAGGGCGGCGGGTGTGATCCGGCCGGCGTTGTCGGCGACCTGCCAGCGCAGCAGCTTCCGGGTCCAGTCCTCGGGACCGTGGATGGTGAGGATCCGCACGGCGCCGCGGGTGGCCGGGAACACGGCCGGGCCGAACCCGCCGACGGTGTGCAGATGGACGCAGTCCGGCCGGAATTCCCGCATGATCCGTCGCACCTCGCGGTACGCCCGGTGATGCCAGACGAACCCGGCCAGCTTGCCGACCGGGCCGCCGGCCACCGGCTCGACCAGATCGTCGGCGAACACGGCCCGGTCGCCCGCCGGGGCGTCCAGGGCCACCACCCGGACCTGGTGCCCTCGGGCGGCCTGGCCGTCCCGGAGCATACGGACGAACTTCTCCGCGCCACCGGCCTCGAAGCCCAGATTGACGATGTGCAGAATTCTCACCGGCGCCGCGCAATCCTCGAAATGTCAGGGTTCGAACCGCCCGGGATCGAGAATCGGCACAAGCACACCGAAGACGGCCG
Source organism: Catenulispora pinisilvae (assembly GCF_015356865.1). Lineage (GTDB taxonomy): Bacteria > Actinomycetota > Actinomycetes > Streptomycetales > Catenulisporaceae > Catenulispora > Catenulispora pinisilvae. The sequence continues at coordinate 8,767 of NZ_JAAFZA010000042.1, forward strand.
AACCATGGGACTATGAACCCTTACAGGCGGGAAATCATAATGGCGAACAGCAAGCGACGGCACTGGACGTTCGTCGGGGCCGCCGCGGCCGCGATCGTCCTGGCCGCCGGCATCGCGACCGCCGTCTCCGGCGGCGACCCCGGCGAGCCCAAGGCGTTCGGCAACCCGCCGTCGGCGGCCGCGACCGCCACGGACACCTCCGGCGCGACCACGACCCCGGGTGCCGGCCAGAGCTCCGCGCCCGGCACCGCCGCCGGGACCGGGCCGGCCGCGAGCGACACCAAGACCTTGTCGCCGGCCGACCTGAAGTGGGGTCTGGACTACAGCGACACGCTGACGTTCGACACGCCGGACCAGCTCAACACCGCGCTCGACGACGCCAAGCGACTCGGGATGGACTACATCCGCGTCGACTTCGGCTGGGAGGACTATCAGTCCTTCGCGAACTACCCGCCGGACTTCTCCAAGTTCGACAACGTCGTCGCCGGGGCGAACGCCCGCGGCCTGAAGGTGCTGGCCACCATCGACTTCCCGCCGCCGTGGGCGCGCCGGGCCAGTTGCAAGGACACCGCCGCCTGCCCGCCCGCCGACAACGCGGTGTTCGCGAACTTCGTGAAGCAGGCGGTGGCGCGCTACTCGGCCCGGGGCGTCCACTACTGGGAGGTGTGGAACGAGCCCAACATCACGGCCTGGGCCCCGCTCCCGGACCCGGCGGACTACACCAAGCTCTTGGTGACGGTCTCCGCGGCGATCCGCGCCGCCGACCCGCACGCCTTCATCCTGATGGGCGGCCTCGCGGCGGACCACCCGAGCCCCGGCGCGCCGTTCATCGCCCCGTACGACTTCATCACCGCGGTGGCCAAGGCCGGCGGGTTGAAGGCGGTCGACGGGATCGGCTACCACCCCTACCCCGACGGCGACCCGGCGACCAGCAGCACGTTCCTGGCCATCAGCCAGTCGCCGAAGAGCATCATCACCGCGCTGAACCAGGCCGGGGCCCCGAACATGCCGATCTGGATCACGGAGACCGGGGCGAACATCCCGGCCCTGATCTTCGGGCCGCCGGACCAAGTCAAGCCGCAGGAGGCGCAGCAGGTGCAGCAGGCCAAGCGGGAGGTGGACGTGCTGTCCTCGTATCCGAACGTGGCGTCGTTCTTCTGGTTCTCCTACCAGGACTCGCCCCCCGACCGCCTGTTCTTCGGGCTGCGGCGGGGCGACGGGACCTACCGGCCGGCGTTCGACACCCTGCAGCAGATCATCGCCGACGCGAAGAAGGCGCAATGAGCGCGGGCCGGGCGCCACGGGTCTCCGTGCTCATACCGTGCGCCCCGCGTCAGCACTACCTGGAGGAGACGCTGCTCTCCATCCAGAAGCAGACCTTCCAGGACTGGGAGGTGGTCCTGGTGCTGGACGGCGAGTGCGAAGAGAACCGGCGCATGGCCGCCGTGCTGCCCGCCGACCAGGTCCGGATCGTCCTCACCGCGCGCCCCCGCTCCGGCATCGCCGCGGCCCGCAACGCCGGTCTGCCCGAGTGCCGCGGCGACCTGGTGGCGTTCTGCGACGGGGACGACCTCTGCGAACCCGGGCGATTGGCCCAGCAGGTCGCCGAATTCGACCGCCGTCCCGCCCTGGGGATGCTCGCCACCTGGTCCCGCCGCTTCGACAGCGACAGCGGTGCCGACCTCGGCCCGCGCCGCTGCCCGGCCGAGTCCGACGCGCTGGCCCGCAAACTGTTGCTGTTCAACGCGGTGACCGTGTCCACGGTGATGGTGCGGCCTGAGGTGGTGCGCGAGGCGGGAGACTTCCGCGACGCCGCGGTCCAGTGCGAGGACTACGACCTCTGGCTCCGGATCCTCGGCCGGGCCGAGGCGGCCGCGCTGCCGGAGGAGCTGGTGCGCTACCGGGTGCACGAGGGGCAGTTCAGCCACCGGGCGAAGATCATGCCGAGCAGCGGCCTGTTGCGGCGTGAGAAGCTGGCGGCGGCCCGGCGGCTGGGATACAGCGTGCCGGTGGCCCGGATGAAGCATCTGGCCTGGGTGGGGGTCCAGTTGGTGAACCGGCGCTGGTAGCAGTCGGTGGCGGGGCGCTCGGGCGCCTGCTCACTGGCTGGGCGGTCGCCAGGGGCCGTCCGCCGCGCCCGCCCCCGAGGCGTCATCCACCGGCGGCTCCGGTCCCGGCTCCGGGCGCGGATCGCGATCTTCTTCGGGCTCCGGCCGGAAGAATGACTCGGGCACGTTGATCGGCCGGACGATCGGCGGCTCCGGCTCCGATGACGGCCGCGGCACTGTCGGTCGCGCCTGGCGGGGCACCGACCGGGGCCGTACTCGCAGGCCCCCGGCCCCGACCGGCCGCCAGCTCTCCCGTCCGTAGAGCTGCGGCGGGGCATGGCCGGCATCTTCCGAGCCGTACGCGTCGAACCGGTCGCTTCGCCCTCGTGCCTCCGGACGGTTCCACGGGAAGAACATCGGCTCGGTGATCGCCGTCGAGTCGTTCACCGCGACCCGCGCGAAGTCCTGCTCGGGCTCCAACCGCTCGGCGGAGCCGTGGTCCTCGCCGGCCTGATCCAGCGCCGCCATCTTCGCCCCCGGCACGAACGCCACGGCGAACAGCCCCGAGGCCAGGTTCCCCAGCGCCCAGGCCCAGCCGATCCAGTTCAGGCCCCGGTGGGCGAAGCCGAGCGCCAGCGCCAGCGTCGTGAGCAGGTACACCAGGTTGCTGCCGAGCAGCGCCGTCATCCGCCCCGTGATCCGCAGCGCGCTGCTGGCCCAGGTGTGGAACGCGACCGCGAGCGCGCCGAGCGCCAGTATCGTCAGCAGCCCCTGCGCGTGTCCCGGGTACTTGCTGCCGAACAGGCTCAGCAGCGGCTCGCGCACCAAGATCACGGCCGCGACGCCCGGCACCATCACCGCGGTCATGATCGTCGCTGACCGCTTCATCAAGCTGCGAAGTTGCTCGGGGTCGTGGGCGCCCTCGGAGAAGAGCGCGTCGCCGATGGCGTAGGAGCCGGTCGAGAGCAGGGCCGCGATCTGCGAGCCCAGATAGTAATAGGTGACGTCGTCCGGGCCCAGCCAGCGCAGCGTGATGATCGGCAGGGCGAGCTGCGGTATCAGGTTCAGCAGCGAGGAGAACTGTGTGGTCGCCGAGTAGCCGGCCGTCTCCCGGATCCGGGTGCCGCCGAGCCGGAAGGAGAATCGGAAATCCAGCTTCCGGTACATGAAGTACAGCGAGGCCAGGGTGGCCACGACGTAACCGGTCCCGGAGGCCGCCACGATGCCCATGGCGCCCATGCCGACCACGAACACCGGGATCGCCAGCTTGGCCACGCTCTGGATGAAGCCGTCGACCAGCGTGTTGTATTCGGCCCGGCGCGCGGCCATGAAGACCGAGTCGGTCACCAGGTTCACCGTGGCGAAGACGCAGATGACGATCAGGACCAGCGCGTAGACGGGCTTGTCGCGGACGAAGGCGAGATCCGGGGAGATCAGCCTCACGGCCAGGACGTAGCCGGTGCCCAGAACGAAGCTGGCGGCCGCCACGAGCGCCAGCATCATCGACACCTGACGGTGCCGCGCCGCGCCGCGGGCCGGGAACCGGATCATCGTGGCCCCGAACCCGAACGTGCTCAGGAACGAGATGAGCGAGATCGCCGACAGCAGCGTGGTGGCCAGGCCGATCTGGGTCGAGCTGTAGAGGTGGGCGACGAGCGCCCAGAATATGAAGCCTATGCCGGCGGTGAGGCCGGCGGAGGCCATGAGGAACAGGGAGTTCCGGAGCATCTTCGTGCCCGGGCCGCCGCCGGCGTCCTCGGCGTCGGTGCCGTCGAGCTCTGAGCTGTCGAGTTCCGAGCCATCGAGGTCTGAGTCCTTGAGCCCTGGGCCGTAGAACTCTGAGTCAGTGTCCGGATATGCGGCGTCCGGGTCGCCGGACTTCCGGTCATCGGGTTCTGATTCGGTGGCCGCCCGGCGGTGCCCCCTAGCCATGTCGGGTCTTCCGGACCCGCAGGCCGAACAGGCAACCGGACAGCAGCACGAAGCACAGCACGGCCGTTGTGCCCTCCGACGGGTGTGCCAAGAAGTGGGTGAGCCGGTACCCGGTGGTCCAGGGGTGGATCAGGTTATTGAGGCACAGGTAGACCCATACCAGGAACGCGTACCCGCCGATCGCGGCCAGAGCGGCCTCGGCCGGGTCCGGCCGGCCGGCGCGGCGGGCCCAGAACGTGCCGGTCCGGGCGCGCAGCGGGTACGCGCAGCCGAACGACACCGCAAGGCTCAGGGCACCGAAGGTGTCACGCCGTATCGGCAGCACGGTGCTGACCGGCGTGCTGAGCACGTCGGGCCGCAGCACCGCGACCAGGGCCACATAGGCCCAGCCCAGCAGCCCGGCGACCATCAGCGTCTCGGCGGCGGGCCGGCACAGCGTCCTCATACGTCATCCCCGGTCGGCGGAACTCGTTCTCGGGCGGATCGCCGCGCGGTAGGCCTCGATCAGTAGGGAAGCGTGCTCCGGCCACGCGAAACGCTCCACCGCGTACTCCCGGGCGTACTTGCCCATCTGCCGGCGCAGCTCGGAGTCCGCGGCGATCTCCCGCAGCCGGACGCGAAGCGTCTCCGTGTCCCGGTTCACCAACGATACGCGATCACGATCCAGGTCATAGGCCGCGTAGCCGGTGTCGTCGGTGGTCAGCACGGCGAGCCCGGAGCTCATCGCCTCCTGGACGGTGAGCGGGAAGCCCTCGGAGGTCGAGGGGAGGGCGAAGACGTCGCAGGCCCGGTAGGCGGCGGCCACCTCGGCGGGGGCGAGGGAGCCGAGGTAGAGCACTGATTCCGCCGCCCCGGCCAGCTCTTCGGCCGGCCCGCCGGCGAACACCAGCCGGTAGCCCGGATCGGCCGCCGCTAGCAGCAGGTCGAAGCCCTTCTTGGGCACGAACCGCCCGACGAACAGCACCAGCACGCCCGCTCGCGGCAGGCCCAGCCGCTCCCGCTCCGCGGCCTGCTCGGCGGCGTCCCGGATCGGCCGGAACAGTGTGGTGTCGACGCCGTTCGGCAGGTGGCGCACCCGCTCCGGCCGCGCGCCGAGGCCGCGGGCGAAGGCCGCGACGTCGGAGTTCATGGTGAAGACGGATCGCGAGCCGCGCATGAGCAGCCGTCCGGCCGTCGCGTAGACGGCCTTCTGGACCAGGCCCACGGCGGCCGAGTCGTGGTGCACCAGCGCCACGTGCTGCGTGGCCACTATCGGGGTGCGGGTCAGCTTCGCCGCGGTGAGCGCGGCCCACGACGTCAGATAGAAGGCATCGTGGATGTGCACGACGTCAGCCCACCGCGCCCAGCGCACCGCGCGGCGCAGCAGCTTCGGTCCCGGGATCGGGAACGGCACCCCGGCCTTGCGCTCCAGCCCGTTCCAGGCCCGGACCCGCACCACCCGGACCCCGTCCTCGACGGTGACGCTGCTCCGTTCCCCGCTGGTGAGCACTGTCACCTGCACTCCGGCGGCGGTCAGGTGCCGGGCCTCGGCGTGCACGACGTTCTCTATGCCGCCCAGGTGCGGCGGGTAGTAGTGGCTGACCATAAGGACTTTGAGTGGTCCGGCGTCGTCGTGGCTCATCGGTAGATCTCCACTCCGGGACTGACGTAGATCTTGTCCTTCAGGTCTTCGAGCAGGGCGGTCGGGTACACATACGGCACCGCCGTACCCCGATAGTCGATGGACGCCCGATCCTGGTCCACCTCCGCGTGACCGAGCATGACGTAGCTCCCGGGTCGCAGCAGGAGCGGATCGACCGTGCCTTCGGCCGGACCGATGTAGACGCTCTGGATCCGCTCGAAGACGTCCTGGCTGGTCTGGAGCAGCATGGTCTGCTGCGCGTCGGGCGGGATGTGGTCGTACACGCTCTGGAGCCAGGCGGCCGCGTCCAGCTCCTCAGGGGTCGGGAAGTACTCGTCGTAGTACTGGCCGGAGTCGGACAGCGCGAGCTGCGGCGGATAGCCGCCGGTGAAGCGCGGCACGACGCCGGTGAGGTCGATCGCCATCACGGCTAGCACCCCGGCGAGCACCGGCGTCCGGTAGCGGCCGCACCAGCGCAGCGCCCAGAGCAGGCCGGCGGCCATGAACGGGCCGAAAAAGAAGATGCCTTGCTGGAGCGCTCGCAGGACGCTGTAGTCGACCGTCAGCTGTGGCACGAGCGTCAGCAGGACCAGGACCGCGATCGAGCCCACAGCCAGCGCGGCCTGGTCCCGGCTCGGGGTCAGCTCGGCCCGGAGCCGCCGGTAGCGCAGGCCCAGCAGGGCCACGGCCGTGCCGATCACCAGCAGTAGCTGGATCGCGGCGGCGATGCCGAAGCGGACCAGGCCGTTCAGGCTCGCCACCGGCAGGCCCAGGTGCTGCAAGCCGGTGCCGACCGAGGTCAGCGGCAGGTCCGGGATGGAGGTGACCGGGGTCGGGGCCTTGTCGATCACGTCTTGCGGGTACAGCAGACCCTGGTCGCGGTCGTGGGCGGTCGCGGCGCGGGTCTCGGCCAGGTAGGCGGCCATGCGCTGGTCGTCGGTGACGTTGGAGCCGCCGACCAGGCTGTTGCTGGTGTCGGCGGAGCCGACGTCCGAGGAGTGGCCGATGACCTCTTTCCACGAGGAGAGCAGAGTGCTGGTCAGCTGCCCGCTGGTGTGGGTGATCGGACCGGCCCAGGCCACGGCCAGGACCGCGGTGAGGGCGACCAGCCAGACGGTGAGGAACGCCGGGGCGGCCCGTTCCGGCGCCGGGTCGCCACTCGGATCCCGGACGGGGACTGAGCCCTCGCTGTCGTCCTCGCTGCTGTCCTCAACGTAGTCCCAGTCGCCGTAGTCCCAGATGTCGGCCGGGTCCCGCCGGCTGTCCCGGGTCCGCCGCCGCTCGCCGATCCGGTCCAGCAGCCGCCAGGCTGTCGTGACCACCACCCCGGACCCCAGGACCATCACCAGCACATACGCGGTCGCGTAGTGCGCGAGCACGATCCCGGCCAGCAAGGGGATCATCGCGTAGCGCCGCAGCCGGGCGTCGCGGTGCTGCTCGGACATCACCACGGCCACCGCGCCCAGCACGACGAACGCGATCTCCTGGCGTGCCATGTACGCCATGTCGGTGAAGAACGTCGGGAAGGTCAGGAACAGCGCCGCGGAAAGCAGGGCCACCTGCCGTGACGCCAGATTGTGGACCGACCGGAACAGCGCGACCGGAGCCACCGCGAACATCAGCGGGAAGACGATCTTCCAGACCCCGGTCGCGGAGATCGCGGTGAGTTTGGTCAGCGCCAGCGGCAGCAAGGTGATGCTCAGGCAGGCGTTGTACGAGGTCGGATAGTCCGTGATCACCCAGCGCCCGCCGCCGAGGTTGAGCCGGTAGACCTCGTACTCGACCTGGATGTCGTGCCCGGTGATCAGCCAGCCGCGCAGTGCCGTCAGCAGCAGCAGGGCGGCCGCGCCGAGGAAGACGCCCAGTTCCAGCACCTCGACCGCGTATCGGTTGTGCCGGATCAGCAGCAGCGCCAGCAAACCGGCGATCGCCGTGTACGCCAGCATGCTGACTTGCGGGCCGAGCCCGTTGTTCAGCCGGGTGGCGCCCGCGACGGCCAGGACCAGGCACAGCGCGCCGTAGCCCGCGACGACCCGCAGTCCGGGCAGGTGCACCCGCCGGATCCGGGCCCACGTCCCCTCTCCGCACTCCGGGGACAACGCGCCGATCCCCAGGTCCACCAACGCGAACCCGGCCGCCAGCGGCACCTCCGCGAGCGGCCTGCTGTAGCCGACCAGCGGTGCGCCGAAGTTCACGAGCAGCAACACAGCGAAGTCGGTGACCACGGCGAAGCCGAAGGCGAGCAGCAGCGCGGAGTCCAGCCGGGACACGACGCGCCGCGCCAGGGCCACCCAGAACACGGTCGGCGCGCCGAGGATCAGCCACAGTCCGGCCACGGTGGCCAGCGGGCCGGGGAGGTAGTGGGCGCCGAAGGAGGCGGTCACACCGGCGAGGACGACGCTCGCCAGGAGCGCTTTTCTGGCGTCCGAACTCTCCGTCTTCAGAATCCCACCTGCTCGTAGACGTCCTCGATCGCCGCCACGACGCGGTCCCAGCGGCTGTCGGCGACCCGCGCCGCGCCCGCCGCCGCCGGGGCGGCCAGCGCCGAGCGGTCCCGGGCCAGGCCGTCGATCGCGGTGGCCAGGGCTTGCGGGGTCGGCTCGACGAGGATCCCCACGCCTTGGACGGTCTCGATGTTGCCGGGCACCGCGGTCGCCAGCACCGGCAGCCCGGCGGCCATGGCCTCCAGCACCACCAGCGCCATGCCCTCCCGGTCCGACGGCAGGACGAACAACTCAGCGTCCTCATACTCCTTGACCAGGTCCTCGCCGTGCTTGCGGCCGACGAACTCCACCCGGTCGTCCAGCCCGAGCCGGCTCGCCTGCGCCAGCAGGGCCTGGCGCAGGTCGCCGTCGCCGACGAGCCGCAGCCGCACCGGCTCGGTGACCCGCGCCATCGCGTCCAGGAGCCGGGCGACGTTCTTCTGGACGTCGAGTCGGCCGACGAACAGCAGCCGCAGCGGATCAGGATCCGAACCGGTCGCAGGCTCCGTACTCGCCGCGCGCAGCGGCAGGAAGAACTCTTCGGCGACGCCGTTGGGGACCACGTGGACCAACGCCCGGTCCACGCCGTAGCGCTCGGCCAGGAAGTCGCGCTGCGACTCGGTGAGCACGATGACCCCGGCCGCGCCCCGGACGACCCGGCCGAACAGGTGTGTCTTGTAGAACGGCAGCAGTCGGCCGAGCGGCCCGGAGGCGTCGACCTCCATGTGGAAGTGCAGCAGGTACTTCAGGCCGCGTATTCGGGCACTGATCCAGACCTGCTCCGGCACGACCGCGGTCGCGCAGTGCAGATGGATCACCGTGCCGCGCCGGATCCGCAGCAGCGAGCCGAACATGCCGGGGGCGAGCGAGGTGTGCGCGACGGTCAGCGCCCGGTGTCGCCGGACCTTGACGCCGCCCTGCTCGACCGCTCTGTGCGGCGTGCCGTCCGCCTGGTTGTCGGTGGTGACCACGCTGACGTCGTTCCGGGCCGCGAGCCGGGTGGCCAGGATCTGGACCACCTGCTCCAGGCCGCCGAGCAGCGGCGGGTAGTTCGGGGTGACCTGAACGATGTGTCGGCGCTTGCCCGGCGCGGAGCCGGTGCCGGGTATGTGCTCGGGGGAGCTCTGCTGGGTCATGCCACCGCGATCTTGTAGTGGAGGGTCTCATCGCTGCCGGTGAGCGAGACCCACACGTAGTCGGCTTGGGGGTTGACGGGCATGCTGACGACGGCGCTCAACGCCTGACCGTCCCACTTGAGGTCGGCGCTCTGGCTGTCGTCGACCCGGCCTTTGGCGTCGACCGTCCACACTCGGACGCTGTAGGCGTCCGTGCTGGTGTCGACGGCGTGCACACTCACCGGCACGGTCAGGACGGTGCTGTCGACCCGCGGCGGTGAGGTGAAGTAGAGGGCTGTGTACGGCTGCGGTAGCCGGGTGAAGGAGTTTCGCAGCTCGGTGCGGATCGGCGGCAGCGCGAGCAGGACGCCGACGGCTGCGACGCCCGCCGCGCTCATCGTGAGCCGTCGGCGCTGCCGTGTGAGCAGGGACCGGATGGCGGACGATGACCGCGGTGACTCGGCGTCGAGGTAGGGGACGGGGATGGTGTTGGCGTTCGGGCCGGTATCAGGACCGGTATTCGGGTCAGCCGGCTCTGGGGTCGGCTGCGGCAGTGGCTTCCGGAATCGCGCCGCGAACAGCCGGGCGAACGCATCGCTCAGGCGGCCCTGCCGCTGCTGGGCTGGCATCCCGGTGTTGCTCCTTCTGCCTCTGCCACGATCGCCGATGACACGTTCACCGAACGCATTACCGGGAGCAGATCGCGCTTGGCCTGGTCTTGGTGGGAATCGCCGGACGCCGGGCCGTCGTGCCGGATCCGGTGGCCGAACTGTTGGGCCAGATTACGAACACCGTCGCGCACTGAGTTGAGCTTCACATCGCCGCCGCGCACCCGGTACTCGATGGTCGTCTCGGCCACTTTATAGCCAGCGAGCACCGCCGCGTTCTTGATCTCCTGGGAGAAGGCCATCCCCGGGGAGCGGACGTCCACCCCGGCCCAGACCCGCTGGTGGAAGACCCACATTCCGGACTGCGAGTCGCGGATGTCGTGCCGGAAGATGAGCCGGCTGAAGAAGCTCAGGATGTGGTTGGCCCAGAAGTGGGAGTGCTTCATGGCGCCGCGGTTGCCCGAGTGCAGGCGGTCGGTGGTCAGGAAGTCCGCGCCGGAGCTCTCCAGCTTGGCCAGCAGCTCCGGGAGGTAGTCGAACGGGTAGGTCCGGTCGGCGTCGCCGGAGGCGATCACCTCGCCCTCGGCGGCGGCGAAGCCGGCCTTGTAGGCGTTGCCGTAGCCCTGTTCGGGCTGGAACACGACCTGGGCGCCGCAGGCCCGCGCCAGCGCCCCGGTCCCGTCGCTGGAATTGTTGTCCACCACGACGATCTCGGTCGACCAGCCCAGGTCGGCCAACTGCGATACCGGTATGGAAGCGATTACCTCTTCTATGTTTCCAGCCTCGTTATATGCTGGAATTACAACCGACAGCGAACGCATTCGAGTCCCCCCAAGGGAAAAGTCTGACGGTGGTACCCGCCGAGCCTTGCAGCCCGCATCGGCTCGTGGCGGAAGGTGTACGACAGCTTACGCGTGGTGCAGGTATTCGGGGGGCGTGTGAAGGAAAGGATTCTGAGATAAAACACGGGTGATCGAATTCACCTCGGGCACCGTGTCGGCGTGCGCTCTGGAATCAGTCGGTATTCCGGCCGGAAATCCGGCGGTGGAGCCGATACGTGTAGAGCATTTTGACAATGTGCTTCGATGTATGGCCTTGGCCGACGTAGATTCTCGGCAGGGCCTGCGGCCCCAGGGACAGCCGGGAGATGATCGCGCAGGCGTAGTCGTAACCGGCCTCGGCCACCGCCGAGCGGGCCGCGGCGTCCATCGACCCGTAGGCGTAGCAGTAGCCGCTCAACGGCTTCCCGACGAGGTCTGACAGCTTCCTGCGACTGTCCGCGACCTCCGTGCGCAGCACCTCCGGGTCCGCGCCGGCCAGGGCCACGTGCATCGCGCCGTGCGACCCGACCTCGAACCCGGCGTCGGCCCAGCGCCGGATCCCGGCCTCGTCCAGCAGCGGCCACGGGGTGCCCTCGTCCCACTCGTTCGCCCCGCCGATCCGGCCGGACAGAACGAAGGACGTCGCGGAGAAACCGAAGCTCTGCAAGATGGGCAGCGCGTGCTCGACGGCATCGGCGTATCCGTCGTCGAAGGTGAGACCGATCAGCCCGCGCGCCGACCCGGCGGCGCGGGCGGCGAGCAACTCGGCCACGGAGACGCCGCGCAGCCCGCGACGGCTCAACGCCGCCATCTGCTCTTCGAACCGCTCCGGGGTCACGGCCAGGTCGTTCGGGTCGTGCGGACGGACGCCGATCGAGTGGTACATCATGATCAACGGCAGGTGCGGCAGGCGCCGGCCTGATGGTGCCGAGTCGTGGGAAAGCGCTGCGGTCATTGGGTTTCCGACTCCAATACAAGTCGAAACGGCCGGTCTGCCAGTGGGCAGCATATGCCCCGGTACCTCGATCTCAGCAGCGTTCCACGGAAGAGGGCCGGGCTCATCCGGCCAGATCGTCAGATTCGTCGGCGCGGTCGAGGACCGATCGGTGTCGTCGCAGGCCCCTGACAGCGCGAAGTGGTCGCCGTGCGGCAAGGGCGGGCCGGTGGTTCCGCGAGTCGGCCGCGAATGTTGCGAGAGTGCCGGCGAAATGTTGCGAGAGTGTGTTGACCGCGGTGATCATGGGTGCGATTATTAGTTTGTCAACTTTACGAACGAACCCGACGGAGTCCTCATGGCCGACCAGTCCTCGCGCCTGCTCAACGTGCGAGCGGTGATGGACCAGCTCCAGACCTCCGGGCCGCTGAGCCGGGCCGAGCTGGCGCGGCGGTGCCGCCTGTCGAAGCAGACGGTCTCCGAGGTCGTCGCGCAGCTGGAGGCCGCCGGCTGGCTGCGGGCGACGGGGGAGAGCGTCATCGGCGGCGCCGGGCGCTCCGCCGCGCTGTACGAGGTCGATCCGGCCTCCGGGCTGGTCGTCGGCGTCGATCTGGGCGGGACCAAGATCCGGGCGGCGCTCGGCGACTTCGGCGGCGCGGTGCTGCGCGAGCAGACCGTCGCGACCGATCCGCGCGGCGGACACGTCGTCATCGACCAGATCGCCGAACTGGCGCGGGGCCTGGCCCAGGCCGAGGGCCTGGACGTCGGCCGGGTCGCCTGCCTGGCGCTCGGCAGCCCCGGCGCGCTCGACCGCCGTACCGGCGTCATGGCGTTCGCGCCGAACATCCCCTCCTTCGGCGACCTCGACGTCGCCGCCGAGCTCGGCGCCCGCCTCGGCGGGGTCACCACGGTCGTGGAGAACGACGTCAACGTCTCCGCGCTGGGCGAGCAGTGGGCCGGGCACGGACGCGGGCTCCAGGACTTCGTGGTGATCGCCGTCGGCACCGGTATCGGCATGGGCATCGTCGTCGGCGGCGAGCTGCGCACCGGGGCGACCGGGGCCGCCGGCGAGATCGGCTACATGCCGATCGGCGCCGACCCGTTCGACCCGGCGAACCGCGCCAAGGGCCCGCTGGAGATGGCCACCGGCGGCGAGGCACTGGCCCGGCGGTACGTCGCGCTCCAAGGCACCGCCGCCGCGGGCCCGGTCGCCGGCGATCGCCACCTGGTTCCGGCCGTCTTCGACGGCGCGGCGCGCGGCGACTGGCCGGCGATCGCCGCGCTGCACGACGAGGCCCGGGTGCTGGCCCTCGCGATCAGCGCCGTCGCGGCCGTCCTGGACCCCGAGCTCGTGGTCCTCGGCGGCGGCATCGGCGCGCGCGAGGAGCTGTTGCGACCGGTCCGAAGCGTGCTCGCGCAGCTGATGGCCCGGCCGGTCGAGGTCCGCGCGAGCGCCCTGGGAGATCGGGCCGGACTGTTGGGCGCGGTCGCCGTCGCGCTGCGGACCGCCCAGGAACAGCTCTTCGCCGCGCCCGCCCCCATAGGCATCACAGTGCCCGCCCCCGACCTCGACCGCCTGTCCGCCGGCCGCCTGCCCGTCTGAAAGGAGAGCCAGCAGATGTTCCTCGACCTGCTCCGCCGCCGCAATCCCGCCTTCCTGGAAGCGGCGATCTCGCTGCACCAGAGCGGCGCTCTGCCGCCGAACACCTATGTCGTCGACCTGGACACGGTCCAGGCCAACGCGCGCCTGATCAAGGCCGAGGCCGACAAGTTCGGGCTCGAAGTGTTCGCGATGACCAAACAGCTCGGCCGCAACCCCGACGTCTGCCGGACGCTCCAGCGTGCGGGCCTGGACACGGTGGTCGCCGTCGACATGCCCGACGCCCGCGCCACGAGCCGGGCCGGGATGCGGCTCGGCCACCTCGGGCATCTGGTCCAGGTCCCGCGCGGCCAGGCCGCCGAGGCCGCGGCTCTGGACCCCGCCAACTGGACCGTCTTCAGCGAGAACAAGGCGCGCGAGGCCGCGGCCGCGTCCCGGGCGCTCGGACGCGACCAGGCGCTGCTGGCGCGCGTCGTCGCGGCCGGCGACACGTTCTACCGGAGCCAGGAGGGCGGGTTCGTCATCGATGAGGGCCGTGACATCAACGAGATCGCAATGCTCTTCGACGCCCTGGACGGCGCGCATTTCGCCGGCATCACGACCTTCCCCGCGCTGCTGTTCGACGCGGCGGCGCGCACCGTCCAGCCGACGCCGAACCTGGAGACGCTGCACCGGACCGTCGAGGCCCTGGCCAAGGCCGGACGCGAGGGGATCCGGGTCAACGCGCCGGGCACCACGTCGTCGGTGATGCTCGAAGCGCTCGCGAACGCCGGCGCCACCCAGGTCGAGCCCGGGCACGGGCTGACCGGCACGACGCCGCTGCACGCGACCCGGGACCTGCCGGAGGTCCCGGCCGTCGCCTACCTGTCCGAGGTCTCGCACCTGCACCGGGGCGAGGCGTGGGCGTTCGGCGGCGGGCTGTACGTGGACCCGGTGTTCCCGCCGTACCAGGCGCGGGCGCTCGTCTCGGGGTCGCCGACGGTCTCGGCGGACGCGCTCTACGACGTCGAGATCCCCGATCCGGCGACGATCGACTACTACGCGCCGATCGGCGGATTCCCCGAGGGCGCGATCCGCGAGGGCGACACCGTCCTGTTCGGCTTCCGGATCCAGGCGTTCGTGACTCGCGCCTACGTCGCCGGCATCCGCGGCGTCGCGACCGGACGGCCCGAAGTGGCCGGTGTCTACGCCGCCGACGGATCGGCCGCCGACCTCCCGGGGTGACCGCCCCGCCCACGTCACCTACGTCACCAGCCCACGCCACCCGCCGCGGCACCAGAAAGGACCGTCGTCATGAGCGAAACCACCGCACCGGCCACCCCGTCGACCGGATCCGAAGCCGGCACCGGACCCGGCGGCCTGCGCCGCGGCGCCCTGAGCTCGATCGGCGCCGCGATCGTCGCCATGGCCTTCATGGGCCCGGCCACCAGCATCTTCTTCAACACGCCGCTGGCCGCGCAGAAATCCGGCTACGCGATGCCGGTGGGCATCGCCCTGGCGATGCTCGCCTGCCTGATCATCGCCTCGACGATCGCGGCCTTCTCCCGCAAGCTGCCGGCCACCGGCTTCGCCTTCACCTTCACCACCCACGCGTTCGGCAAGGGCGCCGGCTTCCTGACCGGCTGGCTGCTGATCCTCGCCTACGCGGCGACCGGCCCGATGCTGTTCTCGGCGATCGGCGGGTTCGGCAGCCAGTTCCTGTCCACGCAGTTCCACTGGCATGTGAAGTGGGCGATCGTCAGCCTGGTGTTCGTCGCGGTGGTCTGGTTCATCGCCTCGCGCGGCATCGGCCAGTCGACGAAGGCGGCCCTGATCTTCCTGACCCTGGAACTCGGAGTCCTGCTGGCCCTGTTCGGCACCGTCCTGGTCAAGGGCGGCGCGGGCGGGAACTCGCTGAGCATCCAGCCGTTCAACCCCGGGCATTCGCTGACCGGCCTGAGCGGCATCGGCTTCGCGATGCTGTGGGGCGTGCTGATGTTCGTCGGTTTCGAATCGGCCGGCACCCTGGCCGAGGAGACGCGCGACCCGCGTAAGGGCGTCCCCTTCGCGCTGTTCGCGGCGGTCCTGATGATCGGCGTCGTCTACGTCCTGGCCGGCTACGTCGCCGCGATCGGCTTCGGCTCGCACGGCAGCGCGGACCTGGCCGGCGCCAGCGACCCGTGGACGACGATCTCGAACACGTTCTGGTCCGGCAAGGTGGCGTGGATCATCGCCCTGACGGTCATCAACAGCCAATTCGCCAACGTCCTGGCGGGGTCCACGGCCGGTATCAGGATGCTGTTCGCCCTCGGCCGCGAAGGCCTGCTGCCCCGCCTGCTCGGCCGGACGGACCGCAACGGCACCCCGCAGCACGCGACCGCCGTGTACATGATCATGGCGACGGTCATCACCCTCACGCTGAGCTGGTGGCAGACCCCGATGGGCGCCTACGGACTGCTCGGCTCGGTCCTGGGCATCGCGATGATCCTGATCTACATCGCGATGAACATCGGCCTGATCCGCTACTACCTGCGCAGCCACCGCGACCAGTTCTCCTGGCTGCGGCACGGGGCGCTGCCGGCACTGGGCAGCCTCCTGATGCTCCTGCCGATCTACGGCCAGCTGTGGCCGATCCCGACCTGGCCCAGCAACGGCGTGCCGTACCTGATCCTGATCTGGCTCCTGGTCGGCGGCGGCTACTTCATAGTCGTACGACGCCGGACACCAGAGCGGATCGAGGCCATGGGCCGGGTCTGGGGCGCGGAATAGTCGCCGCCGGAAGAGTTCTACGAGCTCTACGAGTTCTACGCTGGGCTGCGTGTCCATCGAGTTGAGGCTGCTGCCCAAGGTCTCCTTCGCGGGGGAGGAGATCAACGGCGCGCGCTTGCACAGCCTGCTGGCGCTGCTCGCCACCGACCTGCGCAGCGGCTGCGGAACCGCCAGGCTGACAGCCGGACTGTGGCCCGATGAGCAGCCGGAGAATCCGGCCAAGGCGTTGCAGATCCTGGTCTCGCGGGTGCGGTCCCGCCTGGGATCGGACGTCATCGTGAAGACGGCGGTCGGGTACCGGCTGGCGCTGGCCGAGGACCAGCTGGACACGTCGGCGGCGGTGGTGAGCCTGTCGGCCGGCGCACAGCAGGCCCGGGCCGGCGAGCACTCGGCGGCGCTGGCCCACGCCGAGGCCGGACTCGCGCTCTGGAACGAGGCGGAGGACGCTGATCCGGCGCTTCAGGACCCGCTGTCGGTGCTGCGGACCGAACGGACCGCGACCCGTCGGGCCCTGGTCCGCGCCCGGGCGCTGGCCCTGGCGCGGCTCGGACGTCCGGCCGAGGCCCTGGAGGGGCTCACCGAGGTGGTGCGCGAGCGTCCGCGGGACGAGGAGGCGCTGCTGGAGCTGCTGCGCTGTGAGGCGGCCACGGCCGGACCGTCGGCGGCGATCGGCAGGTACGACGCCTATCGCAGGGCTCTGCGGGACCAGCTTGGAACCGATCCCGGCGCCGTCCTCAAGGCCGGGTACCAGCAACTGTTGACCGGCGAGAAGCCGGTAGTCCGGCACGGGGTCGCGTACGAACCGAACCCGCTTCTCGGGCGAGACGAGGCGATCGCGACGGTGACCGAGCTGGTGGCGATGTCCCGGGTGACCTCGATCATCGGGCCCGGCGGACTCGGCAAGACGCGGCTGGCACACGCCGTCAGCCGAAGCGCGCGGCAGCAGGTGGTGCACTTCGTCCCACTGGCGGGCGTGCGAGACGACGGCGAAGTCGCGCTCGAGGTCGCCTCGGCGCTCGGAGTCAGCGAGGCGGTCTGGGCCCCGGCCGCGGGGTTCGCGGCGGCGGTGCGTG
Source organism: Catenulispora pinisilvae (assembly GCF_015356865.1). Lineage (GTDB taxonomy): Bacteria > Actinomycetota > Actinomycetes > Streptomycetales > Catenulisporaceae > Catenulispora > Catenulispora pinisilvae. The sequence goes on from NZ_JAAFZA010000042.1 coordinate 25,750, forward strand.
GCGCCACCGCCGATCCGCACGCAGCCGGCGGTGCGGCCCGCGTCCCCGACGATGGTGCCCGGCGCGGCGCCGCGGTCCCGCCCCGACTGGTCCCGCCCCGGCTGGTCTCGGGCATCGCGCAAGTGCTCGGCAGCGGTCCGGTCCTGCTCGTCCTCGACAACTGTGAGCACATCGTCGGCGGCGTCGCCGAACTCGTCCGGGCACTCGTCGCGGCGATGAAGGACCTGCGGATCCTGACCACGAGCCGCACCCCGCTCGGCCTGTCCTCCGAGTCCGTCCACCGCCTCGCCGAGCTCGATCTCGAAACGACCGTCGAACTCTTCACGCAGCGCGCCAACGCCGCCCGGCCCGGCGTCGAACTCCCCGCCGCCGCCGTCGGCGAACTCTGCGCGCGCCTGGACGGTCTGCCGCTCGCCGTCGAGCTGGCCGCGGCCCGGGTCCGCGTCATGTCGGTGCCCGAGATCACCCGGCGGCTGGGCGACCGGTTCGCGCTGCTGCGCGCGACCGTGCGGGACGCGCCCGAACGCCACCAGACGCTGGAAGCGGTCGTCGGCTGGAGCTGGAACCTCCTGGATCCGGATGCTCGCAAGGCCATGCGTGCCCTGTCGGTCTTCCCCGACGGCTTCACCGCCGAGGCCGCGCGCCACCTCCTCGGCGACGACCTCGTCCTGGAACAGCTGGTCGACCAGTCGCTCCTCAAGATCGCTGACACGCCGGCCGGCCTGCGCTTCCACATGCTGGAGACGGTCCGCGAGTTCAGCGCCGCCGAGCGGCGCGCGGCCGGCGAATGTGACACCGTCCTGGCCGGATTCCTGGACTGGGCCGAGGACTTCGCGCTGGCGACTTACGAAGCCGCGCTCGGTACCGACGCCTACCCGAACCTCGACCACATCGGGTACGAGCAGGACAACCTCCAACTCGCGCTGCGGCACTCGCTCGACACGGACCGGGGCGAGGCGGTGGCGGCGACGGCCGCGGCGCTCGGCGTCTTCTGGAGCCTGCGCGCCGAATACTCCCGGATGGCCGCGCTCACCGAGGACATCGCCCGGCCGCTGTCCCACTTGCGTCCCGCCGCCGACGACACCGCCCTCATCGAGGCGAGCCGGACCGCCGCGCTGCTGTGTCTGCTCAACAGCCTGGTGTTTCCCAGTCCGGCCGCGCTCCGGCTCCGAGTCGTGCTCCGGCGCCTCCCGACAGTCCCGCCGGACACGGTCATCCGCGCCGGGCAGGCGGTGCTCACCGTCTCGGACCCGGCCGAGGTCATCGCCCTGTGCGACAGTCCGGAGCCGTTGCTCGCGGGCCTGGCCAACGCGGCCGCGAGCTACGTCTGGGAGCAGGACGGCGACCTCCACCGGGCGCTGGCCTGCGCCGAGCGCATGCTCGCCGTGATCCGGGAGGCCGGGCCGCGGTGGACGCGGCTGGTGGCGCACGGCCGGATCGCCGAGCTGAGCCTGAACCTGGAGCGGGGCGAGGCGGCCCGTCGGCACCTGCACGCCGCGCTGGACATCCTCGGCGGGAACGAGGACAGGTTCGGCATCATGTGGTCGCTGGCCACGGCCAACCTCGTGACCGGCGACGCCGACGCGGCCGAGCACTGGATCGAGCAGGCCGAGCGGACCGGGACCGAGCTGTCCTCGGCCTCCACGTCCTACCGCCTCGGGGTGTGCGCCGAGCTCCGCCTCCAGCAGGGCGACATCGACGCCGGCCTGCGGCTGTGGCGGCGCGCCGCCGATCCGGCACTGGGGACCAGCGATCCGCTCTACCGGAGCGATCCGCCGGGCCTGGAGCCGTCCACCCTGACCGCCCAGGCGTGCTGCGTCATCGCGCACGCCGCCCACGACCGCCTGGACCTGGTCGGCCCCATCGTGTCCGAGCTCGCCCGCAAGCTGCTCGCCATCTTGGAGAACTCGGCCGGTCAGTCGTTCTACCAGTTCGACTCCCCGGTCCACGGCGTGCTGCTGATCGCGCTGGCGGTCGACGACATCGGCCGGGGTGCCGGGGCCGACGGCGCGCGCACCATCGCCCTCGCCGAGCGCTTCGGTTTCCCGAAGACCCTCCAGCCCACGCTGTCCTCAGCCCGGATCACCGCCGTGGCCCGCGCCGCCGACGGGCCGGCGTACGAGGACGCCGTGTCCTCCTACGCCGGCCTGGGCCGGGACGGGCTGCGAACCGTGGCCCGGGCTACCGCGAAGGGCCGCGGTTGAACAGGGCGCGCGACCAGAAGTAGCCGCCGAGCGCCATCGCCGAGCACCACGCGACGGCGACCCAGCCGCTGTGCCCGATCGGCATGCCGAGCAGCAGGCCCCGGATGGTGTCGATGATCGGGGTGAAGGGTTCGTTGCGGGCGAACCAGCGCAGCGCCCCGGACAGCGACCCGATCGGGACGAACGCGCTGCTGATGAACGGCAGTACCTGGACCAGCAGCGTGAAGCCGCTCGTGCCCTCGGGCTTGTTCGCCGCCAGGCCGATCGCCACGGACAGCCAGGTGATGGCGATCGTCAGGAGGCTGATGACACCCAGCAGGCCGAGCCAGGCCAGCGCGTCGGCACGGGTGTGCAGGCCGCTGAGGGCCGCGACGCACAGGACGAGCGAGATGGCGATCAGGGTCCTGATGACGGCGCCGATGACGTGGCCGGTCAGGACGGCCGTCCGGGTGATCCGCATGGTGCGCAAGCGGGCCATGATGCCCGAGGTCATGTCGCTGTTGACCCGCAGTGCCGTCGTCGAGCTGCCGTAGCCGACGGTCATCAGCACGATGCCGGGGACGATGTAGTCCACATACGAGGTGCCGGGGGCGAAGGCCGCGACGGAGGCCTTCATCGAACCGCTGAAGACGCCGGCGAACAGCAGGAACAAGATGATCGGGACGACGAGCGAGGAGATCATCATCACCGGGTAGCGGACGGTCTGCCGCAGACTGCGGCGCGTCATGGTGGCCGAGTCGGCGAAGAAGGCATGGGAGCTCATCGCGCGTCCTCCATCTGCTCAGTGGTGGTGGGGTCCTGGTCGGCGGCGTGGTTCTGGTCAGTGCGGTTCTGGTCTGTGCGGTTCCGGTCGGCGCGGTTCAGGTCGGTGGTGGCGCGGCCGGTCAGGGCGAAGAAGACGTCGTCGAGGTCGGGGCTGTGCACCGACAGCGTCCGCACCTCGATCGAGGTGTCGTCGAGCCGGCGCATCAGGGCGCGCAGAGCCGGGACGCCGCCGTCGCCGGGCACCTGGAGCGTGAGCGCGTCGTCATCGCGGGCCATGACCTGCAGGACGCGCGAGGCGGCGTCCAGAGCGGCCAGATCAGCGAACGCGAGCTCGATGTGGCCGCCGGACACGCGGGCCTTCAGCTCGGCCGGCCGGCCCTGGGCGACGATCCGGCCGTCGTCCAGCACCGCGACGCGGTCGGCGAGCTCATCGGCCTCGTCCAGCATCTGCGTGGTGAGCAAGATCGTGACGCCGTCGTCGGCCAGGCGTCGGATCGTGGCCCACATCGTGCGGCGGCTGCGCGGGTCCAGGCCGGTGGTCGGCTCGTCGAGGAAGATCACGCACGGGTTCCCGACCAGCGTCATGGCCAGGTCGAGCTTGCGCTTCATGCCGCCGGAGTACGTCGCCGCGGTCTTCCCGGCGGCCTCGGTGAGATCGAAGCGGGCCAGCAGCTCCGCGGCGCGCGCCCGCCCGGCCTTCTTGCCCAGGTGGTGCAGGTCGGCCATGAGGATCAGGTTCTCGCGGCCGGTCAGCAGATCGTCCACGGCCGAGAACTGCCCGGTGACGCCGATCGCGCCGCGCACGCCCTCGGCGTCCCGCGCCACGTCGTGCCCGCCGACGACCGCTGTACCGCCGTCAGCGGCGATGAGCGTCGACAGGATGTTGACGACCGTCGTCTTGCCGGCACCGTTCGGGCCGAGCAGAGCGAGGATCGAGCCGTCGGCGACCACGAGGTCGACGCCGTCCAGGACAGTGTGGCGGCCGTAGGCCTTGCGCAGGCCCGAGACCGTGATCGCGGCCGGGTGTTCGGTGGGGTCCGTCATGCGGGAAAGGCTGCGTCCGGGGCGGATCAGCGCGGTTTCAGCGCGGTTTCACCGGTGCCGTCAGCCCTGGTCAGAGCCCATGGCGCGGCGCTCGAAATGCGGCCGGGGACGAATCGGGCGATCCTGGGACAGCCGGACGATCGCGAGGAGGATGGCCATGTCGATTCTCGACAAGATCAAGGGCCTGCTCAAGGGCCATGAGGACCAGGCGCACAAGGGCATCGATAAGGCGGGCGACGTCTTCGACTCGAAGACCGGGAACAAGTACCAGGGCCAGGTCGACACGGTTCAGAAGAAGCTCGCCGACCAAGTCGGGAACCGTCCGCCCACGGACGAGCGGCGCTAGCTCAACTCATACTGAGGGGCTCGGCCAGGTGCTCGCGAGTCCAGCGTTCGAAGGCCGCGACGGTGGGATCGCTCTGGGCCAGGGAGCTGGGGATGGTGTACGCGGACTGCGACGGGCGTTCGTCGACCACCAGGTAGCGGGTCACCAGGTCGGCGAGGGCGGGGCTGCCGGCTCGGACGATGGCCAGCGCGAGGTCGATGTGCCCGAAGGCGGCGCCGGCGGTGACGATGCCGTCGCAGGCGACGACCATCTGGCTGATCCGCACGCCGATGCACCCCGAGGACACCCACGACTTCCTCGCCGCGCTGCACCCGCTCGGGCGGATGGGCGAGATCGGCGACGTCGTCGAGGCGGTGCTCTACTTGGAGGAGGCCTCATTCGTGACCGGGGAGACCCTGCACGTCGACGGCGGTCAGAGTGCGGGCCACTGAGGAAGGCGAGTCACCATGAACACCACGAGTACGCCTACTGGTACTGGTACTGGTAGACCCTCGCCCTCGCCCTCGCCCTCGCCCTCGCCCACGCCCACGACTGCGGTCGAGAACGAGACGGCGCTCCGCGACGTCCTCGACCGCTGGAAGACCCACGTGGACGCGCACGAGCCCGAGCACGTCGCCGCCGTCTTCACCGAGGAGGCGTTGTTCCAGGGCCTGCACCCTTATAGCGTCGGGCGGCCCGGCGTCGCCGAGTACTACGCATCGCAGCCCCTCGGCATGACGGCCGACTACCAGATCCTTCACAGCCGGCGCCTCGCCGATGGTCTGGTGCTCGGATACCTGCGCGTGTCCTTCGGGCTCACCGACCGGCCGGCGCTCACGGTGTATATCAGTGTTCTGGCCAAGAGGGAGTCAGAGGGCTGGCTTCTCGACCATTACCAGGTTTCGAAGCTGGACTGAGACCGGTCTTCAGCCGATCGCGGCGCGCAGCCGGTCTTGTGTCTCGTGCATGAGGGCTCGTGCCTCGATCGCGTGCGCGCCGACCAGGATGCCATCGCGTTTGACGAATTCTCCGCCGACCAGGACCGTCTCGACGTCGGCCGGGCCGGCGCCGAGTCCGAGCATCGCGACCGGATCGCCGAAGCCGTCCAGGTGCGGCGAGCGCAGGTCGACGACGGTGATGTCGGCCTGCTTGCCGGGGGTGAGCGAACCGGTCTGGTCGGCCAGGCCGAGTACCTCGGCACCGCTGAGCGTGGCCAGCCGCAGCATGTCCCGCTGGTGCAGGGCGACTTCGTGCACCATCTCGTTGCGGGCCAGGGAGCCGGCGTTCGCCCGGGAGCGTTCGGCGGCCAGCGCGAGGCGCATCTCGGAGAACAGGTCGGTGCCGGCGCTGCAGATCGTGTCCACCCCGAGTCCGGAGACGATGCCGCGTTCCAAGGCGCGCCCGGTCGCGGGGTAGGTGCCGAACTGCATGAGCAGGTCAGTGCTCGGGGTGATGGTGACGGTCCCGCCGGAGGCGGCGATGAGGTCCATCTCCTCGTCGGTGAGTTGGTTGGCGTGGATGTAGTTGACGTCCGGGCCGAGCAGCCCGTCTCGGCGGAGCTGGGTGACCGCGTCCGCGGTGCCGGCCATCCCGACGTGGATGGAGATCGGCAGGCCCAGCTCGCGGGCGAAGGCGAAGTCTTCGCGGTTGCGCTCGGGTGAGGTGAAGCAGGGGCCGCGCAGCGCCATGCCCATGTGCAGTCTTCCGCGCTTTCCGGGTTGTCCGTGTCCTTCGCGTCCTCCTCGTCCTCCGGGTTCGCCGTGCTCGCCGAGTCCTTCGCGCCCTGCGGTATCGCGGTCGGCGGGGAACTGCTCGTCGCGCATGCGCCGGGCGTCGAGCGGGTGCGGCGGATTGGGGTCGGTGCTGGCCGGGCCGGGTCCGCCGTAGAAGAAGACGCCGCGGATCCCGGATTCGAGCAGGCCCCGCAGATTGGCGTCGGCGTGGTCGGCCGACTGAAGCGCGTGGGCCCAGTCGCCGATCGTGGTGATGCCCGCGTCCAGCGCCTGCGACGCTCCCCACAGCGTGCCGGCGTAGATGTCGGCCGGGGTGTGATTGAGGGCGATCCCGGTCAGTACGGCGGGTCCATAGCCGTATCCGGTCATCTGCGGGGTGAACCCGGCGATCGCGCCCTGCCACACGTGCCGGTGGGTGTCGATCAGGCCGGGGATCACCAGTCGGCCCTTCGCGTCGACGACCTCGGCGTCCGGCCCCGGACGCAAGCCGGTGCCGATCTGGGCGATGACGCCGTCGAGCACGCGCACGTCGCCGCCGGGCAGGTCGCCGAGCGCGTCGTCGAACGTCACGACGTGGCCGCCGGTGATCAGGATTTCGTCGGACATGGTGGACTCTCCGTTTCAGGTCGTTGTTTCAGACCGTTGCTTCAGGTCGTTGTTTCAGATCGTTGTGCCAGTGAGCTCGGCGCAGTAGTCGAGCAGGGCGTCTTGAGCCTTCGCCTCGTGCGCCTCAGCGGAGACGAAGCGCTCCTGCCGGTGGTAGAAGTGCCGACCGGTGAGCATCGCGGCCTCGTCGTCGCTGACGGCGAGCCAGGCCTGGGTCACAGGGCCCTGATCCAAGTCGTCCGGCGCGCCGAGGCCGCCCATCTTCGTCGCGACCCAGCCGGGTTCCACCGAGTTCGACAGCACGTCCGGCCATAGCCGGGCGATCCCGAACGCGAGCAGGACATCGAACAGCTTGCTGTCGCTGTAGGCCTGCGTGCCGCTCCAGCGGCGGTCGGTCCACTGCGGATCGGACAGGTCCGGATCCCCGCCGCGGGCCAGGCCCGAGCTGAGGTAGACCAGCCGGTCGGGGCGCGTCATCAGCGCGGTCAGCAGGTAGGGCGCGAGCACGTTGACGGTGAACAGCTGGGACAGGCCGTCGACGGTCTGGACGCGGCGCGGCTCGCGAAAGCCGATGCCCGCGTTGTGGATGACGGCGTCGAACCGGCCCGCCGCATTGGCAGCGGCGGCGAGCGATCGGATGCCGTCGAGCGATCCCAGATCGCCCACCAGCACGTTCTCGGCGTCGGGTACAGCGGCGCGTGCGTGCGCGGCCCGCTGGTCGTTGCGGGCGTGCAGAGTGACCGCGTGGCCCTGGCCGACCAGCAGTCGACCGGCCATCAGGCCGAGCCCGTCGGAGGATCCGGTGATCAGGACGTGAGCCATCGTTAGACCTTCAGGAGAAGTGTTCGAGATTCATCTCGGGCCGCTGTCGCGGCGACACATCCACTGTCGATCTCCCGGCCTCGCGCTGTCCAAGACCTGTCGCGCGTCCTGTGATGCCCTTAGGGCATCTCCGCGGCCGTGATGCCTTTCGGGCATCACAGAGCGTGATACAGGTCTTGGACGTCGGCGTTGATCAGGCCGCAGGCTGGAAGCGAACCTGAAAGAACGACGAGGGATGAGACATGAGGATTTTCCTGACGGGCGGATCCGGCTACATCGGCCGGGCCACGATCGCCGAGCTGGTGCGCCGCGGCCACATGGTGGAGGCGCTGGCGCGCAGCGAGGGTTCGGCACAGGCCGTGACGGCGGCGGGGGCGGTCGCGGTGCGCGGCGGGCTCACCGACCTGGACGTGCTCAACCACGCGGCCGTGCGCGCCGAAGCGGTGATCCATCTGGCGCAGGCCGACTCCGCGCAGACGGATCTCGCCGCGGCCACGGCCATGCAGGACGGCGTCGGAGCCGGAACCTACGTGCACACCGGTGGCAGCTGGGTCTACGGCGACACCCAGGGCGTGCAGGACGAGACCGCGTCGTGGAACGCGCCGACCGTGGTGGCCTGGCGCAAGCCGGTCGAAGACCAGGTCTTGGCGCGCGCCGCTGAAGGCGGCCGGCCGGTCATCGTGCAACCGGGGCTGCTCTATGGAGGTGACAACCGGCTGATCGACCACTTCTTCGTCACGCCGGGTAAGCTGAGTGGTGCCGTTCCGTATATCGGTGACGGCGCCAACCGGTGGGCGCTGGTCCACATCGACGACATAGCCACCCTGTACGCGGCGGCGCTCTCGGCGAAGGCGGGATCGGTCTATATCGGGGTCGGCGAGAGCCACCCGAGGATGAAGGAAGTCGCCGAGGCGGCGGCGCGTGGCGCCGGGCTCGCGGGCAAGACGGTGTCGATCACCATGGAACAGGCCCGCGCCCAGATGGGGCCCATCGCGGACGCGTTCGCGCTGGACCAGCGCTTGACCTCGGCCAAGGCCCGCCGGGAGCTGGGCTGGGCACCGAAGCATGACGATCCGCTCGAAACCTTCGAGCGGATCTGACATCCGAAGGAACCGCATGGACGTCGACCTGCGCAAGCTCCGCTACTTCCTCGCGGTGGCCGAGGAACTCCACTTCGGACGCGCCGCGGAGCGCCTGCACATCGCCCAGCCCGCGCTCTCCCGCCAGATCCGGGCGCTCGAAGGCGAACTGGGCGCGGAGCTGTTCATGCGGGACCGCCGCCACACCGAGCTGACACCGGCCGGCGAACAGCTGGTCCAGGAGGCCAGGCCATTGCTGGCGGGAGCGGACGCGCTGCTGCGACGGGTGCGCGCGGCCGGCGAGGGCGTCACCCGCTTCACGATCGGGTTCATGCCGGGAATCACGGTGACCCCGGTCGTCCGCCTGCTGCGCGAGCACCACCCCGGGCTGGACGTGCGGATGCTGCGCACCGGCTGGCACGACCAGGTGGAGGTGCTCCACGACGCCCGCGCGCAGGTCGGCATCGTGCGCCTGCCGATCGACCCGGCGGGCCTGGAGATCAGGCCCCTGTTCACCGAGCCACGGGTCGTCGTGGTGGCCTCGGCGCACCGCCTCGCGGGCAAGGAAGCCGTACGCGTCGCCGACCTGGCGGCCGACCACCTCTTGCAGGACCCTGGCGCAGTCCCCGAATGGCGCGACATCGCCGTGGAGCTGCGGACAGGCGAACGCCGCCCGGTGCCGGCGATCCACAGCGTCGAGGAGAAGCTCGAACTCGTCGCCGGCGGACAGGGGATCGCCGTGATCCCGGCCTCCACCGCGAACTTCTACACCCGGCCGGGCATCGAGGTGATCCCGGTCGAGGATCTCGGTCCCAACCGCGTGGCGGCGGCTTGGCCGATCGGGCAGACCGGAGGACTGGTCGAGGAGTTCGTCGAGGCTGCCGTCACTCTTCTACCCGAACAGTAGGCCTGCTCGGGTGGATCCGGATCCGGAGCCAGTGCCGGAGTCGGAGCCGATCGCGAACACGGCGGCTGCCAGGCCCATCACCGTGACCTGCCCCAAGTTCTGCATGGTCTGCATGGCCGAGCTCGCGTAGCCCTGCCAGTGCGCCGGGCTGTGGGACAGCGACAGCACGGTCAGGCAGGGCACGAGCATCCCCATGCCGCCGCCGGCGAGGATGAGCGCCGCCGCCGCGGTGAAGGCCGGAGTCTCCGGATACGATCCCGCGATGGCGAACAGGCCTGCCACGGCCAGAACGACAGCACCCGCGCGTACCAGATGATGGCGCCCGACATCCCGCAGCAGGCGACCTTGCGCCCAGGACGCCGCAGCCCAGGCGAGCGCGGCGCCGGTGAAGCTCAGCCCGGTCACCGAAAGAGATTCGTTCGCTGCGTGGTCGTGGCGGCGGTTGCGCGGGGTGGGTCCTGGCTGTGGGCTGTTCAGGGTTCGGATCCTCTTTTGGGGAGTTAGGGTTTGTGGGCCGGGTTGCTGCTGGGCTGTGGGTTTCAAAGCATTTTTACGGCCTTCGGTTATGGTTGTGCCGGTTCGGGGTTCGGGTTGGTGGGTGTGTTTGTCGGCTGCCGGTTTTCGCGTTCACGATCCCGCCGCACCTCAGGCCTCTTCAACTCCGGCAGGTCAGAGCGCGAGCACAGGCAAGAGACAGGTCAAGAGCGCGATCAAGAACACAAGCAAGATCAACAGCAAGGTCAACAGCCAGATCAAGGTCAAGAACTGTGATGAAGAGCCCGGCGCCTCCGGCGGGGGCTCTTGGCTCCCTCGGGGAACTGGCGCGGTTCCATAGGGTGGTCCGGTCAGGGCCCTGCGCTGGCGGTTTGTGAGGTGGTTGCGGTTCGTTCCCCACGGTCGCGTCGTCAGCCCCAAGGGGTACAGCACCGGTGTCCGGGAGTAAAGTCCGCGCCGCTGCGGTCAGGCCTGCAAGCTGCGGTTTGTATAGCGCGAACTTGACTCCCGGCCACCGGCGCTGTAGGCGAAGCCCTGCCGACGCGACCGAGGGGAACGAACCGAAAACCGACCGGAGAAGTACAAAACTGGTGGTGTGGTACCGGCGGCTTCGCGAGTTCGGCTGCCGGTCTAGCTGCTGGCCAACGCACCGGCGCTTGGGGTGCGCACGTCGGGTTGGCGGCCGCCGGATCGGCCCGGTGGCCACAACCGATACCGCCGGGATAGCGGGTGTACCGAGACAGACCATCAGAAGGCGGGTATGTCGCCGACCAGCTGACCACCGGCCCGTCCCCGGGGCCTCACCGGCGGCCGCATCGCTAGGCTGCGTCTACGGGCCCTGTGATTGCTTTTCTTCCGGTCGGTTTTCGGTTCGTTCCCCTCGGTCGCGTCGGCAGGGCTTTGCCTACAGTGCCGGTTCTCGGGAGTCAAGTTCGCGCTGTACGCGGCCGCCACCTGCACGCCTGACCGCAAGGGCGCGGACTTTACTCCCGGGGTTCGGCGCTGTACCCCTTGGGGCTGACGACGCGGCCGTGGGGAACGGACCGCAACCACCTCACAAACCGCCGCCGCAGGGCCCTGACCCGGCCACCCTATGGAGCAGCGCCAGTTCCCCGAGGGAGCCGAGAGCCCCCGCCGGAGGCGCCGGGCTCTTCATCACAGTTTTTGATCTTGCTGTTGATCTTGCTGTTGATCTTGCCCTTGACCTGTGTCGTTGACCTTGCTGTTGATCTCGATCTGGCTCTTGTTCCAACTTGCCGGAGTTGAAGAGGCCTGAGATGCGCCGGGGTCGTGAACACGTAAACCGGCAGCCGACAAACACACCCACCGCCCCGAACCCCGAACCGGCACAACTTCTACCGAAGGCCGTAAAAAGCTTCTAAAACCCACAAACAAACCGCAACCAGCCCCGCTACGGAACCCCATACTGAATCGGCAAATACCAAGCAAACCAAGCCGACATCACCGCGACAGCAACGAAGCAGACCGCGAGCCCCCGCGTCCCCGACCGGGAAAGCGTCCGCGCCACGGGGATGAGCAACGGGAACGCCGGCATCAGCTCGCGTGGTGTCGTGGTGATCGAGCGGTGGCTGCCCAGGACCAGGGCCGCCACGAGTGCGCAGTACGCGATCAGTTCCCAGGGGAGGGTACGGCGGATCATCAGGGCTAGGAGGAACGGCACCGTGACCATGGCCAGGATGGCGATCAGTTCCATCGTCGACGGGTTGTCGAGGCGGCCGTCTACCAGCTTCGAGAACTCGTCGAAGGTGGTGGCGCCGCCGTCGAACCAGTTGTTCCACAGCGAGCGCTGGACCTTGAAGTAGGCGTCGAGGTGGCCGAAGTGGCGGCCGACGGCGACCATGTAGCCCAGCATCCCCAGGGGCGCGATCGCCGCACCCGCCCAGGGCCGCCACCCGTCCTGGCGGCGGATGACCGCCACCAGGGCGACCAGGCCGACGGTCGCGATCAGTGCGGAGGCGGATGGTCGGGTGAGGCCGCCGAAGAAGGCCAGCACTCCGGCGGTGATCCACGCGCGCCGTAGCAGTGCGTGTAGCGCCCACGCCGCGAACGCGACGAACAGCACGTCGCCGTAGGGTGCGACCTGCACCACGGCCGTCGGCGCCAGTGCGAACAGCGCCACCAGCACCAGTCCGGCCCGGGGGCCGGCCACCCGCTCGCCCACGCGCCGGATGCCCAGCGCCGCGACCGTGCCGGCGATGACCGAGGCCAGTACGCCGGCCTGTAGGTAGCTCAGGCCGGAGACTGTCTGCACCCCGCGCAGCAGGGCGGGATAGAGCGGGAAGAAGGCGTAGTCGAACCCGCGCTGGTAGCCGCCGCGCGCCACCTCGATGTAGAAGGTCGAGTCCCACGCGTGGGGAGGCGTGTGCACCAGGACGTCGAGTGACTGCTTCCGCACATGCAGGAGCCACAGCAGCGAGAGCACCGAGATCAGGTGCAGTCCGAGGTAGACGCCGGCTGTCACGCTGTTGGCGCGGGTCAGGGCCGCTCGGCGGAACGTCGCCGCGAGATCGGCCGCGGTCGTCCTCGAACCGGGGTCCTGAACGGCCGGACCGGGGTCCTCCTGAACGACAGCCGCCACCGCGTACCTCCCAGACCGAGCGCACGGTGAGCGCCCGCTTACCCCGTCCACAGAAGAGCTATGGACCACATGCGGGCCGAGCGTAGCGTGCCGGGAACGGCGTTGCCTACTCGGCCCGCGGTGGTTGGAGTGCTACTGGCGTACTCGATAGCGCAGGTGGAGTACCCGGTTGCCCTGAATCGCCTCGTCAGGATCCTCCAACAGGCGTTGTGCGTCGACCGGCCCGAAGTAGCGTTTGCCGGACCCGAACACCACGGGTACGACGTCCATGCGCACCTCGTCGATCAGGCCCGCGGCAAGCACCTGGCCACCGACGTCGCCGGCGGCGACCTCGACCACGCGGTCACCCGCGAGCTCCTGCGCCTTGGCCACGGCGGCCTCGACGCCGTCGGCGAAGGAGAACGGCGCCTCGGGGTACCAGCCCTCGGGCCTGCCCCGGTGGGTCACGACGACGACGTGGTCGACCCCGGCCGGAGGGGTCCCGTCCCAGCCGTTCGTCATGTCGAAGACGTGGCGGCCGACGATCGTCGCCCCGATCTGGTCCCAGTACGGCCGGACGTAGTCGTAGGACGTCTGCGACACCTTCAAGACGCCGCTCTCGTCCAACGGCACGTCACCGCTGAGCAACCAGTCGAACAGCGGTCCGGTCTGGTCGTTCTCGTCCGCGATGAAGCCGTCTACCGACACTGAGCTGTACATGACTACTTTGCCCACGGGGCCCTCCTCTGCTTTTGGGGTCCCTCGAAGTTAACGTGTTGTGAGCTGTCGGTCTTGTAAGAAATCAATCGGCCGGCAGTGGCCAGCTGTCCAGCACGTGGCCGGGATGTTCGCGCAGGAACCGCCGCCGGACTTCGAGGTACCGGGTCGGCGTGAGCCCGGTGAAGGCCCGGAACTCGTGGTCGAAGTGGGCCTGGTCGAAGTAGCCCGCGTCACCGGCGAGGTCGGCCCAGTCGACGGGGCCGGCGGGGTTGATCGCGAACACGGTGGCGGCGAAGCGGTGGGTCCGGGCCAGCCGCTTCGGCGTGATGCCGATGAGCTCCTTGAACCGCTGGGCCAGATGAGTGCTGCTGACACCGGCTGCCGCGTTCAGGCCGCCGATCGCCACCGCCCCGCCGGTCGCCGCGATGATGCTGCTCGTGTGGCGGACCAGCCCCAGGCCGGCGGTCTCGCACAGCCGTCGCGTCAGCTCCTGCTCAAGCAGCGCCAGCATCTCGTGCGGCCCGTCCGCCGTGGCCAGCCGGTCTCGCAGCTCAGCAACGGCGGGCCGGTCCCAAACCTGCTCTATCGTCACCGGCCGGTCACACAGCTCGGCCGCGGGCATCGACAGGAACGGCGCCAGCCCCCACGGCTTGAAGTGCACGCCGACGGACCGGGTCCGCAGTGGGTAGCCGAACTCCAACGCGCGGGTGGGCATGGTGATTACGCAGCCGTCGGTGTACTCGGCCGTCTCGGTGTCGATGCCGCCGCGGATGCGGAACGGCTCCCCGAGGTTGACGATGAGCAGCGCCGCCGGCATCGGCGGCAGCATCAGCCGGGCGTACGGCGGCGCGCCCTCCAGGTAGTAGAGGTCATCGATCAGCCCGTCCAGGGGCGGTCGCGGCACTCTGGACACGTACTCCACACGCACAGCATCCCTTATGCGCAGCGTGTCCGCGCGAGCGCCCGGTCGCGCACCGCCCCGGCCGCGCACCATGCTGCCGGTCATTCCAGCCGCGCACCGCGCTGCCAGAACCGGCATGCCGACCCGCTGACCCGCCGCCCCGCCGCCCGCCGACTACCCCTCGTCCAACAGCGGCGGCGCGATCTCGTCGAAGACGTCGCCCGGCCCCGGGTTCTCAGGGCTCGTGGATCCCCCGAAGTGCTTCATCACACCCCACACCGCGTTCAACGCAGTGGTCACCGCGCCCTCGGCCCAGCCGGCGGTCCAGGAGATGTCGTCGCCGGCCAGGAACAGGCCGCGCTGGTGCTCCGGCAGGCCTTCCTGCATGAAGTGGGTGTACAGGCGGCGCTGGTAGCGGTACTGGCCGGGGAGGTTCGCCTTGAAGGCGCCCATGAAGTAGGGCTCGGTCTCCCAGGAGACGGTCAGCGGGGTGCCGATGATGTGCGATCGGATGTCGACGTTCGGGTAGATCTCGGCCAGCGACGCCAGGACCACCTCCAGGCGTTCCTCGCGGGACAGCGGCACGAACTTCATCGAGTCGTCGACCCAGGTGTACGACAGGCACATCACGCCCGGCTTGTCCGGTCCGTCGTCCAGCAGATACACGCCGCGCGGCATGCGGTCGGTGAGGGTCATCGACATGGTGTCGCGGGTCGGGTCCTCGCGGGAGGGATCGAGCCAGAAGGGGCGGTCGACGACCACGAACAGTTTCGAGGCCCCCATGTAGTGCGCGCGCTCGACCGCGGTCCAGACGTCCGTGGCGAGCAGGGCCTCGTCCACCTTGATCTTCGAGAGCATCATCCAGGCCTGCGCGGTGAAGACCGCGGCCGGATACGTGCGGATCTCGTTGGCGGCGTCGGCGACGGTGACGCCGCGGCCGGTGCGGTACATGCGGGTGACCGCGGGCCGGGGGTGGCCGTTCTCGTGCAGGGACCGGACCGTGGTGCCGGCCGGCCAGTGGGCGAGGGTGTCAGGGGCCTGCGACCACAGCCGCAGCGGCAGTTGCTGGCAGCCGCCCACCACGCGCCGGTGGTGGTCGTCGGCGCCGGTGTAGACGACGCGCAGGATCTCCAGCATCGAGTTCGGGAAGTCGGTGTCCCAGCCGCCGGTGCCGAAGCCGACCTGGCCGAAGACCTCGCGGTGCCGGAAGGACTTGAACGCCGGGCTGGCCGCCAGGAAGCCGTAGAACGAGGTGTCGTCCAGCCGCGGGACCAGGCGGCCCCAGATCGCGCGCACCGTCGCGGTGTCCCGCTCCCGGATCGCCTGCTGCATCGCGGAGAACTCGGCGCCGTGCGCCGGGTCGTCCAGCGCGTCGGCCCAGGCGTCGGCGACCTCGTGGTAGACCGCCGGCAGGTCGTCCAGGCCGGTGGCGTAGTGGCTGACGCCCTTCAGATCGATGACCGTGGACGGGGTCGCGGCGTCCAGCGGGTTCGGGAACGGCTCGGTGCGCAGCCCCGCGCGGTCGAAGTAGGAGAACAGCGTCGTCGAGGACGGCGGGAACCGCATCGCGCCCATCTCGGCCATCGAGCCCGGCACGCCCGGGAACGGCGTCGAGCGCATCCGGCCGCCCAGCTCGTCGGCCTCGTACACCACCGGCTTGAGCCCCAGCTTCAGCAGCTCGTGCGCGGCCACCATCCCGGACAGCCCGCCGCCGATCACCGCGACCTCGGTCCCGTACGCCGCCTCCGGCACCGAGCCCAGGCCCGCCGGGTGCGCGACGTAGTCGTCGTAGGCGAACGGGAAATCGGGGCCGAACATGGTGATCGGCTTGTGGGACTCACACTGCACGTGGTCGGTGACCTCGTGGACGGTGGCCGGGACAGCGGACGTCATGAGTTTGCCTTCGGGGTCACGCCGGCGGTGCGGTACAGGTCGGTGCGCCGGTCTTGCAGATACGTGTTCAGATCGCGGGAGGCGGCCAGGTCCGCCGGGTCCACGTCGGCCAGCAGCAGTTCCTCGTGGTCCGCGCCGACCACCAGCTCCCGGCCGTCCGGCGCCACCACCCGGGTCTCGCCGGCGTAGACGAAGTCGCGCTCCACCCCGACCCGGTTCACGTAGGCCACGAACAGCTGCGATTCGATCGCCCGGGCCGGCACGATCTGCCGCGGCACGTACTCGTACGGCCGCATCAAGGCGGTCGGCACCAGCAGCAGCTGGGTCCCGGCGTCGGTGTGTGCGCGCACCGCCTCCGGGAACTCGACGTCGTAGCAGATCAGGAAGCCGACCCGGACGCCGTCCAGGTCCGCCTGCACCACCAGCTCCGAACCCGGCGCGAACGCCTCGCGGTCCACGTCGCCGAACAGGTGCGTCTTGCGGTAGTTGGCCTTCGGGACGCCGTCGCCGCCGATCAGCTGCACGGCGTTGTAGACGACGCCGTCGCCGTCCCGCTCGGGGTAGCCGTACAGAATGGCGATCCCATGCTTGGCGGCGGTCGCGGACACCTCCTGCTGGGACGGCCCGAACCGTTCCTCGGCCAGCCCGGCGATCACCTCGGCGCCCAGGTGGTAGCCGGTGAGGTACATCTCGGGCGTGATCAGCAGCCGCGCGCCGGCGGCCGAGGCCTGGGCCGCGGCGTCGGCCAGCGCGGCCAGGTTGGCGCGGCGGTCGGCGACCGGGTCGGGAGCGCCGTCGGGGTGATCGGTCGCCGGGGCTTGGAGGCAGGCCAGCCGCAGAGTCATAGGTTCAGCGTAGGTGCGGAGCGGCGGATCGCATCTCGCCGTGGTGGCGAGGGTGGTGGAGCGGACTCGACATGTGGGTGGGGCGAGGGTGCGGCGAGGTGGGGCGGTGGCGGATCAGTCGCGGATCAGTCGCGGACCCAGAAATCGAACAGATCTGCGCCGGGCTTGAACCCGGCGGCGCGCGCCACCTCGGCGGCTTCCTTGAAGCCGCGCGCGACTGCCTCGGGCACGTGTGCGTCCGACGCGAAGGAGACGCCCTTGCCGCCCTCCTGCCGCCACCAGCCGACCACCCGCGGATCGAGCGGGATCCGGGTATTGAACTCCATGATCTTGTCGGCGCTCGCCAGTGTCCGCAGTACCAGCCGGATGTCGCCCTCGAAGACCGAGAGATCAAAGGGAATCCGCTCGTGAGGCCAATTCCGCACCGGATAGTCGATGTGCGTGAGCACTTCGAACCCGTCGTATTCCTCGATCAACCGCACCGCCTCGGCTAGATACCCGCGGTACTCGGCGATCGGGTCGCCCCGCTTGATGCTCGCGGTTATGTCGGCGTAATCCTCGTCGCGCGCTGATGAGGTGTGCAGCGAGGCGAGGATCCGCTGGAACCCGCCGCGGTGAAGGAGATCCGCGGTCTGGTCCGGGAACCAGTGCGCCTCGCTGAGCTCCACCCCGGACAGGATGCGCAGCGTCGGGAAGCGGTCGCGGCAGCGCTCCAGCGTCTCCAGATAGCTGGCGAGGTCTATCGCCGGAGGAGTGAGAATGCTGTGACCGTCAACCACCTCGACGTAGCGCTGCCACTGCTCCGGGTACCAGTTCTCCGGCATCAGCTCCGAGATGCTGAAGTCCGCGTGCTCGGTGAACGCGACCGACGGCAGCCCGATCGCGACGGCGCGCTCGCAGGTCCGCTCCATCGAACCGGCGAGCGCGTCCCACGAGTACTCGCTGTGGACGTGGTTGTCGGGTGGCAGCACCGGAACTCCCCCTTTCAGGGGCGGCGCCTCACCGCCCCCGCATCGCCAGCAACGTCACGAGATCGTAGGCCACGTGCGCGGCGGCGATCGAGGTGATCTCGGCGTGGTCGTAGGCCGGGGCCACCTCGACCACGTCGGCGCCGACCAGGTTCAGGTCGTCCAGGCCGCGCAGGATCTCCAGCAGTTCGCGGCTGGTCATGCCGCCGGCCTCCGGGGTGCCGGTGCCGGGGGCGTGCGCGGGGTCCAGGACGTCGATGTCGATCGAGATGTAGACCGGCCGGTCGCCGATCCGCTCGCGCAGCGCCTGCGCCGCGGCGTCCACGCCCTGGCGCATGACGTCCGCGGACGTCACGATGCCGAAGCCCATGCGCTGGTCGTCGCTGAGGTCCCGCTTGCTGTACAGCGGGCCCCGGGTGCCGACGTGCGCCACCGCCGAGGAGTCCAGGATGCGCTCCTCGAAGGCGCGGCGGAACGGGGTGCCGTGGGTGTACGGCGCGCCGAAGTACGTGTCCCAGGTGTCCAGGTGCGCGTCGAAGTGCAGCAGCGCCACCGGGCCGTGCTGCCGGGCCATGGTGCGCAGCAGGGGCAGGGCGATGGTGTGGTCGCCGCCGATCGTCACCAGCTTGGAGCCGGCCCGGACCAGCTCGTCGGAGTGCGCCTCGATCTGCTCCAACGCCTCGTTCATCAGGAACGGGTTGATGGCGATGTCGCCGGCGTCGGCGACCTGCACCGCCTCGAAGGGCGAGAAGTCCAGGCCCGGGTTGTAGGGCCGGAGCAGCCGCGAGGCCTCACGCACCGCCGCCGGGGCGAAGCGGGCGCCGGGACGGTAGGACACGCCGGCGTCGAAGGGGGCGCCGAGGATCGCGACGTCCGCCTTCTCTCCGGCTGGGAGCTGGTCCAGACGTGGCAGCCGGGCGAATGTCGCGAAGCCCGCGTAGCGCGGGGTCTTCGAGGAGTCGATCGGGCCTATCGGGGCCGGACGTCCGGTGCTGCCCTCTTCGGTGCTCGGCATTGAGCCGCCTCCTTGCTGTGGAACTTGTGGTGCGGTGGTGCGGTGGAACCTGCGTGGTGCGGTGGTGCCTGCGTGCTGCGGCGGTGCGTACGTGGTGCGTGAGTGCCTGAGTGGTGCGGGTTGCGAGAGTGCCTGGTGCCCCGATGCGGCGGGTTCAACCAGCTTCAACCAGGTTCAACCACGCGACTCGGCGCGCCGCCGGCTGACCTCGTAGAGTGCGATCCCGGCCGCCACACCGGCGTTCAGCGATTCGGTCGTGGAGGCGATCGGGATCGAGACCGTGACGTCGCAGAGCTCGGACACCAGTCGCGACATGCCCTTGCCCTCGGACCCGACGACCAGGCACAGCGGCTCGGTCGCGATCTCCAGGTTGTGCAGCGGCACCGTGCCGTCGGCGGCGAGGCCGGCGATCATCACGCCCTGCTTCTTGTACGCCTCCAGCGCGCGGGTCAGGTTCCCGGCGCGGGCCACGGGCAGCCGGGCCCCGGCGCCGGCCGCGGCCTTCCACGCGCCGGCCGTCATGCCCGCCGCGCGCCGCTCCGGCACGATCACGCCTTGCCCGCCGAAGGCCGCCACCGAGCGCATCACGGCGCCGAGGTTGCGCGGGTCGGTGACGCCGTCCAGCGCCGCGAACAGCGGGGTGTCGCCGGCGGCGAACACCTGCTCCAGGAGGTCGTCCGGGTGCGCGTACTCGTACGGCGGCATCACCAGCATCATGCCCTGGTGCAGGGTCCCGTTGGTCATCCGGTCCAGCTCGTGCCGCGGGGCCTCCAGCAGCGGGACGCCCTGCTCCATGGCCAGCTTCATGGACTCCCGGACCCGGTCGTCGCTGTCGATGTACTGCGCGACGTACAGGGCCTTGGCCGGCACCTGCGCCCGCAGCGCCTCGACCACCGAGTTGCGGCCGGCGACCTGCTCGGCCTCGCCCTTGCCGGGGGTGCGCCGGACCGGGCGGGACGTGGCGCGCGTGCCGGCGGCCGAGCGGGTGTTCGCGGCGTTCGCAGCCGCGCCGCGCTTGGCCGCGGACTTGGCCTTGCGGGCCGCCGGGTGCCCGGTGCGCTCCTCGGCCTTCGGGGTCGGGCCGCGGCCCTCCAGGCCCTGGCGGCGCTGGCCGCCGGAGCCCTTCTGGGCGCCCTTCCTCGAGCTCGAAGCGCCCGGCTTGTTCGCTCGGCCGCCGGTGCCGCCGCCCTTGCTCGCCATGATGTCTGTTTCCTTCGTGAAGTCCGGTGCTCAGGGAAACGCGCCCCCGCCTCACGCTACCTGGAGCGCGGCGGGGGCACGGTCGGGTGAGGCCGCCTAGGCGACCGGCCCCGCTGGTTAGTGGCCCGTTAGTGGCCTGCTAGTGGCCCGCTAGCTATCCGCTAGTTGACGGTCCAGCGCGGACCGCCGGGGGTGTCCTCGACGGTGACGCCGGCCCGGGCCAGCTGGTCGCGGATGGCGTCGGAGGCGGCGTAGTCCTTGCGCTCGCGCGCCGCCTGCCGCTGCTCCAGCGCCACCTTGACCAGGGTGTCGACGACCGGCCGCAGGTCGGTGCCGGAGCCGGCGGTGCCGGCCGCCCCGCTCCAGGGCTCGGCCAGCGGGTTCAGGCCCAGGACGTCCAGCATCGTCAGCACCGAGGCCAGGTGCGTCGCGACGCCTTCCTTGTCGCCCCCGGCCAGGGCGGTGTTGCCCTCGCGCACGGTGTTGTGCAGGACCGCCACCGCGCCGGGGACGCCGAAGTCGTCGTCCATCGACTCCGCGAACGCCGCCGGGACCTCGGCCGCCGCCTCGGTCGGGCCGACCGTCTCCAGGGCCCGGGTGACGAAGCCCTCGATGCGGCTGTACGCGGCGTCGGCCTCGTGCAGCGAGGTGTCGGTGTACTCGATCATCGAGCGGTAGTGCGGGGTGCCGAGGTAGTAGCGGAGCACCACCGGGCGGTACTGCTTGGCCAGTTCGGTGACCAGCACCGAGTTGCCCAGCGACTTGGACATCTTCACGTTCTTGAGGGTGACCCAGCCGTTGTGCATCCAGTAGTTGGTGAACTTGTCGCCGAACGCGTGCGACTGCGCCTGCTCGTTCTCGTGGTGCGGGAAGATCAGGTCGACGCCGCCGCCGTGGATGTCGAAGTTCGTCCCCAGGTAGCGGTGCGCCATCGCGGAGCACTCCAGGTGCCAGCCCGGACGGCCCGGACCCCACGGCGTGTCCCAGAACGGCTCGCCCGGCTTCGACGCCTTCCACAGCGTGAAGTCGTGCGGGTCCTCCTT
Source organism: Catenulispora pinisilvae (assembly GCF_015356865.1). GTDB lineage: Bacteria > Actinomycetota > Actinomycetes > Streptomycetales > Catenulisporaceae > Catenulispora > Catenulispora pinisilvae. The sequence goes on from NZ_JAAFZA010000042.1 coordinate 46,893, forward strand.
GTGCGTCTCCGGGGCCACGTCGTCCAGCGGCTGCTCTTCGAGGTTGTTCACGTTGAAGTGGGCCAGCGCGCCGTATTCGGGCAGGGAGCGCACCCGGAAGTAGACGTCGCCGCCGGCGGCGTAGGCGTGGCCGTTGTCGATGAGCGTCCGCATCATCGCGATCATCTCGGGGATGTGGCCGGTCGCCCGCGGCTCGACCGAGGGGTCCTCGCAGCCCAGCAGCCGGTAGGCGTCCTGGAACGCGTACTCGTTGGCCTGCGCGACCCGCCAGGTCTCCACGTCCTGCTCGGCCGCCTTGCGGATGATCTTGTCGTCGATGTCGGTGACGTTCCGCACGAACGTGACGTCGTACCCGCGGTACTCGAACCAGCGCCGGACGATGTCGAAGGAGAGGTTGGAGCGGACGTGGCCGATGTGCGGCGGGGCCTGGACGGTGGCGCCACACAGGTAGATCGAGACCTTGCCTGGTGTGACGGGTACGAACTCGCGCGTGGCTCGCGCGGCGGTGTCATACAGGCGGAGTGTCATTCCCCAAGGATACCGGGGGTTGGCAGCCGGAATCGGCCTCTCCGGCGTTGTGCTTCCATAGGGTGGTGAAGCGTTCAGGTGGGGCTCCCTTGAAGTTGCTCCTGATATTGGGAGCGCTTTCCATGTTCGGGCCCTTGTCGCTCGACATGTACCTCCCGGCCCTTCCCGATCTTGCGCATTCCTTCCGCACTCCCGAGGCGAACGTCCAGCTGACGCTGACCGCCTGCATGATCGGCCTGGCCGTCGGCCAGCTGGTGGCCGGGCCGATGTCGGACGCCTGGGGACGGAAGAAGCCGCTGGCGGTCGGGCTGGTCGCCTACGCGGCCACCTCACTGTTCTGTGCTCTGGCCCCCGACGTGTACTCACTCACCGCCGCGCGGCTACTCCAGGGCCTCGCGGGCGCCGCGGGACTGGTTATCTCGCGGGCGATCGTGCGCGACCTCTACGACGGGGACGCGCTCACCAAGTTCTTCTCCACCCTGATGCTGGTGAACGGCCTCGCGCCGATCCTGGCCCCGGTGCTCGGCGGCCAGCTGACCCGGTTCATGAGCTGGCGCGGGGTGTTCGTGGTGCTGACGGTGATCGGCGCAGTGCTGCTGCTGGCCGCGACGCTCGGGCTCAAGGAGACGCTGCCCGCGTCCGCGCGCGGCGCGTCCCGCGGCGGGCTGCCGGCGACCCTGCGGACGTTCCGGGTCCTGATGCGCGACCGGCGCTTCATGGGCTACATCCTGACCGGCGGCTTCGCCTTCGCGGCGATGTTCGCCTACATCTCCGGCTCGCCGTTCGTGCTGGAGAACATCCACGGCCTGTCGAAGCAGGAGTTCAGCTTCGCCTTCGGGGCCAACGCCCTGGGCATTATGATCGCCGGCCAGGCCAGCGGCCGGCTGGTGGGCCGGGTGGCACCGGCCCGGCTGCTCGGTGTGGGACTGGTGATGTGCTTCGGCGGCAGCGCGATCCTGCTCGCGGCCACCGCGTTCTTCCACGGCGACCTGGCCGGGACCCTGGCCGGGCTGTTCCTGATGGTGTCCTCGATCGGCGTGATCTCGCCCCAGGCCACCGCGCTGGCGCTGTCCGGCTACGAACCCGCGGTGGCCGGCGCCGCCTCCGCGCTGATCGGCACCGGCCAGTTCCTGTTCGGCGCCGTCTTCGCGCCGCTGACCGGGTTGGGCAGCAAGAGCAGCGGGATGCCGATGGCGCTGGTCATCTTCGGGCTGAGCGCCGCCGCGGTGGTGATGCGGCTGGTGCTGGTGCGGACGCCGGCGGCGGTGGTGGAGGGCGGCGAGGCCGGTGGCGGCGAAGCGGTCGCGGAGCCGGCTGTGGCTTGAGCTGGTAGTGGCTTGAACTGGCAGTGGGTTGAGACGGTGGTGGCGTGAGCCGACGCTGGCGTGTGGCGGTGGTGGCGTGAACTGGCAGTGGCGTGAGATGACGATTGCTTGAGCTGGCGCTGGCGTGAGGCCGCGGTGGCGTGAGGCGGCAGTCCGCGGCGTAGCGGGCGTCAGGCTTCGTCAGCCTCGGGCGGTACCGCCCGCCACCGTTCGGCCGAAGCCACCAGATCGCGCGAGATCTGGTCCAGGAACCGGCTCATCTCGCGGAGACGTTCCCCGGCCGGTGTGCCGGCGCCGAGCACCTCCACGCCGGAGCGGGCCGCCGCCGCCATGCTGTCGTTCAGCCGCGCGCTGGCCAGCGTCGCGCGGAACCAGACGTCGTCGTCGACGACGTAGCGGTCGCGGCGGTCCGGGCCCCGCCCGCGCTGGATCAGCTCCTGGGTTTCCAGATATCCGACCGCCTTCGAGATCGAGGCCGGACTCACCCGCAGCCGGGCCACCAGCTCCGCGGACGTCATCCCGCCCGAGTCGGCCGTGTAGAGACAGGCCAGCACGCCGGCCATCATCCGCGGCATTCCCGAACTCTCCAGGATCCCCGTCAGGCTCTCGGCGTACGCGCGCACCACTTCCGGGTCGCGGCCGAAGTCCGCTGACGGTAGCGCGCCCGGTCCGGCGGCGCGCGCCGCCTTGCTGCGGCGGGCCTTGCGGTGCGCCGCCTGGTGCGCGCCGTCCGCGCGATAGGCGAGCGGCCCGCCGTTGCGCATCACTTCTCTCGTGACGGTCGACGTCGGACGCTCCAGGCGCTTCGCGATCTCGTTGTACGACAGGTCTGCGGCCAGCCCCGCGGCGATGGCGCGGCGGTCGGAGTGGGTCAGACGGCCTCCGGGCATGGATCCAGTCTGCGCTCGGACCGGATCTCATTGCAACATCGATGCCGACTTCCGTGCATTCACCTTCAAACTCATTGCAAGAATCCCGAGGCCCTAACCAGTGCCGACAGCACTTGCTTCACGAATCGGTGCTTGATGATTCTGTGAACGCAACATAGCGTTTCGATTGTCGCAAACACGCAGCACCACCACCTCAAGCCCAAGGAGCCAGCCATGTCCGCCACCTCGATCCAGGCCGTCCTCACCGCCGCTGTCGCCGACTACCCCGGCGCCGTCGCCCTGATCCGCGCCGACGGCCGCTCGGAGTTCCACGCCGCCGGTGTCGCCGACATCGTCAGCGGTCGGGAGCGCCGGCCCACCGACGAATTCCGGGTCGGCAGCATCACGAAGACCTTCACCGCGCTGCTCGTCCTCCAACTCGCCGCCGAGCGAGAGCTCAGCCTGGACGACACCGTCGAGCGGTGGCTGCCGGGGCTGCTGCCGGAAGGGCTGCGGCCGACCGACGTCACCATCCGGCGGCTGGTCGGTCAGACCAGTGGGATCTTCCCCTATACAAGTGATCCGCAGCTGATGGAGAACTACTTCACCGCCGCCCTGCCCGATCACCTCGACGACACATATACGCCCGAACAACTCGTGGCGATAGCCACGTCACATCCCGCCGAGTTCCCGGTGGGCGAGCGATTCGGATACTCGAACACGAACTTCGTGCTCGCCGCGATGATCCTGGAGAAGGCCGGCGGCATGTCCTTCGCGGACCTCATCGAGTACCGCATCGCGCGGCCGCTGAAGTTGAAGCACACGTATTCCCCCGGCACCGATCGGTTCTATCGGGGCGAGGGGGCTCGGCTGTACAGCAAGCTGAACTCGCCTGACCTGGACGCTCGGCTGCACGACGTCACCGAGCGGAACGCGAGCGACGGATTCGGCGCCGGATCGGTCGTCTCCACCGCCGAAGACCTGGCCGTATTGCTGTCCGCACTGCTTTCCGGCCGCTTCCTGGCGCCGAAGCAGACGGCCGAGATGTTCGCGATGACGCCGGTCCCGGACGGCGTCTGGCTCGACGGCTACCGCTACGGCCTTGGCATATCGTCCTTCACGCTTCCGGACGGCACTGAACTGTTCGGCCACGGCGGCCTGATCTCCGGAAGCTTCACCTACCTGTTCGGCACGCGCGACGGCCGTCGGGTCGCGGTGGTGAACGTCAACGGGGACTGGGGAATGCCGCCGCTGGAGCTGTTCCCGGAGCTTCTGGCGGAGGTCTTCGCCGAAGCCTGATCCGCCTCCCTCAACCGGGCGCCTCCCTCAACCGAGCGTCCCCCTCAACCGAGCGTCCCCGGTCACGCCGCCGTACGCGGTGCGGCCGGGGCGCCGCCGCGCCGTACCGGGCTCAGCTCCGGTGCCTTCCGGTGCAGCGTCAGCCGGCCGACCAGGTGGCTGATCAGCCCCACCATCAGTGTGGAGCCGCCCTGGACGTGGCCCAGCGAGCTGCCGGTGATCATGAAGACGTGGGCGGCGATGGTCATCACCAGCGCCACCCGGGTCTTCGTGTCCTGCCACAGGTACTCGACCAGGTAGCGCCACAGGTCGCGGCCGGCTTTGCGGGCCGGGCCGACCAGGAAGACGGCCAGCACCGCCACGACCGCCAGCGGGATCAGGAACCTGATGTCGAAGCCGGGGATGGCCACGCCGCCGAAGGCGACCAGCCAGCCGGCGATCGCGCTGAACTCCATGCCGCGCAGGACCATGTTGCCGACGTGGGCCAGGCTTTCGTCGTCCGGGCCGGGGCGGGAGGCCAGGACGGCTTCCAGGTCGGCGACGAAGGCGACCGGTTCGGGGACGTCCTCGTCGGCCCGGGCGACCGACTCCTCGAAGTGCCGTGCCTCCGGCTCGGATTCCGGGTCGAGTTCGGCGGCCAGTTCGGAGGCGCGGCGGGCCTCGGCGGCGGCCTGGGACAGGTCGCCGCTGGCTTCCAGGGCGGCGGCCAGGCTGGCCCGGCTCTGCCAGACCCGCGGTCCCAGGCGCACCGCCTCCTCGGCCGCGGCGACGGCCTCGTCGGTGCGCTCCAGCAGCCGCAGGGCCGAGGCGCGCAGCCGGTAGCCCCACTCGTCGCCCGGGGCGAAGGTCACGACCCAGTCCGCCGCGCGCAGTGCCTTCTCGCCGTCGCCGGTCTCCAGATAGACCGCGGCCAGCGAGCGCCAGACCCGGACGTCCTGGCTGCCGGCCGCGATCAGTTCGTTGAGGACGTCCAGCGCCTGCCGGCGGCGGCCGAGTTCGGCCAGCGCCTCGGCGCGGGCGATGTGCCGGCCGATCTGGTCCGGGCTCGGGCCGCCGGTCGGTTCCGCTGTGGTCACAGCCCGGGCCGGGGCGGATTCCACCGGGGCCGGAAGGGGAACGTACTTCACGACCATGGTTTCCTCGAGATCGGCCGCCCCGGCCGGGTCGCCCTCGTCGGCCGCGGCGAGCACCTCCCCGGCCGCGCTGACGGCTGCCCGGACCTCGGCCTTGATGGCGGCGTCCATCGTCGCCGCCGGATACCAGACCTCTTGCTCACTCGCCTCGCCGGACATCCCGCAACCCCCCTCGACCGGACGCACCGCCGGTTATCAGTCGCCTGGTATACCCCACCGGCACGCCGGGATGCCAGACCCCAGCCGTTACCGGAGTCGGACGTGGGATGATCGGGACTCCTCCAGGGAAGGACGCCCGACGTGACAGTGGCACTGCCTGAACGAGCCGCGCGCACGCCCCGCCCCGGTGCCTCGCGGCACGACGTCGTCGTGGTCGGCGGCGGCCACAACGCCCTGGTGGCCGCGGCTTACCTGGCGCGGGCCGGGATGCACGTCACCCTGCTGGAGCGGCTGGACACGGTCGGCGGCGCGGCGGTGAGCGCCTCTCCGTTCGCCGGGCAGGACGCCCGGCTGTCGCGCTACTCCTACCTGGTGTCGCTGCTCCCTTACACGATCGTGCGCAACCTGGAACTGGTCATCGAGCTGCGCAGCCGTCCGGTCTCCTCCTACACCCCGGTGCGCCGGGCCGGCGCCGACACCGGCCTGCTGGTCGAGCGCCGCCCCGGCGCCGCCACCGAGGACAGCTTCCGCCGGCTGACCGGGGGCGAGGCCGAGTACAAGGCCTGGAACCGGTTCTACGAACAGCTCAGCCGGCTGGCCCGGGCGATCTCCCCGACCCTGCTGAACCCGCTGCTGGGCCGCGGGCAGTTGGAGGCGCTGGTCCGCGAGGAGGGCGCCGGACAGGCCTGGGAGTGGGTGTTCGAGCAGCCGATCGGCGCGGCGGTGGAGCGTTTCTTCGGCGACGACACGGTGCGCGGCGTCGTGCTCACCGACGCCCTGATCGGCACCGACACCTGGGCCGGGGACGCCAGCCTGAAGCAGAACCGGTGCTTCCTGTACCACGTGATGGGCAACGGCAGCGGCGAGTGGCGGGTGCCGATCGGCGGCATGGGAAGCGTCACCGAGGCGCTGCACCGATCAGCCGTCGACGCCGGGGCCCGGATCCTCACCGGGGTTGAGGTGACGCACATCGAACCGGACGCCGGCGGCGGCCGCGCCGAGGTCACCTACCGCGACCGCAATGGCACCGAGCAGGTGATCCAGTCCGGTTACGTCCTGGCCGGAGTGGCCCCGGCGGTACTGACCCGGCTGCTCGGCCGGGGCAGCGCCGACGCCCCGCAGCCGCAGGGCACCCAGATGAAGATCAACATGCTGCTGGACCACCTGCCGCGGCTGAAGTCCGGGGCCGACCCGCACGTGGCCTTCGCCGGCACCTTCCACATCGACGAGGGCGCCGCGCACCTGCGGCAGGCCTATCAGGACTCACACGCCGGCAAGCTGCCGGACCCGCTGCCGTCCGAGGTCTACTGCCACACCCTCACCGACCGCTCGATCCTGGGCAAGGACCTGCTCAAGCGGCCGGACGTGCAGACCCTGACGCTGTTCTCGCTGCACACGCTGCCCGGCGGCGCGACGAAGGACGAGATGGTGCGCAGCGCGGTGGCCGGGCTGGACGCGTACCTGGAGGAGCCGCTGGCCGACTGCCTCGCGCTGGACGCCGAGGGCAAGCCCTGCCTGGAGGCCAAGACCACCGAGGACCTGCAGGACGAACTGGCGATGCCCGGCGGGCACATCTTCCACCGGGACCTGTCCTGGCCCTACGCCGAGCGCGCGGACCAGGTGGGCAAGTGGGGCGTGGAGACCGGGATCGACAACGTGCTCATCTGCGGCGCTGGCGCGCGCCGCGGAGGAGGTGTGTCCGGAATCCCCGGCCACAACGCTGCACGTGCAGTTCTCGACCGCGTCGCCGACGCGGGTCGTAGGCGCAGCAGCGGGATATGAGGTTCACGTTTCCATTCCTAGCACACGGGGTTTCGGCGTTGTGCCGGGTCCGCGAATTAAGACCCACGATCGTGGGTGATCATCATGATTTTCGTGGTGGTCAGCGTCGGCACTCTGTGACCGGCGGGCGGCTGAGCGCGAGCGATCGCCGGGCGATCGCCGGGCGGTCGGGAATCCGTCGGCGCGGTTTGACGATTGCTTGAGGCTCACGTCCGCGGGAACACGATCGCGGTCGCGATTCCGGCGAGTCCTTCACCCTTTCCGGTGAACCCGAGCCCGTCGGTGGTCGCGGCGGCCAGCCGGATCGGGGCACCGGCGGCTTCGCTGAGTACTTGCTCGGCCTCGGCTCGGCGCTTGCCGACCCGGGGCCGGACCCCGACCAGCTGGACCGAGACGTTGCCGATCTCGAACCCGGCCTCGCGGACCCGGCGGGCCGCCTCGCCGAGCAGCTTCAGCCCGGAGGCGCCGGCCCATTCCGGATCGCTGGTGCCGAACTGCGCGCCGAGGTCGCCGAGGCCGGCCGCGGAGAACAGGGCGTTGCAGGCGGCGTGCGCGACCACGTCGGCGTCGGAGTGGCCGGCCAGGCCGGTCTGGCCGGGCCAGTGCAGCCCGGCGATCCAGAGCTCGCGGCCTTCTTCGAAGGCGTGGACGTCGACGCCGATGCCGACGAGGGGGAGTGCGGTGGTCATCGGCGGCTTCCTGGGTTGGCCGGGGCGGCGGACAGGGTGGCGGCGGTGGACAGGGTGGCGGCGGACAGAGTGCCGCCAGCCTGCGGGAGCGGCTTCGTGGTGGTCATCGGCGGCTTCCCGAGTCGGTCGGGGCAGCGGCGGACAGGGTAGCGGCGGACAGAGTGCCGGGCCGCGCTCATCGGCGTCTCCTGAGCACGGCTTCGGCGAGGACCAGGTCGAACGGGGTGGTGATCTTGAAGGCCTCGGCGTGTCCGGGCACCGTGCGCACCGGCAGGCCGAGGGCTTCGACCAGTCCGGCGTCGTCGGTCGCCGGGAGCGTCGGGTCGGCCGCCGCGTGTGCCTTGGTGAGTATGTCGCGGGTGAAGCCCTGCGGCGTCTGGACCGCGCGCAGGGTGGAGCGGTCCACGGTCGCGGTCACCAGGTCCGCGTCGACCGCCTTGATGGTGTCGGCCACCGGCAGCACCGGGATCACCGCGCCGGCCCCGTCCCGGACCGCCGCGACCACGGCTTCGACCACGTCGACCGGGGTCAGCGCCCGAGCGGCGTCGTGGACCAGCACCACGTCGCAGTCCTCCGGCAGGGTCGCCAGCGCCAGCGCGACCGACTCCTGGCGGGTGTCGCCGCCGGCCACCACGCGGGTGTCGCCGGGCAGATCGGCCAGCAGCCGCTGCACCTCGGCCACGCCCTCGGCGCTCGGCGGCGCGGCCACCACGACCAGGTCCACCGAACGGGCCGTCACCAGGGTGCGGACCGCGTGCACCAGCAGTGGGAAGCCGCCCAGCTCACGCAGGGCCTTCGGGGCGCCCGGGCCCAGCCGCTCGCCCTTGCCGGCGGCCGGGACGATCACGGCCACCCGGCCGCGGCCGGTGGTGTCGGAGCCGGTGGCGTCGGGTCCGGCCTCGGCGTCAGCGCCGGTGTCGGTCCCGGTCGCGGGGCCGGCCTCGGCGGCGGGATCAGTACTCATGCTCACGGCCCGGGACATTAGCGCACAACAAGCCGCCGGCCCCGGCGGCTGATCGCCGCGGGGCCGGATGGCGTGCTCATGCTGAAAAGAAGAATGGTGCCAAGTAATTCAGAACAAGCGATGATGTCAGAGGCGTCAGGAAGCCAAGACTTCGTCGAGAATGGCGTCCGCCTTGTCCTCGTTGGTGGCCTCGGCCAGCGCCAGTTCGCTGACCAGGATCTGCCGTGCCTTGGCCAGCATCCGCTTCTCACCGGCCGACAGCCCGCGGTCGCGGTCGCGGCGCCACAGGTCGCGTACCACCTCGGCCACCTTGATGACGTCGCCGGACTGGATCTTCTCGATGTTCGCCTTGTAGCGGCGGGACCAGTTGGTCGGCTCCTCGGTGTGCGGCGCGCGCAGCACGTCGAAGACCTTCTCCAGACCGCCTTGGTCGACCACGTCGCGCACGCCGACGTACTCGGCCTTCTCAGAGGGCACGCGTACTGTCAGATCACCTTGTGCGACCTTGAGCACGAGGTATTCCTTCGGCTCGCCCTTGATCACGCGGATCTCGATATCCTCGATGAGCGCGGCCCCGTGATGGGGATAGACCACGGTCTCGCCAACTTTGAACGTCATGTGATATGTGCCCCTTCCGTGGCTCTCCAGGATACCACGTTGTACGCCCGTTCTGAAGACCGTTTGCGCAGGTCAGCGTACCCGTGGGGGCTTGACAAACCCGCCCGCGCCGTGCTTGCGCAGTTCAATGGCCGTCGATCCGCGCCATTCGATCTCCATATCGCGCGGCGGCCGAGCTCCGTATACCGCGATGGTGGATCTTGGTCGATCCCGATCGAAGTCGATCGCCGGCGCCGTGCGGAAATCGTTTGTTCCCCGCGTGATTGACGCCCCCGCAACTCTGGGCACAACGCTCTGCGAAGCGCACAATGACGCTACGGCTCCCGACGACGCGTGGGGTGGGTGCATACACCGGTGAACAGTCCAGGTCGCGACAACGGCGATCAGTCCTTCGGCTCCTTCGGCGATCCGGGTGACGACGGCGGCTTCATAGTCGTGGTCGTCCCCGACGACATCTCCGCCCTCGACGCCGAGGTGCGGGCCTACCGACGGGAGGTCGCGTGGGCCAAGGTCCGGGCGAAGACCGGGGCGGTGCTGGCGTGGCCGTTCCGGGCGCTGGCCCGGCTCGTGCGGCGGATCGGGCACGCCTTCGGCTTCCTGGTCTTCTGGCGACGCTTCCCCGGTGACAGCTGACGCTCTGCGCTATTGCGTTGCCGGCATTACCGCCTGCAGACGCTCTGCGCCGATCTCCGGCGGCGGTACCGCGTGCCGCCGCCGGCACGGTTCTGACACGCTCCGCCACGGCGCCTTCCGGCGTGCTCGGTCAGCCGGCGTAGCGAACATCACGGCGATGGAACGGCCCCCGGGCCCGGGCCTGATCTGAGGCCCTTTTAGACTGGCTGCGAGCCGCCGTTGATCGGATGGTCGGAAAGTCGCACGAAATCCATCCGGATCGGCGGCCCCACCACGGTCGACACCGGCGGCGGCCCGTGAGCCAGTTGGACCGTCTAGGAGCCGTTCCGCCGTGAAGAGCACCCTCCCGCC
>NZ_JAAFZA010000420.1 GCF_015356865.1 Catenulispora pinisilvae
TGCTGTATCTGACTGTTGAGGTGGGGTTGGGCGGGGTGCTGGTGATCGACGGTGTGCCGGCGGTCGGGGGAAGCGGGGCTGGAGGCGAGTACGGGCATATGCCGTTCGGCGACCGGTCGCGGCGGTGTCCGTGCGGGGCGCGTGGGTGTTGGGACAACGAGGTCGACGGCAGGGCTTTGGCTCGTCATCTCGGGGTCGCGCCGCCGGACGATCCGCGGGCGTTCGCTGTCGAGGTGCTGGAGCGGGCTGAGCGCGGTGGTGAGGCGGACGCCGCTGCCGCGGTGCGGCGGGTGGCCGAGGCGCTCGCCTCCGGTGTTGCCGGGCTGGTCAACGCGCACGATCCGGATGTCGTGACGCTCGGCGGCCTGGCTCCGCTGATCAGGGCGGCTGCGCAGGACGACTTCGATGCGGCGTATCTGGACGGGCTGATGGAGTTCCGGCGGGCCGATCCGATTCCACTTCGGGCCGCGTCGCTCGGTGATGACAGCGCTCTGATCGGGGCGGCTGCCGCCGGGCTGGACGTGGTTCTGAGTGAGGCGGGCCTTGATGAGTGGGCTGCTGATTTCGAGCGGGCTGCGGTGCGGGGCTGAGTCTCAGTGGATCTTTCGCGTCTCGGCGCGCCGATCGGGCCGATGGTCCGCGTCCACGGCGGATTCGCCAACCGGATGTACCGGCTCGACACCGACCAGGGGTCGTTCGCGGTGAAGGAGTTGAACCTCGTCGACCGCCGCTGGGCCTATCGTGTCCAGGACGTGTTCAGGTTCGAGCGAGCGGCCTTCGCCGCCGGCATCCCGATGCCGGAGCCGATCTCGGCCGGCCGCCACAGACTCGTCCACCGATGGGTCGAGGGAGAAACGGTGCCCGAAGCACCGGTGTCCGCGGCGTACGCGTTCCAGATCGGTGAGATCCTCGCGCGCATCCACGCGCTCGATGTCGCGTGGACCCACGGGTCGGTCCAGGAGCCGACGGCACGGGACTGGCCCGAGCTCGCCGCGCGGGCGGCGGCGACTGGACAGCCTTGGGCTGACGAACTCGCCTCCCAGGTCCAGACGTTCCTCGCGATCGCCCGCTTCGTCGACACCTGCGAACGGGCGGGCCCGGTCGTGCTGACCCACCAGGACATCCGACCGTGGAACCTGCTCGCTCGGCAGGGTCGGCCGGTGGTGCTCGACTGGGAGCTCTCGGGGATGCTCGACGTGGCCGGTGAGCTCGGCTCGACGGCGCTGAGCCTGGCGAAGGGACCTGGCTTCGACGACATCAGGCCCGCTGTCTTCCGCTCGGTCCTGGACGGTTATGTCGCGGGGGGCGGAGCGCTGCCGCCATCGGGCCCGAGCTGGTTCGTGTTCATGATCGGCGGCTGGCTGGGGCACACGAGATGGAACATCCTGCGATGCCTCGCCGGTGTCGAGGCGAACACCGGCCCTGACCTCAGCCTGTCGCACGAGTCCGTGCGCAACGGCTTGCACGGCCTCCCCGACCTGTTCGGCCGGCTGCCGGAGCTCCAGGTGCTACTCCCCTGACAGTGTCGTTGTGGCGTATCGCGGCATCCCATTCCAAGCACATGCTTGACATCCCGCCGCCCCGCCCCGAGGATTCCAAGCATGTCCTTGGAATCCTCGAACGATCCGCAGCCCCCGGCCGGTCAGCGCTGGCTGGTGCTGGACGACCCGACCGTCATCCGCGCGGTGGCGCATCCGATCCGCCTGGATCTCATGGAACTGATGGGCCGGGAGGGGCGGCTGACCACCGCTGACGCGGCGCGGGAGCTGGGCATCAGCCACGGGCTGGCGTCGCACCATCTGCGCCAGTTGGCCAAGTACGGCTTCGTGGAGCAGATCGAGGGCAAGGACAACCGGGAGCGGCCGTGGCGGCTGGTGTTCACCTCGCAGCGGATTCAGGGCACGGATGCCAACCCCGACCTCGCTGACGCGGCCGACGTGTACGAGCGGATCGCCGCGGAGCGGGCGGTGGCGCGGTTCATCGACTGGCAGCGGCGCCGCGGCGGGTGGTCGGCGGCGTGGAACCAGCAGGCCGGGCTGGGGCAGACCAACGTCTACCTGACGTTCGACGAGCTCGCCGGGCTGAACGGCGCGATCAACGACCTGATCACGCGGTACGTCGACGAGCGCCCGATCGACGATCTGGCCTCGCGTCCGCCGGGTTCGGTGCCGGTCAACATCACCACGTTCGTGGTGCCGCTGGCGCAGCCGCAGCCGCCCGAGGAAGCGGAGGAAGCGGGGAAAGCGTGAGATGGGGACGGTGGGGGCGTTGGGGGCGATACGCCGGCTGCTGGCCGGACGCCGGGACCTGCGGCTGGTCCTGACCGCCGGGCTGGTCTCGGTCACCGGCGACTGGGTCCTGGCGACCGGCCTGGCCTACTGCGTCTACGTGCTGACCGGCTCCACGGTCGCCTCGGCGGTCACGGTCACGGCGACGTTCGTCCCGCAGGTGTTCCTGGGACCGCTCGCCGGGGTGTTCGCAGACCGCTGGGATCGCAAGCGCACCATGGTCGCGACCAATCTGCTGCTGGCGGTGGGCTTGGCACCGCTCATGCTGGTGCGCGACCGGAGCCAGGTGTGGATCGTGGTCGCGGTGCTGGTGTATCAGGGGGCGGTCAGCCAGTTCTTCGCCCCCGCCGAGCAGGCGATGCTGCCCCGGCTGCTGGCCGAGGGCGAGGTGGTGGCCGAGGGTGAGTTGCTGACGGCGAACACTCTCCTCGCGCAGTCCCGCGACCTGGCCCGCCTCATCGGTGCCGCGCTCGGCGGCGTGCTCGCCGCGGCCGGCGGTATCAGGGCCCTGGCCGTGGCCGATGCCGGCAGCTTCGCGGCCGCCGCCGCGTTCATCGGCTTCGTCCGCGCCGGCGGCCGGGTCCAGGCCGCACAGCACGCACAGCACACACAGCACGCCCGGCGCGTCGCGGACGTCGTCCGGGAGCTGGGTGCGGGTCTGCGGCTGACCCTGGCGCGGCGGGTTCTGCGGGTTCTGATGGTCTTCGTGCTGCTGACCGGTATCGGCGAGGGCGTCATGGGCACGCTGTTCGCGCCGTTCGTGCGGCAGGTGCTGCACGGCGACAGCCGGGCGTACGGGCTGATCGCGGCCGTGCAGGCGATCGGCGGGATCCTCGGCGGCCTGGCGGTCGCGGCGCTCGGGCGGCGGGTGCCGCCGGCTCGGCTGCTGGGCTTCGGGGCGCTGGGCTTCGGGGCGGTCGACCTGGCGATCTTCCTGTATCCGCTGGGCTATGCGGCCATCTGGCCCGCGGTCCTGGGCATGATCGTGGTGGGTCTTCCCGGCGCGCTGACCGTCGCCGGCATGTACACCCTGTTCCAGCAGCACACCGCGGACGCCTTCCGCGGCCGTGCCTTCGGGGCGCTGATCGGGGTGGAAGGGATCTGCCAGCTGGTGGCCACCCTGGCCGCCGGCTACCTGGCGCAGGCGATCGGCATCGTGCCGGTCCTGGTTGTCCAGGGCCTGTGCTATCTCGCGGCCGGGCTGACTGTTCTCCTGGCCGTCCGCGAGAATGACGTTCAGCCCCGCCGCCCCCGGAATGTCCGCCGCAGGTCGGCCACCCAGGCCTGAGGGTTCTCCCAAGGGATGAAGTGCCCGCCGTGATCGTGGGCGGTGACGTTGACGTGGTTGAACCAGTCGGCGCGCGGCCCGTTCTTGAACGCGCGCACCCGCTCCTCGGCGCTGTGGATGCCGGGCGGGTTCTCGTAGGCGACGAACGTCAGGCCGACCGGGGCTTCGACCACCGGTTTACGGTCGTGGGCCGGCATCCAGGGATAGCGGTTGGCGTTGGCGTAGTAGCGCAGGGAGGTGGCGATGGAGTTGTTGGCCCAGTAGATGGTGGCGTGGGTGAGCAGGTCGTCCTTGGTGAACACGGACTCCAGGTCGCCGCCGTTGTCGCTCCAGGCGTTCCAGCGCTCCAGGAGCCAGGCCAGCAGCCCGGCGGGTGAGTCGCTGAGGCCGTGGGCCAAGGTGGCGCCGTCGAGCATGTGGACGGCCAGGTGGGAGGCCGAGCGGTGGTCCTGTTCGATGATGCGGGCCTGGACGTCGGCGCTCTGGTCGGCGCTCAGGGGGCGGTTCTGGGCGAAGTCCCAGGCGCGCGGGCCGGTGAAGAAGTCGAGCGGGAGGCCGGAGCCGATGTGGATGCCGTAGAGCTCCTCGGCGTACTTGTGGCCGAGTTGGCTGGTGACGATGCCACCGATGTCACAGCCGCCGGCGGCGTACTTCCGGTAGCCCAGGGTCTGGGTCATCAGGGTGTGCCAGAGGTCGGCGACCTTCCAGAAGTTCACGTCCGGGAAGCCGGTGAGCGGGCCGGGGAAGCCGAAGCCGGGCAGTGAGGGGACGATGACGTCGAAGGCGTCCGCGGGGTCGGCGCCGTACGCGGCCGGGTCGGCGAGCGGGCCGATCACCTTCGACCAGTGCCAGAACGTCCAGGGCCAGCCGTGGGTGAGGATCAGCGGGATCGGGTCCGGGCCGACGCCGGGCTGGCGCAGGAAGTGCAGCGGGACGCCGGCGACACGCGCCTGGTAGTGCTCGTGGCCGTTGATGGCGGCCTCGGCCGCGCGCCAGTCGTAGCCGTCGCGCCAGTAGGCGAGCAGTTCGCTGAGGTAGCCCTCCGGGACGCCGTAGGACCAGTCCTCGTTGCCCTCGTCCAGCGGCGGACGGGTCCGGGCCAGGCGGGCCCGCAGGTCGTCCAGGACGTGGTCGGGGACGTGGATCGGGGTGGGGTCCAGGGGGAAGGGCTGCGGG
>NZ_JAAFZA010000421.1 GCF_015356865.1 Catenulispora pinisilvae
CCGTCGCCGCCAAACTCAACCGGCGACCCCGCAAAGTCCTCGACTGGGATACCCCAGCCGAACGCCTCACCAAGCTACTGTCAGACCACACAACCACAACGCGTTGCGACGACCGGTAGAACTCGCCGGATGGCCGGTTTTTTCACATCCATGCTGATCGTCACGCGTTCGGGCGTGTCGAGCAGCGGTGGACCGAGGAAGATCCCCTACACCACACCGGCAGCCGCACTACTGACCCGTGCCCTCGTACCCTGTGGTTGCTTTTCTTCCGGTTGGTTTTCGGTTCGTTCCCCTCGGTCGCGTCGGCAGGGCTTTGCCTACAGTGCCGGTTCTCGGGAGTCAAGTTCGCGCTGTACGCGGCTGCCACCTGCCCGCCTGACCGCAAGGGCGCGGACTTTACTCCCGGGGTTCGGCGCTGTACCCCTTGGGGCTGACGACGCGACCGAGGGGAACGGACCGCAACCACCTCACAAACCGCAGGCGCAGGGCCCTGACCGGACCACCCTATGGAATTGCGCCAGTTCCCCGAGGGAGTCATCCCGGCTCTTGGCAGCGCCGCCTTGTCGGCGCGAAAATGTTGCTTGTAGGTGCTGTTCGCGTCGAGTCCGTACCCTGCTTGGGTGTTGAGCCTGTGAGGGAGTCTGGTACTGGACCGCTGTATGGGGCTGTGACCTGTTGCTTCGAGCACGCCGGCTAGCTTGCGGCTTTCCCCGTGGCGGTCTGCGCGTGCAGTGCCTGTGTGGTGTGGCTGGGGGAGCCGGAGTCGGGAAGGAGTCCCGATGGATGAGCATGCCGAAGTGGTGGAGTTGCAGGCTGCCGTCGAACAGGTGGACCGGGTCGCGGCGATCGACATCGCCAAGGCCAGCGCGATGGTGTGCACCAGGATGCCCGGGGAGAGCAACCCGGCCCGGCGGGTGCAGAAGACGTGGCCGGTCAAGGCCACCACCAACGCGATCGCCGAGTTGGGCGACCACCTGGTGTGCCAGTCGGTCACCTTGGTGGTGATGGAGGCCACCGGCGACTACTGGCGGCCGTTCGTGCGCCACGAGGCGCTGGTGAGTCGAGCAGGGGTGAAAGGACCCTGTCGCCGGTCAGTCGCAGCTGGCCGGTGAAGCTGGGGGCAGCCGGGACCGGGGAACGCTGGTCTTCGGTGGGAGCAGCCCCGACAACGTACGGGACGTGCCGGAACTGTCAGACGGCCCGGGTCCGGCAAGCAAGGCGAGAAGGTGTACGAGAGGAACCGCTGTCTGACGCCCCGTAAGGCCAGTACCGCGCTCAAATCTGACGGATATGGGCCGGGATGCAGTGCGTGGCCGTCGAGCCCTGGTGGGCCCGGCGGGCAACTCCGAAGCCGGTTGAATGGTCCGGTGGGGAGGCCACGGTGAAAGCCTGCGGCGTAGCCGTGGCGATGCTGCCGGGGTAAAGGTGGGCGCCTAACTCGCTGATCGATTCGCTGGTGAACGTGGGAACCATCCGCGGTCGCCCTCCCGCCGGGCATCCGGCGCGGTGGTGGGCAGGTCCGTTGCCGGCTGACGGCCGCAGGGTGGGGCGGAGGCCCCGTAGTAGTCCGAGCGCGCGAGAGGCGCGCACATGGCGAAGGGGGCCAGCAAGTCGGCAGTGTCGCTACTGGAATGTCAGGAGGGTGCGTTGGTGAATACCGACGAGCTGGAGCTGCGCTTCTATGAGGCGGAGCGCCGGGTACTGGAGATCCAGGGCAAGCTGCACCGGTGGGCCCGTGACGATCCACGTCGCAGGTTCGATGATCTTTTCAACCTTGTCGCTGATCCCGCGTTCCTTCTGGTCGCGTGGCATCGGGTGCGGGGGAACAAGGGTGCCAGGACAGCCGGGATCGACGGCCGCACTGCGGGGTCGATCGCGCTGATGACGGGGGTCGAGGAGTTCCTCGACCTGCTGCGGGATTCCTTGAGGGACCGCAGTTTCCGTCCGCTGCCGGTGCGGGAGCGGATGATCCCCAAGGCGGGCGGCAAGCTGCGCCGTCTGGGGATCGCCACGATCACCGACCGGGTGGTGCAGGCATCCGTGAAGCTGGTGTTGGAGCCGATTTTCGAGGCGGATTTCCTCCCGTGCTCCTACGGGTTCCGCCCCAATCACCGGGCTCACGACGCGGTGGCTGAGGTGCGTCATCTGACGTCCCACTCCTATGAGTGGATCGTTGAGGGCGACATCAAAGCCTGCTTCGACGAGATTTCGCACCCCGCGTTGCTAGAGCGGGTGCGGGCTCGGATCGGGGATAGACGTGTGCTGGCCCTGGTGAAGGCGTTCTTGAAGGCGGGCATCCTTGGTGAGGACCGCGTACTTCGGGAGAACAACACCGGAACCCCACAGGGTTCGATCTTGTCGCCGTTGCTCAGCAACGTGGCCCTGTCGGTCCTGGACGAGCACATCGCCCACGGGCCGGGCGGCCCGGCCGCCACCGCGTGGCAGCGGGCCAAGCGTCGCTCTCAAGGTCTTCCCAACTACCGGATCTCTAGGTACGCGGACGACTGGTGCCTGATAGTGCACGGCACCAGGGAGGACGCCGAGGCGCTGCGCGAGCAGGCGGCGGAGGCCTTGGCCACGATGGGTTTGCGCCTGTCGGAGGAGAAGACCCTGATTACACATATTGACGACGGTCTGGACTTCTTGGGGTGGCGCATCCAGCGGCACCGCAAGAGTGGCACCAGCCGGTTCTATGTCTACACCTACCCGGCGGGCAAGGCTGTTGCGTCCGTGCTGGGGAAGGTCAGGACGTTGTGCCGGGGAATGGATCGCGGACTTCCGCTTGACGCCCTGCTCATCCAGCTCAACCGGGTGCTGCGGGGCTGGTGCGCGTACTTCCGGCCGGGGGTGTCCAGCGTGACCTTCAAATACCTCAGCGCCTATGCGTGGGCGCGGGTCTGGCGATGGCTGCGCCGTAAACACCCGAAATCGACCGTGAAGGAGCTGCGCCGACGCTATTGCGCAGGCGGCTGGTGGCCTGGCACGGCTGAACGGACGCTGTTCAATCCGGCGAAGGTGGGCACGACCCGCTATCGCTATCGGGGAGCGGTGATCCCGACGCCGTGGCAGGCCGCGCTGGGAGGATGAAAACCGGATTCATCGGGGCTTGTGGAGCGCCCGTTGCGTTGAGAGGCGCACGGCGGGTGCGGGAAGCGGCCTGGGGAAACGGGCCGGTCGAAAGACCGGAACCGCGCCCCGGGTCGACTTCACTTCTACCAGCTGGAAGCCAGAGGCCTGACGGTTTGGCTGGTCAACCCCCGGGATGTGAAGAACGTGCCGGCCCGGCCCAAAACCGACAAGCTGGATGCGATCTGGCTAGCCAAACTCGCCGAACGCGGGATGCTGCGCCCCAGCTTCGTGCCGCCCAAACCCATCCGGCAGCTCCGGGACCTGACCCGAGCCCGCACCGCGCTGACCGCCGACCGCACCAAATACGCCAACCGGATCCAGGCCCTGCTGGAAGACGCCTGCCTGAAAATCTCCGACAAGGACGGCGGACCCACAGACCTGTTCGGCGTCTCCGGCCGGGCGATGCTGGAGGCGTTGATCGCCGGCGAGCGCAACCCGCGCACCCTGGCCGAGTTGGCCCGCGGACGGATGCGCACCAAGATCCCAACCCTGATCGAAGCACTAACCGGGCACTTCGAAAACCACCACGCCCGTCTGATCCGGATGTGGCTGGACGACTACGACCGGCTGACCGGCCAGATCGACCAGCTCACCGCCTGGATCGAGGCCGCGATCACGCAAATCGACCCACCGACCGGCCCCGACGACGACCACCCCAGCCCCGGCAGCCTGCTAGACCGGCTCGATGAGATCCCCGGGGTCGGCCGGGACACCGCCGCCGTCATCATCGCCGAAATCGGCACCGACATGACCGTCTTCCCCACCGGAGCCCACCTGGCCTCCTGGGCCCACCTCACCCCCCGCACCCACCAATCCGGGGCCACCGAAAAACCCGGCCGCACCGGCAAAGGCAACAACTGGCTCAAAGGACCCCTCGGACAAGCCGCCGTGTCCGCCTCCACCACCAAAACCTTCCTCGGAGCCCGCTACCGCCGCATCGCCAAACACGCCCCAAGAAAGAAAGCCCAAGTCGCCATCGCCCGCAACATCCTACAAATCGCCTGGCACCTGATCGCCAACCCCGACCAGCGCTTCACCGACCTCGGCCCGGACTGGCACGACCGCCACACCAACAAAACCCGGGCAACCCGCCAAGCCATCCGCCAACTCGAACACCTCGGCTTCACCGTCACCCTCACACCAACAACAGCAGCCTGACACACCTGAACCACCAAACCACCCCGGGCAGCCGGGACACTCCACGCTGCCCACGGGAACCCACATTATCCGGCTAGCCGAGAGCCCCCGCCGGAGGCGCCGGCCCTTCACCAGGGCTCTTGACCTTGATCTTGACTTTGATCTTGTTCCGACTTGCCGGAGTGGAAGAGGCCTGAGGTGCGGCGGGGTCGTGTACGCGAGAACCGGCAGCCGACAAACACACCTGCCGACCCGAACCCCGAACCGGCACAACCATGACCGAAGGCCGTAAAAAGCTTTGAAACCCACACGCCAACCGCAACCTACAACCCCAAACCGCCCCAGCACATTAGCCGCGAGCACACCAGCCGCCAGCCGCGAGCACACCAGCCGCCAGCCGCGAGCACACCAGCCGCCAGCCGCCAGTCGCCAGCACACCGGCCCCCAGCCCCAG
>NZ_JAAFZA010000422.1 GCF_015356865.1 Catenulispora pinisilvae
GGGACCCCATCCCTCCTCCTCCTCGCCGAGCCTCCTCCCCGCCAAGCGCCCCTCCGCTCACGCTCAGTAAGCGCGCCCGAACAGCACCCGCTTGCCATACGCCGACGGCGCGTCGCAGCGCACGCACGTCCCAGCCTCGGCCGCCGCGTCCAGCGGGATGCAGCGGGGCGTGGCGGCCGTCTCGGACTTGATCTCGTCCTCGCACTCCGGACGTCCGCAGTGCAGCGCCCGGGCCCAGCCGGTGGCGACTGCGGCGGTGAACTCCTGCCAGGTGTTCGTGGTGGCCGTGTGCGACTCGCGGAAGTCGATCGCTCGCTGGAGTAGGAAGGCTTGGAAGTCGTCCAGTGCGGCCAGCAGTGTCTGCGGGGCGGTGTCCAGGGCGATCGCGGTCTTGCCCTCGTCGCCTAGGCGCTTGGCCAGCAACGCGGTGCCGGCTGCCAGGTCGCGCGGCCCGATTTCCAACCGCATCGGGACGCCGCGCATCTCCCACTCGTTGAACTTGAAGCCGGGCGAGAGCTGTGGCCGGTCGTCGATGTGCACCCGGATCCCGGCCGTCTTCAGCCGGGCCGCCAGCTCCCGTACCGCGTCCAGTACCGCCTGGGCCTGCTCGCCGCGTGCGATCGGGACGATCACCACCTGGTGCGGTGCCAGCTTCGGGGGCAGGACCAGGCCCTTGTCGTCGCCGTGGGTCATGATCACGCCGCCGACCAGCCGGGTGGACATGCCCCAGGAGGTGGTGTGGCACAGCTCCAGTCGGCCGGCGTCGTTGGAGAACTGGATGGTGAACGCCTTGGCGAAATTCGTGCCCAGATAGTGCGTCGTGCCGCTCTGCAGGGCCTTCCCGTCGCGCATCATGCCCTCGACGGTGAAGGTCTTCACCGCACCGGCGAACCGCTCCCCGGGTGTCTTCTCCCCCGGCACGACCGGAATCGCCGCCATCTCACGGCTGACGCGCTCGTAGACGTCGAGCATGCGCAGCGTCTCCTCCATCGCCTCCGCCTCGTCGGCGTGAGCCGTGTGGCCCTCCTGCCACAGGAACTCGGTGGTGCGCAGGAACAGCCGGGTCCGCATCTCCCAGCGGACGACGTTCGCCCACTGATTCAGCAGCAGCGGCAGATCCCGATAGGACGTCACCCACTTGGCCATCATCTCCCCGATGACCGTCTCCGACGTGGGCCGCAGGACCAGCGGCTCGTCCAGCTCCTTGCCCCCGGCATGGGTGACGACGGCCAGCTCGGGTGCGAACCCCTCGACGTGCTCGGCCTCCCGCTTGAGATACGACTCCGGGATCAGCATCGGGAAGTAGGCGTTCTCGTGGCCGGTGTCCTTGATGCGCCCGTCGAGGTCGGCTTGGAGCAGCTCCCAGATCCGGTACCCATACGGTCGGATCACCATGGTGCCGCGCGCCGGACCCCGCTCCACCAGCTGAGCCTTGGTGACCACTTCGTTGTACCAGGAGGAGAAGTCCTCGCTCTGCGGGGTGACCCCGCGCTCGTCGCGTGCCATGACGGAACGGTACAGAGCCGAAGCCTGGCCGGCACGGCATTTTGGGCGCGTCGGGCCGCAACCCGCCCCGGCCCCGCCGGCCACGCTACCCGCCGGCCATCAGTTCCTCAGCCAATCCCACCACCGCCGCCGACCCGGGCAACGCCTGCCGCTGCACCGCGTACGGGTGGAACGACGTCGCCCGCCGCGCCCGCGATGTCGCGACCACCACCGGCGCGCCGCTGCCGTCCTCGTTCTCGGCCATCGGGGCGTAGCCGTTGGCCCGCAGGCCCACCAGCAGTTCCTCGGAGGGCAGCTCGGACACGGCCACGCCGGGGGCGATCCGACGCAGGCCCAGGCCGCCGGTGCGGCGGTCGGCCAGCATCTCGGTGAGGGCGGCGTCGTTGTCGGCGCGGACGTAGGAGACCGCGGCGCCGACGCGGATGCGGCCGTGGCGGCGGGCCACGTCGTCCACGAGGTAGCTCAGCGCCTGGGGGATCTCGTGCAGTGAGTGTTCGGCCAGGAAGGCGTGCAGGTCGTCGGCGCCGCGCCCGGCGTCGAAGGCGCGGCGGACCGAGGCGGTCGTGAAGCGGTAGACGGTCGCCGCGCCGACCGACTCGATGTCGGCGATCAGTGCCATCTCGCGCGCCACGTCCGGGGTGAGCGGGCCGGGGGCGATGGCGGTCAGGTCGCCCTGGATCAGGACGTGGCGCACCGGTTCGGGCAGCGCCGCGCCCAGTGTGGAGGCCAGTGCTTCGCGCGGGAGGCCCAGGAGCAGTGCGCGGCCGTGGGTGGCCAGGATGCCGGCGCCGCCGCGGACCGGGGCGACCACGCCGAGCCACACCGCCTCGCGCAGCGTCCAGTCCACCAGGTGCCGGACCGCCGGGCCGCTGCGCCGGGGACGCTCCCAGAACAGCCGGCCGACCAGCGCGTCCAGGCTGGTGGTGGCGCCCTTCGGCAGCCGGTCCAGCTCGCCGAGCAGGTCCCGCCGCAGCTCCGTCACCGCCCAGGACGCCACCTCCGCCGACAGCGGCGCCACCTGCCGGTTCCGCTCGTCCGGCGCCCCGACCCGGCCGGCGGCCCGGTCCGAGACCAGCCACGCCACCGCCAGCTCCGCCCACCGGCGCTCGGCCGGCAGGTCCAGCCAGCGGTCGTAGGCCGGGGTCGGCAGCCAGAAGCCGGACGCCAGATCGGCCGCCACCAGGCCGGCGGCGTAAGCCAGCTCGGCCAGGAACGCGGCCTCCTCCTCCGGCACGTCCAGCAGCGCGGCGGTGCGTCGCAGATCCCTGATGCCGGCGCCGCCGGAGCGCAGCACGCCGGGCGGTCCGGCGGCCCAGGCGTCGAGCAGTTCCTCGACCCGGCGGGGCACGGCGGTCGCCGCGGCGCCGGCGGCCGCGTCGGCGGGCCGCACGTCGTGCTGGGTGACGGCGATCGCCGGCGGATCGGCGGCCAGGTCGTGGTGCAGGCCGGTCCCGAAAACGTGACGCCGCAAGAAGAACGCGATCTCGCGCGGCAGGACGACGGTGTCCTCGGTCCAGCGGCCGAGCAGGCCCCGGGCGAGGAGCCATTCCAGTGGGGACTCGGAAGGACCGGTATCGGTGACAGGGTTCGAAGTCACAGCGGAAGTATCAGTTCCCTGCGGCGGATTCGCGATGAGCTCGACACCGAGCGCCGGATCCAGCGCGGAGTCCAGCCCGGCATCCACCCCACCAGCCGACACCCCGACCTTGCCGAACGGCGGCCCCCAGACCAGCTTCTCCAGCACCGCCTCGACCCCCACCGGCGCCGTGCCGAGCACCGACCGCATCCGCGGCGGGTCGGCGGCCAGCGCCGCGATCGCACCGACCGCGCTGACCGGATCGGCGGTCGCGGGCAGGCCGAGCCGGCGCAGGAACTCCTGCATCCCGGCCGGGGAGGAGTTGTTCAACGCCGAGGCGAGCGGCGGTCCGAGCCCGACCGGGTTCTCGCCCAGCGCCTCCCGGGCGTTGACCAGCGGCCGCAGTCCTTCCTCGGGCCCCCACAGCAGCGCCGTGTCGCGCAGCAGGGCGATCGCCTCGGCGACGGCCCCGTCGTCCGGCACGCCGAGCAGCGCGACCGTGGAGGCGGCGGTCACCGGCTCCGGCGACACCGCGAGCGCCTGGAGCACCTGCAACGTGAAAGCGTCCAGCCGGTCCATCGCCAGCGCCACCGACGCCCGCTGCGAGGCCCGCTCGGCCAGCGCCGCGATCGACGCCGGGGGCGGCACCGCCAGATCCGGCCGCACCGCCAACAGATTCGCCAGCCGCTCGACCGGCCAGGAACGCAATTCGTCGGCGAGCGAGCGCCGGCGCGGCACCGGGGCGGAGCGGACACCGAGCGCCCCGACACCCCCACGAGCCCCGACAGTGTCCGAACCCTGAGACGCGCCGCCACCCGTTCCGGCCCCGGCGGCGCGCGTCATCGCCCGTGCACCAGTGGTGCCGGGTCGCGCGGAATGGCCGGGGTGTTCGGTGGGCATCAAAGACAACGGTAGTCGAGTCCCGACGATCACAGCGCCCGCATACGATACGGATGCGGGTGCCTCACAGGGCACAGCCGCCGTATTGGGCCTCAAGAGCAACAGGGGGAACGCAGGGGTGACGGCCGAGACCGACCAGGAGATGTTCCGGTACCTGGCAGAGCTGTCCACGATGGCGGAGGGTCGCATGTCGCCCACGTCACGGAACCAGCTCGTCTCCCGGACCCGAACGGAGATCGAGTCCCGGGTCCAAGACCGCAAGGCCACCCGGGCCGCCGACGTCCGCCAGATCCTGCTCGGCATGGGCCGCCCCGAGGCCCTGGTGATGGCCGAGGCCAACAAGGACCCGCTCTACGCCGCCCGGGAACGCCAGCGCCGAGGGGTGGGGACCAGCACCGGTTCCTACGGTTCGGCGTCCGTCTTCTCCCCCGAGGTCGACCCGCAGGTGGCCCGCCTGGTCACCCCAGAGTCCCTGACCAACCCGCCGACCAGCGGGTTCGGCGGCTCCGACACCTCCGGGGAGGCCCTGATGGGCCCGGAGATCCCGGCCGAGCCGGACCCCTTCGGCGCCGGCACGCACGACTGGTACTACAGCGGTGAGCCAGAGGAAGGCGGAGGGGGCGGCGGCGAGAACCTCGCCGGCCCGCAGATCCCGATCGAGAGCGGCAGCAGCTTCACCCCGACCCCGACCCCCAAC
>NZ_JAAFZA010000423.1 GCF_015356865.1 Catenulispora pinisilvae
CCCCCACCCCCACCAATGCCCCGCTCACTGTGGGGACGAGTTCCGCACCGTCGGGCGTCCCCTCCTCTCGCTCCGTCAGCGCCGCGCCACCCAGCGCTCCGCACTGAAGCGAGTTCTCGCTCACGCGGGCCGCGGGCTAGGGTGTGCCAGGGGGAGGCTCGGCCGTATATCGGCGTACAGAAATTCCCCATGACGGCGTCGACAGGGGGAGACGGCTGATGCAAGCCAACATCAAGGGCACCACGATGCCGGTGCTCGAGTTCCTGCTCAGCCCCGGCGAGTCGATCATCTCCCCGCACGGCGAGCTGTCCTGGATGTCGCCGAACGTGCAGATGTCGCAGACCACGAACTCCGGCGGCGCGCGCGGCCTCATGGCCGGCCTGAAGCGCGTGGCGGGCGGCGGCGGCCTGTTCATGACCCGCTACGACGCCACCGGCGGCGGCACCGCGCTGCTGTGCTTCGCCTCGAAGATGCCGGGCCACATCGTGCCGGTGGACGTCCAGCCGCAGCTGCCGATGATCGTGCACCGCCACGGCTGGCTCGCCTCGACCCCGGGCATCACCACGAACGTCGCCTTCCAGAAGACCTTCTCCCGCTCGCTGTTCGGCGGTGAGGGCTTCGTCCTCCAGCGCCTGGACGGCCAGGGCCGGGCCTGGATCGAGCTGTCCGGCGAAGTGTCCCCCTACACCCTGGGCCCGGGCCAGCAGATGCTGGTGCACCCGGGCCACATCGGTATGTTCGAGGCCAGCGTGCAGTTCACGATGACGACGGTCCCCGGCATCCGGAACAAGGTGTTCGGCGGCGACGGGCTGTTCCTGGTGGCGCTGACCGGCCCGGGTCAGATCTGGCTACAGTCGATGCCGCTGCCGAACTTGGCGCATTCGTTGGAGCCGTACCTGCCGGAGCGTAGCGGCAACAGCTAGTGCCGCCGGCTTGGCGGGCGTGGTCTGGTTCTGTAGCGCGGTTCTGTGGTGCGGTTCGCTAACTGACACCGGAGTTTTCGGCCAATGACTCGGTCGGCCGTGGAGTGGCTCGTAACGTCTCACCTAGGCGCTTCCCGCGCTTCTGGGGCGTATTCAGCCGCTTCCTTCCGAGGTGATGACCGTGACCGACGTTGATCAGACGACTTCCGGCCTGGGGGTTCCCGGGTTCCCGGTGTTCGACCCCGACAGCCTGCTCAGGAACGTGCTGGGTATCGAGCCCGAGCCGTTGCCGGACTTCGATCCTCCCGCGTTGACGCCGATGAGGGTGCCGTTGCGCGAGGCCACGGTCGGGTTGCTGGTGTCCTGTGGCGCCTACTTTCCGGACCAGCCGCGGCTCGGGCAGCACAGCGACCTGTCCTACCGGCTGCTGCCCAGGGAGCGTGGCCTGGATGAGGTGCTGTTCGGGCACATGACGCCGATCCGGGCCTTCGCGCTCGCCGATCCCAATGTGGCCTATCCCAGGGACACCATGCTCGATCTGGAGCGGGACGGCGTCATCGGCCGGTACGCGGCTAACGCGGTGTCGATGGTCGGCTCGATCAGCCAGTTCGACGAGCTGGCGACCGGGGTGGCTCCCCGGATCGTTGAGGAGTTCCAGGCCATGGGGGTCGATCTGGTGCTGGTGGTGCCGTTCTGCCCGCAGTGCCATGTGGCCTTCGGGGTTCTGGCCCGGGCGATCGAGAAGCGGGGGATCCCGACCACCAGCATCACCACGTTGTACAAGCAGGCCACGTACCTGAAGCCGCCGCGTGCCTCGTTCCTGGACTTCCCGCTGGGCTGTCCGGCGGGTCGGCCGCGGAAGCAGGCGCAGCAACGGGAGATCGTCAAGGCGGCACTGGAGCATGCCGAGCAGGCCGGGCCGGACTGGGAGCTGGAGCGTCTGCCGTTCCAGTGGGACGCGGACGGCAACCGGGACTGGGAGGCGCTCGTCGCGGACGTCTACCGCCTCGACAACGCGATCCGCGGCTCGGTGCTGGCGAATGCGGCGGCCCACACGCAGGTTCTGGGCGGCGGGAACGAGCGGGAGTTCGCCGTCAGGTGCGCCTGCTGAACGCCGCCTTGACTGCCACGCGCCACCGGACTTGGAGAGGGATATGAACAAAACGATAGACGGCGATGCCACTGTCAATGCCGATATCAATGTCGATATCAATGCCGATATCAATGCCACTGCCAATGCCGACATCAATGTCGATGTCGCCGTGATCGGTTGCGGGACCACAGGTCTGGCGCTCACCCGCCTGCTGGAGCTGGAGGGTCTGCGGGTCGCCGTCATCGACCGCGGCCGGATGCCGATGGCCCGTCCGCGCGCGACCCACGTCGACGACGAGACGATGCGAGCATTCCAGACCCTCGGTCTGGAGCACCTCGAGAAGGATTTCTCCTCGATCGGCACCTACCGCCACTACGACTCCGAGTGGCGCGTCGTGATGCGGATGGACATGAACCGGGGCCGCACCGAGCAGGGGTGGCAGTCGGACTACATGTTCCACCAGCCCGACTTCGAGGCCGTGTTGCGCGGCCACGCCCACAACTACGCCAAGGCCGACACGTACTTCGGCTGGGAGGCCACGACGCTGGAGGACGCGGGCGACAGCGTGCTGCTGACCCTCCGCGAGATCGCCACCGCCCAGCACCGCCGGATCAGCGCGTCGTTCGTGGTGGGCTGCGACGGCGCCAACTCGAACGTGCGCGAGTCCATGGGCTGCACACAGACCGATCACCAGGCGACGCACCGCTCGCTGATCATCGACATCACCCCCTTCGTGGTCAAGGACGAACTCACCGCCCGCGACGCCTTCATCCAGGGCGGGATCCGCAACCCACTGACATTCACCCCGATCGCCGCCCCACGCCTGCGACTGGAGGTGATGCTCCGCCCGGACGACGACTCCGCCGCCTTCGAACGAACCGAGAAGGCCTACGAACTGCTGTCGCCATGGTTCAGCCCGCACGAGTACCGACTACTCCGCTGCGACGTCTACGAGTGGCGCTCCCTCACCGCCAACCCCTGGCGCACCGGCCGACTCCTGCTCGCCGGCGACGCCGCCCACACCATGCCGCCCCACCTGGGCCAGGGCATGTGCTCCGGCATCCGCGACGCCACGAACCTGGCATGGAAGCTCGGCCGGGTACTCCGCGGCGACTCGCCCACCGATCTCCTGGACACCTACGAGACTGAGCGCCACCCACACGTGGACGCGTACACGACACTGTCCGCACACCTGGCGAACAAGATCGAGGCCATGGTGACCTCGCAGGACGACCCGCCGGTCTCCCACACCGAGACACTGCGCCCGCGACTGGGCCCAGGCATCCGCGACGACGCGACCGAACTCGCAGGCACGCTGAGCGCCCAGCCGCGGACCACGAGCGGCCAGCTCCTCGACGACGTCGTCGGCTACCGCTTCGCCGTGGTGGGGGATCCCGCAGTCCTGTCCGGCATCACGGCCCGGACGACAGCGCTGCTGAGGTCGCTCGGCGTCCATGTCCTCGACGAGTTCTCGGGCGAAGTCCGGGACTGGGTGACGGGACTGGGAGCAGCTGCGGTGATCATCAGGCCCGATCGGTACCTCTTCGGGGTTGCAGGCGACTCGGCCGAGTTGGACGCCCTGGCCGCCAAGCTACAGGCCATGTTGTTGCCATCCGCAGTGCCCGTTTCGTGAACATGGGAACCGGCAGGCGGCAGCTGGCGGGTGTCAGTGGCGGGTACGAGTGGCAAGGTTCTAGCTTGTGGCCTGCGGTTCGTGCTTTGGTAAAGGCATTTTTACGGAACTACCTGGTATTGACTAATCACGGATCGAGACGCAGTTCGTTGTGCCGCTCGGTTTGCGTTGGCGGCTGCCGGTTGTGCGGGTGGTGCGCGCGGGTCCGAGTCACTGCGCACACGTTGCGTTGGCGGGCGGCGGTCGTGCGTGGTGGGTGCCTGAAGTCAACGGCAGGCGCCTCCGGCGGGGGCTCTTGGCTCCCTCGGGGAACTGGCGCGGTTCCATAGGGGGGTCACCTCAGGGCCCTGCGGCGGCGGTTTGTGAGGTGGTTGCGGTTCGTTCCCCACGGTCGCGTCGTCAGCCCCAAGGGGTACAGCGCCGAACCCCGGGAGTAAAGTCCGCGCCCTTACTGTAAGCGGGCAGGTGGCGGCTGCGTACAGCGCGAACTTGACTCCCGAGAACCGGCACTGTAGGCAAAGCCCTGCCGACGCGACCGAGGGGAACGAACCGAAAACCGCCCGGAGAAGTACAAAACGGGGGTGCGGGTACCGGCAGCTTGGCGAGTTCGGGCGCCGGTCCCGGTGTTGGCAGCGCGGCAGTCCCGAGGCTGCGCACTCTGAGCTGGCGGGTGCGGCCCGGCCCGGCCCGGCCGCCAAGGCTGATGCTGGCGGATAAGCAAGGTCTGCCAGAGGAAGTCGGTAGTCGGCGGGCTGGCTGCTGCGAGCGCAGCCGGTCCGTTGCCGCATACCGCACCCGGGCACGCTGTCGACCAACTGGCCACCGGCCCGCCGCCACGCTCTTACCGGCAGCGGCATCGCCCAGCCTGCGTCTACGGGCCCTGCGGTTGCTTTTCTTCCGGTCGGTTTTCGGTTCGTTCCCCTCGGTCGCGTCGGCAGGGCTTTGCCTACAGTGCCGGTTCTCGGGAGTCAAGTTCGCGCTGTACGCGGCCGCC
>NZ_JAAFZA010000424.1 GCF_015356865.1 Catenulispora pinisilvae
GGTCAGGGCGCGGGAGTGGCGGGTTTCGGGGGAGGACATCCAGTAGAAGTCGATGCCGTTGTCGTCGGCGGCAAAGAACACGGGGCTGGCCCAGGGGGTGCCGTGTTCGTCGGTGGTGGCGACGGTGAGGTAGCGGTTGGCGGTGATGATGGCCTTGGCGGTGGCGGCCAGGTTCTGGTCGGGGTCGGTCATGGCCGTCCACTATCGCAGTTCGGTGTCGGTGTCGGTGTCGGTGGTGGGTTGGTGGTGGCGGGTGCTGTCTTCACGTTGGGCTTACGTTCATGGTCATAAAATGGGCTGCGATTTGGGCAGGTGCGACCACTAGGTGGGTGCGGGTGTGCGGGGTGGGGGCCGGCTGGCGGCGGCCCGCACCCCACACCCGTCTTGCGTCCAGTTGCTACTGCGTTTCTTCTACATCCAGCTGCTACACCTGGCGCTCTACATCCAGCTTCGCCGTGACGCCGGCATGTCGGCCTTCCCGGACTCGTCCGGCACCACGCCGAGCACCTGGTGGATGCCGATGCCGCCGTCTTCGAAGCCGAGGGCGGAGCCGGCCATGTACAGCAGCCACACCCGGGCGCGTCCCACGCCGACCAGGTCGACGGCGCGGTCCCAGTTCTTCTGTAGGTTCGCCACCCAGGCGCGCAGGGTCAGTGCGTAGTGTTCGCGCAGTGCTTCGACGTCGCGCAGTTCGAAGCCGGCCTGTTGCATCGCCGCGGCGGTGACGCCGGCGTCGAGCAGTTCGCCGTCGGGGAACACGTAGCGGCCGATGAAGCTGCGGCTGCTGATGCGGGATCCGCCGGGGCTGGAGATGGCGTGGTTGAGCAGGCGGCCGCCGGGGCCCAGCAGGGCGCGCAGGGTGTTGAAGTACTCGGCGGTGCGTTCGCCGCCGACGTGTTCGAACATGCCGATGGAGGAGACGGCGTCGAACTGTTCGCCGCCGAGGTCGCGGTAGTCCTGGAGCCGGATCTCCACCTGCTCGCTGACGCCGGCCGCGGCGACCCGCTTGCGGGCCAGGTCGGCTTGGGCGGCGCTGATGGTGATGCCGACGACGCGGGCGCCGTAGCGGGTGGCGGCGTGGATGGCCATCGAGCCCCAGCCGCAGCCCACGTCCAGCAGCCGCATGCCCGGTTCGCGGTCCAGGCCCAGTTTGCGGCAGATCAGGTCGTGTTTGGCGGCCTGGGCGTCGGCCAGGGCCATCGCCGGGTCCGGGCCGCAGCGGCCGTCGTCGGCGTCGGAGACGAACCGGGCGCAGGAGTAGGTCATCGACTCCCCGAGCACCAGTTCGTAGAACTCGTTGCCGACGTCGTAGTGGTGGCTGATGGCCTTGGAGTCACGGTGTTTGCTGTGCAGCCGGCCCCGCTGGTGCGCCTCCTCCGCTGGCGGGTCGGGCCGCCGTCTGAGCGCCCCGACGCGCGCCGCGACCGCGAGCGCTTTGGCCGCGGCGTCGGCGCCGAGGCGTGCGTCGCGGGGTGCGGACTGTTGCAGCGTCCGCAGCACGGTGAACACGTCCCCGGTGAAGTCCAGATCCCCCGCTACGAATGCCCGGACGATTCCCAGCTCCCCGGGCGCCCACACAAGATGGCCCAGCGCGTCCTTGGATCGCAGGACCACGGCCCCCACAGTGCGCCCGTCGGCTGGTGCCAACGAGCTGCCGTCCCAGAACTGGAAACGAATCGCCGGTGGCGCCGTGCCGAGCGCGGCGGTCAACAGGGGCCTGAACACGGATGCGACAGTGGTAACGGTACCCATGAAACTATTTTGCATCGTAATGCCTGAGGAAGCGCCGCATGGCATGTGTCGAGGTTGAGGTGGCGGCATAAGGGGTGGTGCGGGCCGGGGGTCATGACGGTCAACGCCACGCCGGCGGCCGGACCGCCACGTCCTGTGCACGCCGCCCCCGACCCGCCTACCGTAGACCTCATGCCTACCTACGCCCGCACCGAGCGCGCCCACCTCGCCCAAGCCCTCACCGAAGCCGGCCCCGACGCCCCGACGCTGTGCCAGGGCTGGACCGCGCGGGACCTGGCGGCGCACGTCGTGGTGCGGGAGCGGCGGGTGGATGCGGCCGGCGGGATTCTGGTGAAGGCGCTGGCGCCGCGGCTGGAGCGGGTGCAGGCCGAGTTCGCGGCGCGGCCGTGGGAGGAGCTGCTGGACATGGTGGCTTCCGGGCCGTCGCGGCGGTCGCTGTTCGGGCTGGCCTCGGTGGACGAGGCGGCGAACGTGGTGGAGTTCTTCGTGCACTGCGAGGACGTGCGGCGGGCCAAAGGCGGGTGGGAACCCCGGGTGCTGGACGCGGGGCTCAGCGAGGTGCTGTGGAAGCGGGCCTCGGGGTTGGCCCGGCTGATGGGCCGGCGCGCGCCGGCCGGGTTGGTGTTGCGGCGCCCCGACGGGCAGACCGCGGTGGCGCACAAGGGCACGCCGGTGGTGACGGTGACCGCGCAGCCGGCGGAGCTGGTGATGTTCATGTCGGGGCGGCAGGGGCATGCGGTGGTGGCGATGGACGGGCCCGATGACGCGGTCACGGCCGTGCGGAACGCGAAGTTCGGTCTATGACCCCATAAGCTGCTCCCATGGTGTTACGGGTGGCTACTTGGAACGTGAACTCGGTGACGGCGCGGGTGGACCGGCTGCTGGGCTGGCTCGGCACGGCCAAACCGGACGTGCTGTGTCTTCAGGAGCTGAAATCCACCGACGAGGCGTTCCCCACCGAGCAGGTGGCCGAGCTCGGCTACCAGGCGGCGACGTGGGGCACCGGCCGCTGGAACGGCGTGGCGATCCTGTCCCGGCACGACATCACCGACGTGCGGCGCGGCTGGGCGGACCTGCCGGAGTTCGAAGGCCTCACCGAGCCGCGGGCGATCACAGCGACCTGCGGTGGTGTCCGGGTCACCAGCGTCTACGTGCCCAACGGCCGCGAGGTCGGGCACGCCCACTACGAGTACAAGCTCGCCTGGCTGGACTCCCTCACCGCGGCGGTGGCCGCCCCGGCGCGCGCCGACCTGCCCTACGCGGTGCTCGGCGACTTCAACATCGCCCCGACCGACGCCGACGTGTGGGACATCTCGCTGTTCGCCGAGTCCACCCACGTCACCCCGGCCGAGCGGGCGAAGCTGGCGGATCTGGAAGCGCAGGGCCTGACCGAGGTGCTGCCGCGGGCGTTGAAGTACGACAAGCCCTACACCTACTGGGACTACCGGCAGCTGGCGTTCCCGAAGAACAACGGCATGCGCATCGACCTGGTGTTCGGCAATGCGGCGTTCGCCGGGGCGGTCAGCGACGCCTACGTGGACCGGGAGGAACGCAAGGGCAAAGGCGGCTCGGACCATGCGCCGGTGGTGGTGGACCTCGACTTGTAGCCGGGACGTGGCCGGGTATCGGTGGGCACGGGCGTGCACGCGGACCCCGGGCCCCGGACCCCGGCCCTGCGTCGCGTGTCGCGCGATCGGCGCAGCTCAGCGCGCCACACCCGGCGCGGCCGTGATCCGCTGATCGCACCCGGTCACTCGTGATCACCGCACCCGACCGCTCGCCCCGCTCGCCCCGCTCGCCCCCCGCTCGCCCCTGACCGAGCCCGATCGCCCCTGATCGCACGATGGACGACACGATGGACACCGCCGACCCGACCACGGCACCGGCCCCGCCGGCCGTGCCGCCGACCCACCTTGGACCCGTGACGATGGCCAGCCTGCCCCGCCCGGACCGCCGCCGCGACCTCGCCGCGGCGCCGCCGGCCCCGCCCGGCGGCGGCGAAGGCACCCCGGTCACCGTCACCCCCTCGCACTCCACCTGGCCGCAGCGGCTGGTGCCGTACGTGTTCATCGCCATCATCGTCGGCGCCGACCTGGCCACCCCCAAAGACGTCACGTTCTCCTCCACGCTGTCGGTGGCCTCGGCGCTGTCGGCGCTGCTGACCCGCTCGATGTGGCAGACCATCGCCACCGCCGTCACCGCCATCGGCGTGTCCCTGGTGCTGTATGAGTCCTCGCTGCACGTGGCCAGCGAGGTGGAAGTCGCCGCGATCGGCGCGATCGGCGCCGTCACCGTCGTGTCCTGCGTCAGCGTCGCCCTGGTGGGGCGCCAATCCCAGATGCTGGCGAACGTCCGCAGCGTCGCGGAGACCGCCCAGCACGTGGTGCTACGGGAAGTGCCGCCGGAGCTGTCCCAGGTCCGCACCGCCGTCGCCTACCGGGCCGCGGCCGCCGAAGCCCGTATCGGCGGCGACCTGTACGAGGCACTGTCCACCCGGTTCGGCGACCGGCTGCTCATCGGCGACGTCCGCGGCAAAGGACTGCCCGCGGTCGAGGCCGCCGCCGACGTGCTCGGCGTGTTCCGCGAAGCCGCCTACACCGAACCGGACCTGTCCCGCGTCGCCGACCGCATGCACGCCATGCTCGCCCGCCGCCCGGCCGGCACCGAAGAGTTCGTCACCGCCGTCCTGCTCTCGGTCGACCCCGAACGCCCCACCGTGCAGGTCGTCAACTGCGGCCACCCGCCGCCGCTGCTGATGCGCGACGGCCACGTCGCCGCCCTGGCCCCGGCCGAACCCGGCCCGCCCCTGGGCCTGTTC
>NZ_JAAFZA010000425.1 GCF_015356865.1 Catenulispora pinisilvae
GCTCGGGGGCGGTCGGGTCAGACATCGGTCGAGGCCTCCTTCTCGTTCTGGGTCTCGTTCTGGGTCTTGGCAATAGTGAAAAGCGCGAGCTGCGTGGACGGCCCGAGCTCCGGGTCGACCTCGCCGACCGGCTTGAAGCGCACGGCGTAGCCGTGTGCGGCGGCGACCCGTTCGGCCCAGCCACGGAACTCCGCGCGCGTCCACTCGAAACGGTGGTCGCTGTGCCGGAACCGGCCGGCCTCCAGCGTCTCGTAGCGGACGTTGTACTCGGCGTTCGGCGTGGTGACCACGACCGCGCGGGGGTGTGCGGCGCGGAACACGGCGTGCTCCAGGGCCGACAGCCGGTGCGGGTCGACGTGCTCGATGACCTCCATCAGGACCGCGGCGTCGTAGCCGGCCAGCTGCGCGTCGGTGTAGGTCAGCGCGCCCTGGCGCAGGGTCAGCCGGGCCTGGACGCGTTCGGGCAGGCGATCGACGCGGAGCTTGCGCGCGGCGATCTGGAGCGCGCGGGCCGAGACGTCGATACCGACGACCTCGCTGAACGCCTTGTCCTTGAGGAGATCGCGCAGCAGCGCACCCTCGCCGCAGCCGAGGTCGAGGACGCGCGCGGCTTCGACCTCGTGCAGGGCCTCGACGACGGCTTCGCGGCGCGCGGTGGCCAGGGACTGCTTGCGTTCGCTCGCCTGGCGCAACTTCGGATCGGATTCGTTGACCTCGGTCGGCGTGGCGGCGGATCCTGGAGCGGATTCGCTTTGCCCGTCTACCTTTTCTTGGTGGGTAAGCCCCCTGGGCGGGTGGGGTGTGTCTTGCGTGGAGCAAGCGATGTCGGCGGCCGGCTCCTCCTCGAACCCCACCGCGTTGTCCAGCGCCTCCGGCTCGACCTCGTCCACCTCCGCGAGCCGGGCCAGCGCCTCGCGCACCAGCGGCTGGCGGCGGGCCAGGTAGCGGCGGGCGATCATGGCGCGCAGCGGGTGCGTGCCGAGCCAGCCCTCGCCGACCCGGACCAGCTTGTCGACCTCGTCGTTGCCCACCCAGTAGTGCTTGGCGCCGTCGAGCGCCGCGAGCAGCACGAACAGGTGCGACAGCGCGTCGGACAGGCGCAGGGTCCCGGTGAGCGTCAGCTTGGTGTAGCGGGAGGCGCCCCACTCCGGGAACGCCGGGTCCAGCGCCACCGGCTCGGCCGTGACCGTCCAGCCCAGCGGCTCGAACAGCTCGGCGGCGAGTTCCGGCTCGCGGCAGATGAGCGTCGGCACCTCGATCCGCAGCGGCAGCGGGGTGGCGGCCAGTTCGGGACGCTGGTCGCAGCGTCCGCG
Source organism: Catenulispora pinisilvae (assembly GCF_015356865.1). Classification (GTDB taxonomy): domain Bacteria; phylum Actinomycetota; class Actinomycetes; order Streptomycetales; family Catenulisporaceae; genus Catenulispora; species Catenulispora pinisilvae. The sequence goes on from NZ_JAAFZA010000425.1 coordinate 1,314, forward strand.
CAGCGCGGTGCGGAAGACGTGGCCGAGCGCCGAGGCCAGCAGCGAGGAGGCCGCGTAGGGGCGGTCGTTGACGTACTGCGACAGGGCGAAGTCCGGGCTGTTGCGGCCCCGGCCGCGCACCAGGGCGATCGGGTCCACCTCCAACAGCAACGCGGCCGTGCACTCCTGTTGACCCGCCACGGGATAGAAGACGTGGGCCTGGCCGTAGCTCTGGCTGAAGACCTGAACCCGGTCGGGGTTCTTGTGCAGCAGGAAGCCCAGGTCAGTGGCGGGCCAGTCGGCGCCGTCGGGCGGCGTCGCGGTAATCGTCAGGAGCATTGGACGATCGTGACGGAGCGCGGCCTTCGCGGCAAATCGTATTAGCGCCGGATCGTGACCTCGCGCAGGTACTCCGCGGGCACGGCATCGGTCAGCCACACACCGTTACCGCTCACCGAGAACTGGAAGCCGTCGGTGTGCATGCGCGCGGCGGCGACGGCCAGCACCGCCGGCTTGCCGTGCCGGCTGCCGACCTTCACCGCGGTCTCGGTGTCCGGGGACAGGTGGACCGCGTGGCGGTTCATCGGCCGGAGGCCGTCGCGCCAGATCAGGGTCAGGGTGCTCTGCGCGGTGCCGTGGTAGAGCACGTCCGGGGGCTCAGCCTGCGCATATCCGAGGTCTACCGGCACCGAGTGGCCCTGGCGGGCCCGGATCAGGGTTCCGGTGTCGTCGAACTCGAAGCGGTCTTTGTTGTTCTCGGCGACGACCAGGTCCAGCTGTTCGCGGCTGAAGCGCTCTCCGCGTGCGGCGGCGTTGGCCAGGAGTTGATCGACGCTGACCCAGCCGGCCCCGTCCATCGTCAGGCCGATCGCGCCGGGATTGTGGCGCAGCCAGTTCGACATCCGCTTCGACAAGCGGACTATGTCCTTCTCATTCATCTTGGCGACCAAGGTCCCGCAGCTCTGTAGAGAACCGCAACAGGGTTTGCGCGAGGGTCCCCTTTAGCGTGGCTCCCCTATAGCGCAGCTCCCGTATATAAGCATTCAGCTCCGGATCCCGTCGGGAATGGGCGACGGGTTCCGGAGCCGAACACTGTACGAGATGCCACCTTCTCGCCGTTAATAGAGGCGTCGGGGCGCGCTCTGGTGTTACACCCCCTGCTGACCTGCGGAAGTACCTACGCGGCAGGCCTGGGCGGCCCGGGCTGACGCCCCGGTCCGGGCGGCGGAGGCGGAGCACCGGTGGGACGGACTCCGTGCCCCGGATACCCGTCGGGACCGGTCGGCTGCGCGCCAGGATACGGGCCGCGGGGCGCGGGGACGTCGCCGGGCTGCGGCCCCGAGGGCCGAGGGGGCCGCGCCCGGTCGGGGGCAGGGCTGAACTGAGGGGGGATTCGCATTTCGCCGACCGCCGGATAGTTCGGGACTGGAGGTGGTTGTGCCCCGCGGCAGGGCCGCGGGGCACAACCTGGAGGACCGGCCGGCAGGGATGGGTACGGCCGGGCTCGCATGCCGCGATCCCTCTTGCCGGAATAGGCGTGCCCAACCCCTTCTGCCGTTACCGCAGCAGGTCAAACGGGGTGTCTCAGTGGCCGGAGTGGGACGGGCCCGGGGCGTGGCCGGGCCCGCTCCCGCCGCCGTCCCCGGTGCCGCTGGTGGCCGGGTTCCAGTCCGGGCTGCTGCTGGAACCCGAGGTACTGGAACCGGGGGAACCCGGGGTGCTGGGACTGGTGGCGGGCTTGTGGCCGTGCGACGGATCCGGCGTCGCCGAGGGCTTCGTGGAGCCGTCGGTGGGTTGCGGGATCACCGGTCCGCCGGTCGAGGCGGAGGCCAGCACCCGCGCGCAGAAGGCGTCGATCCGGTCCGCACCGCCGGCCAGTTGGGTCAGCCGGCGCCGGTCGTGCGCGTTGAGCCCGCCGTTGCCGTTCGCGTTCCCATCGCCGTTGCCGGCGCTGTTGCCGGCGCCGTTTCCACCGTCGGCGGCGGCGCCCTTATGGGCGATATAGGCCCGGCACAGCGCCACTACGTCGGCGGCGGACGGCATCGAAGGGCTCTGTCCCGGCGGGCTGTCGGTGTCGGCCGTCCCGCTCGGGGTCCCCGGCAACACGCCGCCGCCGCTGCCATCGCCGGAACTGCTGCCGCCGCTGCCACTGCCACCGCTGCCACCGCCGGAACGGCCGCCTGAGGCACGGTTCGAACTCACCGAGTCCGGCGACGCCAGCTGCCCGGACGAGGAGTCCGGCGAGGACGCCATCAACTGCCCGGTCCGCTCGGCGGGATCCGGCTCGGGCACGCCGACGCCGCCGAGCACCTGGTGCGCGGCCCGCTGGATCGGCGAGGGCAGCACGTCGGCCTCCGCCGCGACCGCGACCCCGGTGACGCTCAACGCCCCGGCCACCGCGGCCAGCTTCACGCCGAGCAACCGGCGCAGGGGGACGGCGTAGCTGTGCCGGACCGGGGTGGCACCGGCGCTCCCGGCCTTCCCGATGTTCCCGGCGCTCCCGGCGTTCTCAAAGGCGCGACGCGCCGATTCATAACCGCGGAGCTCGTGCGGCCACGGCGGCGCGGCGGCGGCGGACAGTACCCTGGCCACCGCGCGCACGTCCGCCGAAGGCCCGAGGTCCGCGAGGAAGTCCACGCTGCTCACGGTCGTGCCACCTCCAACGTCCCCCGAGATTGCCGGTCCGGCCGCCCGGCCGGCCCCACTCGGGGCCGCCGCGCCGTCGGACCGCGTCCGATCACCGATCTGTGCTGATTCACCGACCTGTGCCGATTCACCGATCTGCACCGATTCACCGATCTGCACCGATTCATCGGTCCGCACCGATTCACCGGCCTGTGCCGACTCATGGAGTGCCGATTCATGGTGTGCCGGTCCGGGCGCTCCGCTAGTGGCATCGCCGGCGCCCTCCCAGCCGGCCGAGTATGCCACCCGGGAGGGTGATCCGGCGACGGCAGAATTTCCCGTACCGGGCAAAACCGCCGGACCGGGCGCCGGGTAGTGCTCCTGGCTTCCCACACCGGACTGTCGATCCGGAGTGGGAATTTGAGCTTTCCCGAGTCCCGCTCTGCCCAGACCGGCGGCCCGGAAAGCGTCCAACAACCGCTCGGCTTGGTCGTCGCTCAGCCGGTCCCGGTTCTTCGCGCCGTCCCGGCCGTCCCGGCCCGCCCGGCCCTCGCCCCGGTCCCCGCTGTCGCCGCCTCGGCGCCGCCCCGTCCCGATGTCATCCATACTC
>NZ_JAAFZA010000426.1 GCF_015356865.1 Catenulispora pinisilvae
GCCACCTACCCGCCCGGCCGCCACCGAGCATGCGCCGTCTCCTCCACACCCTCCCGAATCAGCTCCAGCCGTGGCCGAGGCCCGTCCGTCCGCCCCGAGGCGGGCTTGCGCGCGCCGGCCCGGAACGGCGCGGGCCATGCGCCGCCGGGGCCCGCGTAGTCCTGCTCGGCCGCCGCGTGCAGTGTCCATTGCGGGTCGTAGAGGTGCGTGCGGCCGAGGGCGCACAGGTCGGCGCGGCCGGCTAGCAGGATCGAGTTCACGTCGTCGTAGGAGGAGATGGCTCCCACGGCGATCGTGGCGATGTCTGCTTCGTGGCGGATGCGGTCTGCGTAAGGGGTCTGATATGAGCGCCCGTATTCGGGTTGCTCGGTGGCGGTGACTTGGCCGGTGGAGACGTCGATGGCGTCGGCTCCGTGGGTGGCGAAGGCGCGGGCGATCTCGACTGATTCGGTGCCGTCCACGCCGCCGGGGGCCCAGTCTGTTGCTGAGACGCGGACCGTGATCGGGCGTTCGGTCGGCCAGATTGCGCGTACCGCGTCGAACACCTCCAGGGGGAAGCGCAGACGATTCTCCAGGGTGCCGCCGTATTCGTCAGTGCGCTGATTGGCCAGCGGCGACAGGAAGCTGGAGAGCAGGTAGCCGTGTGCGCAGTGCAGCTCCAGTAGGTCGAAGCCGGCGCGGGCTCCGCGTTCGGCGGCGGTGACGAACTCGCGCTTCAGCGCCTCCAGCTCCGAGGCGGTGAGTTCGTGCGGGACCTGGTTCACACCGGGCTTGTAGGGCAGCGGCGAGGGCCCGACTACCGGCCAGTTGCCCTCCGGCAGCGGCTCGTCGATCCCGTCCCACATCAGCTTCGTCGAGCCCTTACGTCCCGAGTGCCCGAGTTGTAGCCCGATCGCCGCCGTGGACTGCGCGTGGACGAAGTCCACGATCCGCCGCCACTGCGCCTCCTGCTCCTCGGAGTACATCCCGGTGCAGCCCGGGGTGATGCGGCCGTTCGGGGAGACGCAGACCATCTCCGTCATCACCAGGCCCGCGCCGCCGAGTGCCTTGGAGCCCAGGTGCACCAGGTGGAAGTCGTTCGGCATGCCGTCTTGCGCCGAGTACATGTCCATCGGCGAGACGATCACGCGGTTCTTCAGCGTCAGTCCGCGTAGTCGGAACGGCCGGAACATCGGGGGAGTGGCGTCGCCGTTGACCTCCGCCACGAACTCCGGGTCGCGCAGTTTGAGGTTGTCGTAGGTGACCCGGCGCGAGCGGGTGAGCAGGTTGAAGGCGAACTGTAGCGGCTCCTGGTCGGTGTAGCGGCCCAGGTCCTCGAACCAGCGCAGGGAGGCTGCGGCGGCGCGCTGCGTGGAGGCGACGACCGGCCGCCGCTCTGTCTCGTAGGCCGCCAGTGCGGATCGGATGTCCGGGTTCTCGTGCAGGCACGCGGCCAGCGCCAGCGCGTCCTCCATCGCCAGCTTGGTTCCGGACCCGATCGAGAAGTGCGCGGTGTGGGCGGCGTCGCCGAGCAGCACGATGTTCCGGTGCGACCAGTGCGCCGTGGTGACGGTCGCGAAGCTGAGCCAGCGCGAGTTGTTGGCGATCAGCCGGTGGCCGCCGAGCATGTCGGCGAAGATCTCGCCGATCCGCTCGATGCTCTCGTGGTCGCTCTCGCCGGGCTGGAAGGCGCGGTCGGCGAAGCGGTCGAAGCCGGCCGCGCGCCACACCCGTTCGTGCATCTCGACGATGAACGTCGAGCCGTGGGCGTCGTAGGGGTAGCCGTGGACCTGCATGACGCCGTGCGGGGTGGGCTGGACCTGGAAGCGGAAGGCGTCGAAGACCAGGTCGGTACCGAGCCACATGTAGCGGCAGTCGTGGGTGCGGATCGAGGGCTGGAAGGCGTCGGCGTACGCGGTGCGGATCGCCGAGTTGACGCCGTCGGCGGCGACAACGAGGTCGTACTCGGCGGACAGCTGTTCGGTCGGCGGGGCCGTGGTCAGGTAGCGCACGGCGATGCCGAGGTCGGCACAGCGCTGCTGGAGCATCTGGAGCAGCCGGACCCGGGCCAGGGCCGCGAAGCCGTGGCCGCCGGAGGTGATCACCTTGCCGCGGTAGTGCACGTCGATGTCGTCCCAGCGGGCGAACTCGGCGGCCATCGCCTCGTGGATCCCGGAGTCGGCGTGCTCGATGCCGCCCAGTGTCTCGTCGGAGAACACCACGCCGAAGCCGAAGGTGTCGTCGGCGGCATTGCGTTCCCAGACGTCGACCACCGCGCCCGGGTCGAGCTGCTTGGCCAGCGCCGCGAAGTACAGGCCGCCGGGACCGCCGCCGACCACGGCGATCCTCACGGCACCACCGCGACGCCGGTGAGTTCCACCAGCGCCGCCGGATCGAACAGGCCCTTGACTTCGAAGAACGCCATCGCCGGGTAGTGCTTGCCGAGGTGCCGGCGCCACACTGCGCCGAGTTCCTTGAGGGCGGCGCGGTACTGCTCGGCGTCGGTGGCGAACACGGTGACGGTGACCAGGTGTTCCGGGGCCGCGCCGGCGGCGGTCAGCGTCGTGACCATGTTGGCCAGCGCCAGGTCGAACTGCTCGACCAGGGTGGCCTTCGGGTCGACGGTGCCGTCGGGGTGGATCCCGGCCTGGCCGCCGAGGTAGACGGTGCGGCCGGGGCCGGCGGCCACGGCGTGCGAGAAGCCGACCGCCGGGGCCAGCTCGGGCGGATTCACCATTTCGTGCGGGGACCGGGGCTGCGGGCTCGGCTGTGTGGAGCCCGGCTGAGCAGAGCCCGGCTGCGGCTGCGGGGTCATCGGCCCTCCCACTTCGGCGTCTCCTTGGCGTTGAAGGCGCGGTGGAACTCGGCGTGGTCGCGGGTGTTCATCAACAGCGCCTGCACGGCCGCGTCCATCTCCAGCGACGGCGACAACCCCATGTCCAACTCGCGGGTCAGCAGCATCTTGGTCTGCGCGTAGGCCAGCGCCGGGCCGTCGGCCAGCCGCCGGGCCAGCGCCGCGGTCGCCGCCGCCAGCTCCTCGTCCTCGACCAGCTCGCTGACCAGACCGTACTTGTCGGCCTCCGGGGCCTTCACGGTGTCGCCGAGCATCAGCAGCTTGGTGGCGTTGCCCAGGCCCACGATCCGCGGCAGCAGATAGGCCGCTCCCATGTCCGAGCCGGACAGGCCGACCTTCGTGAACAGGAACGCGAACCGGGCCGAGCGGGCCACGATCCGGAAGTCGGCGGCCAGCGCCAGGACTGAGCCGGCGCCGGCGGCGATCCCGTGGATCGAGGCGATCACCGGGATCGGGACCTCGCGGAGCGCGCGGACGACGTCCCCGGTCATGCGCGTGAACGACAGGTGCTCGTCGGGCCGCATCTCCAGCAGTTCGCCGATGATCTCGTTGACGTCGCCGCCGGAGCAGAAGCCGGGGCCCTCGCCGCGCAGCACCAGCACCCGGGTGTCGCCCCGGTGCGGCAGCTCGGCGAGCAGGTCGCGCAGGTCGGCGTAGGCCTGGAAGGTCAGGGCGTTGATCTTGTCGGGACGGTTCAGGGTGACGGTCGCGACCCCGTCGGCGTGTTCCACGCGGAAGTGGTCCCACTTGTCGGTGAACGGGACTGAACCCCGGAACGGGCTCATCGGTGTCCTCCCGGTGCTCTGGCTCGGCCGCGCGGTGTCGCCCGGTCATCACCAAGATATGACTGTCGTCAAGGAAACGCCATACCCGCCGGATCCGTGTCGTCCCGTCACGTCCGCGAACCGTCGGGTAGCTGTATGCAATCCGTGTAATGTTCGGGCGGCGACAAGCTGTAGCAGCGGCGCAAGTGTGCGCACGGTTCAAGGAGGGATACGGCTTGGCCTGGGGCGATCTGGATTCCGCCCTGGCCGCGGCCCGCCGCGGCGAGGAGACGGGATTCGCAGAGCTTTGGCACGCTCTGCATCCGCCGCTGCTGCGCTACCTGCGCGCCGTGGTCGGCGACACCGCCGAGGACGTGGCCAGCGAGACCTGGCTCCAGGCGGCCAAGGACGTGCGCGGGTACCGGGGCGACGCGGCCGGGTTCCGGGTCTGGCTGTTCCGGGTGGCACGCCACCGCGCCCTGGACGAGTTGCGCAAGGTCTCCCGCCGCAAGGAGGACAACGGCGACGTCGCCGAATACGTCGCCGACTGGCCGGCCGCCGACGACACCGAACTGGCCGCCGCCGAGCGCGAGGACACCGAGCGGGCCTTGCGCCTGATAGCCCGGCTGCCCAAGGATCAAGCCGAGGCCGTGCTGTTGCGGGTGGTCGCCGGGCTGGACGTGGCGCAGACCGCGAAGGTGCTGGACAAGCGCGACGGCGCGGTGCGGATCGCGGCCATGCGCGGGCTCAAGCGGCTGGCGGCGATCCTGGCGGAACAATCGGCCGAGGGTGAGGCCGGCGGTGACGGACACGACACAGGGGGAATGGAGGGGACCGGGGAAGCGGGGTCCGGCATGACCGGCCGGGGCTCGCGGACCGTGAAGGGCGCGGAGTATGGATG
>NZ_JAAFZA010000427.1 GCF_015356865.1 Catenulispora pinisilvae
CCTCCAGCACCCGCTTGCCCGCCAACTCCGTCCCGAGCAGCCGCGCCTCGGCCTCGTCCAGCCCCTCCGGGCACCAGACAAAACGCGCATCGCCCAGGAACGCACCGTGTTCGGCCTGGTAATCGTCGGCATTGGCGTCCCACCAGCCCCGGTTCGCCCGGATCGTGGCGGAATCTGACAGGTGACGCCGGGCCACGCGGACCGTATCGTTATCTTCGATTCCGGGGTCGCCGGCGTATTCCGGCGACTCTTCCGTCACATCGGTCACAGTGCGGGCATCCTTTCCGCGGCGGGTCGACTGCGGGTCGTGAGACGATCACGCAGGTTGAGACTGTAGCGGTGGGCCCGGCTCGGTGCCGCCGGCGCCGTGGGCCGACCTGGCGTCCCCGGTGGGGCCGGGTATCGGATTGACCACGCGTGCGTACGACCCGTATTCTGGGCGATGCGCTGCGGGCAGGTTCTGAATCTTCTTCGCTGGATACCCGATCCTCGTCGACCGTTCGGCTCTTGACTGGTGATGGACCTCTCCCAACGCCGGCATCCCCGACCGGTGGAGGCCGTCGCCCACAATGTGTCCGTATCCGGAGCCCCCTTCCCCATGACGAGCAGCACCGAGACCGCCCGAACGCCTCAGGTCGCCATCAACGACATCGGTTCGGCGGAGGAATTCCTCGCCGCGATCGACCAGACCATCAAGTACTTCAACGACGGCGACATCGTCGAGGGTGTCATCGTCAAGGTCGACCGGGATGAAGTCCTGCTCGACATCGGTTACAAGACCGAGGGCGTGATCCCGTCACGGGAGCTCTCGATCAAGCACGACGTCGACCCGAACGACGTCGTCGCCGTGGGCGACCACATCGAGGCCCTGGTCCTCCAGAAGGAGGACAAGGAAGGCCGCCTGATCCTGTCCAAGAAGCGCGCCCAGTACGAGCGCGCCTGGGGCACGATCGAGGAGATCAAGGAGAAGGACGGCATCGTCACCGGTACCGTCATCGAGGTCGTCAAGGGTGGTCTCATCCTGGACATCGGTCTCCGTGGCTTCCTGCCGGCCTCCCTGGTCGAGATGCGCCGCGTGCGGGACCTCCAGCCCTACGTGGGCAAGGAGCTCGAGGCCAAGATCATCGAGCTGGACAAGAACCGCAACAACGTGGTCCTGTCCCGCCGTGCCTGGCTGGAGCAGACCCAGTCCGAGGTCCGCCAGAACTTCCTCACCACCCTGCAGAAGGGCCAGGTCCGCTCCGGCGTCGTGTCGTCGATCGTGAACTTCGGCGCCTTCGTCGACCTGGGCGGCGTGGACGGCCTGGTGCACGTCTCGGAGCTGTCCTGGAAGCACATCGACCACCCCTCCGAGGTGGTCGAGGTCGGCCAGGAGGTCACGGTCGAGGTCCTGGACGTCGACATGGACCGCGAGCGCGTCTCGCTGTCCCTGAAGGCGACCATGGAGGACCCGTGGCAGACCTTCGCCCGCACCCACGCCATCGGCCAGGTCGTGCCCGGCAAGGTCACCAAGCTGGTGCCGTTCGGCGCGTTCGTCCGGGTGGACGAGGGCATCGAGGGCCTGGTCCACATCTCCGAGCTGGCCGAGCGCCACGTGGAGGTCCCGGAGCAGGTCGTCAACGTGGGTGACGAGATCTTCGTCAAGGTCATCGACATCGACCTGGACCGCCGTCGCATCTCGCTGTCCCTGAAGCAGGCCAACGAGGGCCTGACCGGCGACATCGAGACCGACCAGTTCGACCCGGCGCTGTACGGCATGGCCGCCACCTACGACGACCAGGGCAACTACATCTACCCCGAGGGCTTCGACCCGGAGACCGGCGAGTGGCTCGAGGGTTACGACGCTCAGCGTGAGGTGTGGGAGGGCCAGTACGCCGAGGCGCACACCCGCTACGAGTCGCACCAGAAGCAGATCGCCGAGGCCCGCAAGGCCGACGCCGAGGCCGGTGTCCAGGAGAACGCCGAGGGTGCGCCCTCGTCCTACTCCTCGGGTGTGGTCGAGGAGAGCACCGGCGGTGCCCTGGCCTCCGACGAGGCCCTGGCCGCGCTGCGCGAGAAGCTGTCCGGCGGCCAGAGCTGAGCTTTCGGGCCGAGCGTCCGGAAGCTGAGTTTCACCGCTTTGTAACAGCATCGAGCTGAAATGCCCCGTCCGCCTTGTGCGGGCGGGGTTTTCGCTATTGTTTCGACGTGTATTTGACGGGATCGAGAACCGCCAAGCGCATCCAGGAAACCAGGAGCACGCGGGAGCGGGTCCCGTTCAACGTCAAGATGCTGGGCACTGTGAGCCTGCTGACGGACGTCTCCTCGGAGATGCTGGTCGCGGTGGTCGGCTACTACTTGCTCAACGTCCTCCACGAGACCCCGACGGCGATCGGGTTCCTGGACGGCCTCTACAACGGCATCCCCGCGCTGCTCGCCATCCCGGCGGCGTACCTGTCCGACCGCTGGCAGCGTAAGAAGCTCCTGGCCGGGATCGGCTACGGCGCCTCGGCGGTGACCAAACTAGGGTTCCCCGTCGTCGGGCCCTCCTTCGGCGGACTGAGCGGGCTCCTCAGCGCGGACCGCTTCGGCAAGGGGCTGCGTTCCGCCCCGCGCGACGCCCTCATCTCCCTGTCGTCCCCGCCGCAGATCCTGGGCCGCTCGTTCGGCGTGCACCGCATGCTCGACAACATCGGCGCCGCCACCGGCCCGCTCATCGCCTCCTTCGTCCTGCTGTGGACGACGAGGTTCGGCACGGAGCGTAAAGCGTTCGACGCCCTGTTCATCATCTCCTTCTGTGTCGCCGCCATCGGCCTGGTGGTGTTCTGCCTCTACGTGACCGACCACAAGGACGAGTTGCGGGAACGCTCAGAGACGTCGCTGCGCGCGGCCTTCGGGCTGCTCCGACAGGTGTGGTTCATCCGCACGGGAGTCGCTGTAGCGCTTTTGGGCCTCGCGTGGGTGAGCGACACCTTCGTGTACCTGACGCTCCAGCACCGGATGGCTCTCAGCGCTTCCGAGTACGCGTTGCTCGCTACCGGGACCATGGGCATGTTCGTCCTCATGGCCATCCCCGTGGGCCGCCTCGCGGACCGCGTGGGGCGCTGGAAGGTGTTCGTCGTAGGGCACCTCCTGTTGGTCATCGCTTATGCGTTGCTGGCTACGAACGTCCCTAACGGATTCCTTTTGGTCTCCGCACTCCTGCTCCCCGGCATCGCCTACGCGGCCACTGACGGCGTACTGATGGCCTATTGCGGCCCGCGCATCCCGGCCGCGCTGCGTACCTCCGGGCTCGCGGTGATGCAGTCGATCGGTGCGGTCGCCGGGTTCGTGTCGTCCGTCGCGTTCGGTGTCGCGTGGTCGCACACCGATCCCAAGACCGTCATGCTCTGGTTCTCCGGCGCCATGGCCGTCGCGATCACCGTCTCCACGCTCCTGGTGTCGCCCTGGAAGGACAGCTCCGATGGCTGAGGCCCGGGCGGAGCTGCCCCGCGACAACCGGGCCAAGATCCTGATCTCCTCCATCGCGGTGTTGTTGGTGGTCGCGGTGGCGGCCGGGGTGACCGCCTTCCTGGGGCGCTCGACGAAGCGGGCCGGCATCAGCGGCGGGTTCACCGTTGCCGCCGGGCAGCTGACATACCGGTCGATGGTGCAGGGTCCGGACTTCGGCAAGGTCGTGGAGCTCCCCATCGGGGCGGCGTCGAACGCGGTGCCGATGGTTTCCAGCGTTCAGTGCGAGCGGTCCTATACGGCTTCCGGCGTACTGCTCTGCCTTCAGTCCGAGGGCAGCCTCATCAGCCAGCCCTATGCGGAGATCTACAACAGTTCTTTCAAGCAGATCAAGAAGCTCGCGATCACTGGTACGCCGAACCGTGCGCGGCTGTCTGTAGACGGTCGTATGGCCGCATGGACGACCTTCGTTACAGGAGACTCCTATACGCAGCCCGGCGCCTCTACCCGCGCATCGGTCCTGGACCTTAAGACGGGGACGTACGTCGACTCTCTAGAGAACTTCAACTCCTACGTGGACGGGAAGCTCTATAAGGCGGTCGACATCAACATCTGGGGTGTCACCTTCACCGCCGACGACAACACCTTCTACGCCACGATGGGCAGCAACGGTAATACGTGGCTCATGAAGGGCGACTTCAAGGCGCGGACGCTGACCTCTCTGAGAGAGAACGTGGAATGCCCCTCGTTGTCCCCGGACGGTACCCGCCTGGTCTTCAAGAAGCGTGTCTCCGACGACATCCGGCATCCCTGGCGCTTCACCGTGCTGAACCTGGCCACCATGCAGGAGACCCCGCTGGCCGAGACCCGCAGCGTCGATGACCAGGCGGCGTGGCTGGACGACGACACCGTCATGTACGCGGTCCCGCACGACGACGACCCCGGTAGCGACCTGTACGCTGTGCCCGCCGACGGCACCGGCGCGCCGCGGCTGCTCGCCCCCAACGGGATGTCCCCGTCCGTCACCTCCGGGTGAGGCGGGGAGCGGGGCCGCGGGGCCCGGAGG
>NZ_JAAFZA010000428.1 GCF_015356865.1 Catenulispora pinisilvae
TGTGTATAAGAGACGGGGACACGGGGGACACAGTCGTCTGCGCGGAAACCGCCATTCCTCTGGACCCGAGCTTTGCCTACCGGCTGTGCTCGGCTAGTTTGCGGGGAATGGCGGTTGACGACGAAGACGAGTGGCGCTTCTGGGATCTCCTCGACGCTATGGCAGCCGAGGAGATCCGTTCGCGGACCGTCTATCAGGTGTTCCGGCCCGGGGATTCGCTGACCGGCGAGGGGGAGGACACCCACCGGGTGTTCTTCATCCAGTCCGGGTGGGTCTCGGTGATCCAGCACAGCACCGGCGGGGCCACCCGGATCCTCGCGGTCCGCGGCCCCGGCGATGTGGTGGGGGAGTTGGCCAGCCTGTCCGAGCGGCCGCGTAGCGCGACCGTCAGGGCCCGCAGCACCGTCGAGGCCCGCGGGATGAGCGGAGAGGCCTTCCTGGACCTCGCGGAGCGCACTCCCTCCATAGCCCGGGCCCTCTTCCGCACCCTCGCCGACCGCCTCCACGACGCCGACCGCCACCGCACCCAGCTGCACGGCTCCGTCGCCCTCGGCGCGGTCGCCGACAAGCTGCTGGAGATCCACTCCTACGCCGGCGCCGGGCAGGACCGGCCGGTGTTCACCCAGGAGGAGATCGCCTGCTGGGCCGGGGTCAGCGTGCCGGCCCTGGCGCGCTCCCTGCGGACGCTGCGCGAGGCGGGAGTCATCCGCAGCGCGCGCCAGCGCATCCTCGTGCTCGACGAGAAGGCCCTGCGCGTGGTCGCGCAGAACGGTCGCGTCGCCGGGTGATGGCCAGTCGCCGCCTGATAACTATCTGACAACGCTCTGCGGCCGGCCGCAGAGCGTCGGGCCGACCGCGGGCCCGGGGGCCAAGTTCGTTATGCGTACTTGTGGCTTCGTGAAACAGCATGTGCGGGTACCGGGGGACCGGTTTTTGTCAGTGCCGGGCGATAGCTTTAATGCCGAACGGATCCGTTTCCGCACTAGTAAAATAGCTGGTGCGGAGATCTCGCGCATCGGAGTACCTTGCGATACATGTCGGGGGGCACGGAGGGTCGTCATCAAGGGCCTGTTCTCATGAATACGCCGTTGGAACCACGTAGTCGCGCTGGTAGGACACCGCGTCAGTGGCACGGGCGGTATGCGCAGCCGATCAGCCACCAACTCAATCCGCAAGCCGTCACCAATCTGCCGACCCACCGGTCGATCGTCGTCGTGGACGTGGTCTCGTTCACGCGACCGGACAGGGACAACGTCGATCAACTCGCTATTCGCGCCGCGCTTTACGACACCCTGCGCGACGCATTCGAGGATTCCGGAATCCCGTGGCGGCAGACCGTCCGGGAGGACCGCGGCGACGGCGTGCTGATCTTCGTCTCCGCCGAGGTCTCCAAGGTGCTGCTGCTCGGCCGGATGCCGGCCCGGCTGGCCGAACTGCTGGAGCACGGCAACGACGGGCGCACACCGCGCCAGCGGTTCCGGCTGCGGGTGGTGGTGCACGCCGGAGAGGTGCACCACGACGCGCACGGCTACGCCGGTTACGACGTCAACCTGGCCTTCCGCCTGGTCGACGCCGGGCCGCTGCGCGAGGCGATGGAGCACAGCACGGCGGCCGTGGGGCTGATCGTGTCCGAGGGCGTGCACGACGGAGTGCTGCGCCACGGCTACGGCGGCCTGGACGCCGCGGCTTTCGAGCAGGTCCGGGTGCAGGTGAAGTCCGCCGACGTGCCCGGCTGGATCCAGCTGTTCACCAGGGGGGCGGTGCTGCCGGTGCCGCGCCGGGTGGCGCGGTCGGAATCGGGGGTGCTGCTCGGGCCCGAGTTGCCGGACGCTCCGGTGGCCGGGGCTCCGATAGCCGGGGCTCCAGCGGCCGGGCTGGCCGAAGAACTGGTGCCCGGCCCGCGGGTCGGTGCCGCCGGTGCCGTAGGGCCGGTGGCGGTCGTCCTGGCCGACGAGGCCTCGCTGCTCGACGAACTGGCCGGCCTCGGAGTACGCACCGTGGTCCTGGTCGGCGGCGCGGCCGATCTGGCCGCGGGGCTTGTGCCGATAGATCGAGGGACGATATATATCGACCATGAGTTCATCGAGTAGCCGGACGGAGCAGACCTTCCAGATTTTGACCGCGCTGGTCGACGGACCGCTGCACGGATACGGGATCATCCAGGAGGTCGCCCGCCTGTCGGACGGCCGGACCAGCTTGCGCGTGGGCACCCTCTACGGCGCACTGGACCGGCTGTCCGGCGAGGGCCTGCTGGTCCTGGACCGGGAGGAGACGGTCTCGGGCCGCCTGCGCCGCTACTACCGCCTCACCGACGTCGGCGCGCAGGTGCTCGCCGACGACGCGGAGCGCCTGGTGCGGCAGGCCTCGGTGGCGCTGGAGCGGCTGAAGAAGCGGGGGGCGCCCCGCGCCGCCCTGGGAGGGGGAGGGACGGCATGAGCGGCGAGCGGTTGGAGCGGCGCTATAGGAGGCTTCTGCGGATACTGCCGAAGTCCTATAGGGAAGCCCGCGGAGAAGAACTCCTCAGCACCCTGATGGACGGCTCCGAGGAAGGACGCACGCGCCCCGAACTCCGTGAGGTGCTGAGCCTGGCCCGGCTCGGGGTGCGGGCCCGGCTGGGCCGCGCCGCCGACGGTGCCCTGGTGACCACCCGAACCGGTGAGATGGTGCGAACCGTGGCCCTGACCGGGACCACGCTGTTGGCGTTCGTCGGCCTCACCCAACTGGCGCTGATCGTCGCGAACGCCCGGTCCAACCCGGCGATCACCTGGACCTGGTCGGACCCGTCGGTGTTCACGCTCGGCCCCCGCCACCGACTCGACATCCTCCCGTACGAGATCCCGGCCTGCTGGTCGGCGGTACTGGGCCTGATCACCCTCGGCTGGTGGCGAACGGCCCGGATCTTGGCCTTGACGATGTTCCTGGCATCGGCATACCTGACCGACGGGATGGAGCTGGCACTGCACGAGGAGACGGTGCTGGCCGGCATCGTCACCGCGGCGCTGTTCGCGGTCCGGGGCGCCCACGCCCGCCGCGCGCTCGTCCCGGGCCTGCTCGCGACGGCGGTCGTGCTCGGCCTGGGTGCCGTGGTGTACGAGGGGCAGAAGACACTGCCATCCAGCCCGGAGAGCAGATTGCCGATCCGGATGTTCGAGGTCCTGCAGGGCTGGGGCCAGACCGAGAACCGGCACGCCATGGTCCTGGCCGCGCTCGCGATGGCCGCCGTCGGCGTCCTCGGATACCGGTCGTCGGTGCGGCCGGTGGCGCTGGCAGTGGTGGCGGTCGCGGCCATCGGCCCGGACCTGATCCTGGCATCGCAGCGTCCGTACTACGTCGGCGGCGATCGGATCCCGCTGGCGTTCTTCGCCGGGGGGCTGGTGTTGGTTGCTGCTCTGGCGGCGCTTAAGGAGCGCCTTGGCGGGCGTTCAGCGCGTTCCGGGACTCCGGGGGCGGTGGCGGGGTGACGAGGCCGCCAGGGGGCTTGTGACGGGGGCGGTGGCGGGGCGGCCGGGCTGGACGGGCTGGACGGGCTTTGGGACGCTCGGGGTTCGGGGCTTTTTGAAGGGCTAGAGTTTGCGAGCCGGGTTGCGGTCAGTTTGTCGGCTATAAAGCTTTTTACGGCCTTCGGTAATAGTTTTGCCGGTTCGGGGTTCGGGGCGGTGGGTGTGTTTGTCGGCTGCCGGTTTTCGTGTTCACGACCCCGCCGCACCTCAGGCCTCTTCAGCTCCCGCAAGTCGCAACAAGAACCAGATCAACAGCCAGATCACAGTCAAGAGCAAGATCAAGAGCTGTGGTGAAAAGCCGGCGCCTCCGGCGGGGGCTCTCGGCTCCCTCGGGGAACTGGCGCGGTTCCATAGGGTGGCCGGGTCAGGGCCCTGCGGCGGCGGTTGGTGAGGTGGTGCGGTTCGTTCCCCACGGTCGCGTCGTCAGCCCCAAGGGGTACAGCGCCGAACCCCGGGAGTAAAGTCCGCGCCCTTACGGAAAGCGGGCAGGCGGCGGCTGCGTACAGCGCGAACTTGACTCCCGAGAACCGGCACTGTAGGCAAAGCCCTGCCGACGCGACCGAGGGGAACGAACCGAAAACCGACCGGAAGAAAGGCAACCGTAGGGTACGAGGGCACGGGTCAGTAGTGCGGCTGCCGGTGTGGTGTAGGGGATCTTCCTCGGTCCACCGCTGCTCGACACGCCCGAACGCGTGACGATCAGCATGGATGTGAAAACCCGGCCAGCCTGGGGGCGCATTTCATTAACACGCTGACTTGATCTAGTGGCCGAGGGCGGCGGTGAGGCGGTCCGGGGTGCGCAGTGGTTGTTCAGCGGGGGTGAAGGCGAAGCCGAGGCCGGCCAGAGCGCGGA
>NZ_JAAFZA010000429.1 GCF_015356865.1 Catenulispora pinisilvae
GAATTATCAAGAGCTTTCTCCCTGCTCACGCAGGTGGGCAAAGACGAGCCGCGCCTTCATCTCGCCGCGGATGAGGCTGGAAGGCTGGCAGCGCTTGTTGATCGCTGGCTGGCGAGAGGCGCGACGCCCAGCCACGTGACCAGTGCTCTGACATCGGGGCTTCCGCCGCGAGTGCATCAGGCTGCCGCTCTGGTCCGGCACCGGCTCACGGTGAAGATGCCGCCCGAGCCGTCGAAGCCGGCACCTCGTGTCACTTGGCACGAATGCGCTGAATGCCGAGTTCCTATGCGAGCTCAGGGGCTGTGCGGTGATTGTTCCGATGCTGCGCCCCAGGCTGCTCCGACCGCCATCAAGAAGGGCGGCCGGGCAGGGTTCGAGCTTGCTCGTGCCCAGATCCGTGGGTCGGTACCGGCGGCTCAGTGCTGACGGCCTGCTTGACGCCGAGGGCGGCCTCGGTGGAAAGGCGCGATCCGCGAACACCTCGAATGGCCGCCGAAGTCATCCTGCCACCGCGAACTCATATGCCACTCGCTCACGCTAGTGAGTGTCCCCAACAGCCTCAAGCGCCAGTTCCCACGGGTACGTCTCTAGCCGACCGCCACCGGTCCCTGCCGGATGTGGCACGAACCCGCCGTTGCCGACGAGCACCGTGACACCCTCCTCCCGCAGGGAATCCACCGATCGCCCGAACACCCGGTTTGCTGCGAGGGAAGCGTTGACGAAGGGCAGTACGGCGATCGGGATACCGGACGGCGTCAGCTCCGCCAGCAACCCCAGGGCGTGCGTATCCGCGATGCCCGCCGCCCACTTGTTGATCGTGTTGTAGGTCGCGGGCGCGACGATCACCGCATTCGCCGGCGGCAGCTTCCCGGGTTCGCCCGGCCGCCGGTATCGGGCCCGAATCGGGTGGCCGGTCAGCGACTCCAACCCGGGCACGTCGAGGAAGTCCATGGCGCTCGGGGTCGGGGCCAGCCACACATCCCACCCGCCGGCCCGCGCCAGCTTCACCAGCCGGTCAACCATCGGGGCAGGACCTGCCGCACAAGGGATCACGTAAAGGACTCGGGTCACGCTTGCACTCCAGCACGGCGGGCGAGAGCGCGCATCTCGGTACTCGGGTTGCGGCTCGGGGCGTTGATCAGATTAGCGATCAGCGTCTTACTCCCGGGCCGGCACCTCGCCTCTTCTGGCGCGATCCGCTCGGCGGCCAGCAGCACAGTCTCCGCCTCGGCGTATCGGCCGAGTTGGTGGTGGGCCAACGCGAGATCGATGCCGAACGTCCCGCGTCGCTCGCGCGGCAGCAGCGCCACAGCGGCGCGGTCGATACCTTCTGCGTACTGCACCGCCTCGTCTGGGCGACCGAGACGGACCAGAGACGACACCCAGTGCAGATCGACGTTGGTCGGCCCGAACGCTGTCTCCTTGTCGCTCGCGTCAGACGCGAAGCGCCACTGCGCGACTTTGCTCGCTTCGTTGTGCATCGCCGACGCGGTGTGTGCGTCGCCGTACTTCGCTGCCGCGATCTCTGCCGCGAGCAGCACCATGCCGTACATCGCCGCAACTTCGAGAGTCGACGTGGCGACCTCGGGCTGCATCTGCGTAGCCATCGCTAACAGAGCGTCCAGCGCGGCTTCGGTACGCCCGAGGTTGGTCATGGCGCGCGACACCGAGCGAGTTGCGCGGGCGAGGGTGTACAGGTCGTCCGTGGTCTGGGCGGCGACCATCGCTCGGTCGGCGGCCAGCCACGCAGTCTGATCGGCGCCGAGTTTCAGCAAGGTCGAGCTCGCGATCCGATACACCTTGACGAGCACCCGGATGGACTCCGCGCCTGGCTGTTCCTTCGCCGCGCGCTGTGCCTCGATCAACAACTTGGGTAGGTCTCGTCCGATGCTGGAGAACCGCGAGGCCAGGAAGGCTTCGTCGAGGAAGTTCACTCTTTTGGCGAGGTTGGCTGACTGGGGATGTTCAAGAGCATTTACTGGTGCTCCGAGTATCACCTCGTAGTGCTCCAAGGCACCAGTGATCGCGGCGATCTCCGCCGCGTCCGGGGCGCGGGTCGCTCGCTCGGCTTCCGCAGGATCGGTGAGAGCTTCGACGGTAACCCCGAGCGCCTGCGCGACGCGCTCCAGCAACGGCAGGCGTGTGAGCTCGCGCTGGCCGTTCTCGATGGCCTTGACCCAGGACGGCGACCGATCGACGCGGGAAGCGAAGGTCGCCCGGTCGAGTCCGCGTCGTATGCGCCAGTACCTGACCCGCTCACCGGTGCGGTTGCTCATCGGGGTTCCCGTCACGCCAAGTAATGCTGCCGTGCATCCAGCGTATCAACGGACACATTTTGTAGCCGCCGGGTCGCGCACGCTGCCTTAGCTTCAGGTCGAACGGTTCCCTGACATGCGAAGGAGCAGCGCCAATGAGTCGTCGCCCGAGCGTTCCAGCAGCTCTGGCCGAAGCGTAATCAGCCGCCGACGGCGACACGGTACTGCCGATCGCCCCCGCGCCCGCCCAAGTACGGCGTGCTCGATAGCCGGACATCTTCCCGACCAGTTTCGATTCCGCAACGAGGCACCTATGGATACCCAAAACCAGCCCGCTACCGTGGCCAGCCCTCAGCAGTGTGTAGTGCGCGGGGTCACCGAGCCCTGGCACGCTCAAGCTCGGCCCGGTGGTGTGGAAGAGCCCAGCTATACCTTCGGCGAGGGCCGCAGGCAATCCGAGCCGTCAGTTCGGATTGTAGCCGCGTCTAGCGGCTTCGGGATATCGGCGGGTTCCGCATGAGGCGGCTCGAGGATATCAGGGCCCTTCTGACCGAGCACAGCGATGCCCGGATCCTCGGGCAGGTGCCGACGATGTTCGGGATCGCTGTGACGCCCGCCGAGACCGAGTTCCGGCGCCAACTGCTGTCCGCGGGTCACTCCAGCAGCTATTTCGCGCTGCTGGGACTGGCCGCGACGTTGACCTTTGACGCTGGGGAGTACTTCCGCACCGGTCATGAGGCGCGGCGCGATCAGGGCGAGTGGCATGGCTACCACCGGGGTGTGCAGACCTCGCTGGCCTGCCTGGTGATGCACGAGACCGACCGCAACCCCGGCACGGCGGCGCTGCTGGTGGCCGAGCACACCGAGACGTTGATCCGGTGCCGGTGGACCACCGACCGGCCCGCCAAAGGCGGTGGGTGAGCTGTGGAGATCTGGTCGAAGGAGTTTCCCGGCCGGTCCGAGTGCTTGGCCGAGGTCCGCCTCTTTTCCTTCGCCGTGCTCGGGGACTGCGACGCGGCACACATGGTGGCGCTGGTCGCTGACGAGTTGGCTGGCAACGCGATCAAGCACACCGCCAGCGGCGAGCCCGGAGGGGAGTTCGTCGTGCGGCTGGCGCGGTTCAGCGACCGCTGCCGGGTCCGGGTCGACGACCAGGGCGGGCCCTCGATCCCGGCAATCCGCACCCCGTACGAGGACGACGAGGCCGGGCGTGGATTGACCATCGTCGCCACGCTCTCGGCCCGCTGGGGCACGGATGGCGACGAGACGGCCCGCTCGGTCTGGGCCGAGATCGCGTTTGATGAGGCCCCGGCGATACCCGAGCCCGGCGGCCCGGCCGCCGGGCTCCCCTCTCAGGTGGGTGCGAAAAGAGGGGTCGGCATGACGACTGACGACGGCGGGAAGCGTTGATGGCGCTGTGTGCTGACTATGCGGCGGAGCGGACCTTCCGGCGGATCGTCGCCGGCCTGCGGTCCGCCCGCCTGGAGGCCGGGACGTCACAGAACGCCCTGTCGGTGGGCCTGCCGGTTCGGGGCCGGGCGATTTCGGAGTGGGAGACCGGGGCGATAGAGCCGACCCTGGGGCATCTGATCCTGTGGTCGCGCGCGCTCGGCCGGCGCCTGGTGATCGTCGGCCGGGACGGCAATCTGCGGGTCGGCCCATCGCGGCCTCGGCCCGGGGAGCTGTGGGAGATCTTCGAGCGCCGGCGCCTGGCCGTCCCGTTGCGGAACCGAAGGTTGGCCTTGGGGATGGGGCAGGGGGAACTGGGCCGGCTGGTCGGCGTCAGCCGGGACTCGATCCAGCGCTGGGAGCTGGTCCGGGTCCCGCCGCGGCCGATCGCGCACGTGGTGTGGGCTCAGAGACTCGGCTATACGCTGGACGTTTGGCCGATCGCGCCTACTACTGCCGACGGTGCCGGGCGGCTTCGTGGGCAGGGCCCCGGAGTGTTTAGGTCTCGACCGGGTTTGAGGTGGTTGTGACTGGCGGGTCTGGAGTGACGAACGAGCACGGCGCTGGGAGATCATGGAGTTCTCTAGGCTCATGATCATCGGAGTGCCG
>NZ_JAAFZA010000043.1 GCF_015356865.1 Catenulispora pinisilvae
AGTCTTCACCTGGCAAGTGCTCCGGTTCTCTGGACGATCTCGACTTCGCAATCAAGATCATCCCAGGTGGCGGAGCACTTCCTCGTTTCGGGGGTCAGCCTTCGATGTTCTTGGTGAACGCGCGAGGCTAGCGCTTCGTGACGACCTCCACACCGCCGATATGCCGGATGACACAAATTCAGTCTTGGCCCAATTGCGCTCGCAGCGTCGAACAGCGCATGACCGATGGGACAAGCTTCACGAAGCAAGAAGCTCTGCCCACCGGGACTAGCGCAGGAGGACAGCTACGGGGCCGCTCTGAATGATCGGTTATCCGGCGGGCCCCGAATCCGCGAAGGCGGACCCAGGGTCCTGTGTCACTAGTCCTACTGAGCTTCGGGCTTGCTCCGTTGGATATCAACCCTCTGCGTCCAGTAGGCGACGTTGGATCTAGCCGTCCGGGTGTTGGGATGTTCGGGCCCCGAGACGGACTCTAGTACTGGAATCAACTCGCGAAACATGTCGCGGGCGGTCGCGGCATCGCCTGCTTCCCCGGTCCAATAGGCGAGGTTCGCGCGGGTGTTCAAAGAGTCGGGGTGCTCGGGTCCGGATATATGTTCACGCATCGGAAGCAGCTCCCCCAGCAGGTCACGCGCAGTTGCCGGATCGCCTGCCTCACCAGTCCACCGAGCGAGACTGGAGCGGATGTGCAAAGTCCTGGGGTGTTCGACCCCCAGCACACGCTCGAGCATCGGCGCCAGCTTCGAATAGAGATCACGTGCCGCCACCGCATCGCCGGCCAGCCCGGTGTAGAAGGCAAGTCTGCCCATAGCGGTGAGCGTGTCGGGGTGTTCGGGCCCGGAGACGCGTTCAAGCACGGGCAGCAGGTCTCGTAACTGATCACGCGCCTCCACCACTCCGCCGACCTCCCCGGTCCAAAGGGCGAAGTTGGACCTCATGTGCAGCGTCTTGGGGTGTTCGGCGCCCAAGACGCGCTCCCGTACCGGAAGCACCTGCCGGAAGAGATCGCGTGCGGCCACGGCGTCACCGGCCTTTCCAGTGTAGGCAGCGAGTCTGGCCTGAGCTGTCAAGGTGTCGGGGTGTTCGGGCCCCAAGACGCGGCCAAACAGTGGCACCAGTTCCCGCAGCAGATCACGCGCATCGAGCACACCACCTGCCTCCCCCGTCCAATGGGCGAAGTTGGACCGGGCCGTCAGTGTGTCGGGGTGTTCGATCCCGCGCTGGCTCTCGTGGGCCTTCGCAAGGCTTTGCCACCAAGTGCGGGCGGTCGTGTAGTCGCCGCTCTCTCCCAGGGCAGAGGCCAGGCGCCAGACTGGCGCCCCAAACGGGTCACCGACCAGCTGAGCGTGCGTGAACAGCAGCCGGCACACGCGCCACATCATAGGCGTCGCAATATCCTGCGGAACTGCGGATTCGACCAACGCCGTGGCCACCGCCCGCCACGCCCGTAGATCCTGTGGACGGAGCTGGTCGCGAGTAACGGCCTGCACCAGCCGGTGCACGCTGAACGTCGCCCCCGGCGGCCCGATCAAGCTGTACCGTCGCAGCCCAGCCACCGCGTCGTCCAGCGTCAAAGGCCCACTGCAGAGCGCCCGCACCTGCGTGAGAATCTCATCGAGATCTCCGTCCGGGCCACCAAGACGCAGCTCAAGACCTTCCGGAAGCAACAGCCGGAACGGAATGTCCTCCGGCGCGAGGAAGGCGATAATCCGCAGGAGCGTCAGCGACTCCGAACTGGTGGCCTCCAGCTCCGTCAGGGCCAGCGACCACGTGGCCACCACAGGTGCTGCGTGCGAGGCCGGGGCTGAGCGTGCAAGCACGGCAGCACGGTTCGCGCTCAACAAGCCTAGATATTCGTCCAGGCTGCGCCCCGTGGTCTCGATGAACGCTGCCGCCTGTTCCAAGGCCAGCGGCAGCAGTCCCAACTCGTCCGCGATCGCGCGCGCCGACTCCCGGTCCGTGGACATCGTGCGGTCCAGCAGCAATCCGGCCGCGTCTTCGGCATCGAGTGCGGTGACCTCCACCGCCTGCTCGCTGGGCCAGTGCCCATCCTGAGTCGTCACTAGCACGTGCCCGGCGCCCTTGGCAGGCAGCCAGCGCCGCGCTGCCGCATGGTCTTTCACGTTGTCGAGGACCAGGAGCCAGCGCCCTGGGTGAGCGGCCAGCGCCGCGTGCACTGCTGCCACCGGATCGCCTTCTCCGGCGTCGAGCACCTGCGCCAGCTCATGGAATTGCGCCAACAAACCGGTGGCCTGCTCGGCGTGGAAGAACCACACCACCTGGTAATGCTGCAGCTGCCGGTAGGCGTATTCAAGAGCCGCGGTTGTCTTGCCGACCCCGCCCAGCCCGCACAGGGCCACAGTCCCGACCTCTTGAGCGGCTCCCAGGTGAGCATGTATCTGCGATATCAGCTGCTCGCGCCCGGCCACCCGACCCGGTCGTGGGTCCAACCGCACAGCCTGCCCGGTTGCCACCCGACGCTGAAACACCACCTGCACCGAGCCGGCCGCGCCGATCGCGAACCCCTCCGGGCCCGCTGACACCCGGACGTCGCCCTGCACGGCGACCCCGCCAGCGGCCACAATCGTCACGCCCTGAGCCGTCTGCAACCGGCGCACGAGTTCCTCGACCGCCTCGCCGAAGCTCACATCCGACTCCAAGGCGTCCTCGATTGCCAAAGCCACGCGCGCTCGTGTGCGCGCCGAGGGCTCTATGGCGCCCTGACCGGCCTCCTCGTCCAGCCGCGCCAGCGCAGTGTCGCCGACGAGCTTGCCCGCCACGAGCTCGTGCAGCTTCCCCCCGAGCCGGTCAACCGCGGCGTCCAGGGCCTTATCCACCTGCGCGTCGGCCTGCCGCGCCGCCCGCTTCCCCTTCCCAACCAGCCAGGCGAATAGGTACCCCACTACCAGCTCCGCACCGACCACCACACACACCCCCAGGCAAGCAGGCTGAATCACACCCCTGTGATGCTAACGCGCCGGCCAGCCCACTACACCAAAACGCATCAAAGCGTATCAACACGTTGAAGGCGTTGAGCCATGGAAACCGGGGAAGGGGCGGAAGTCTTCATTTAGTGCGAGCCGCGCCTGCACGCGAATTCGCGGCGGTGGTCAGGCAAGTCGCAGCGCGCTCTACGACGTATGTGCTCTCCGAAAGGCTCTGGCGGTGCCGCGATAGCTCACGTAGCGAGTCAGACCCGTCGCTGAACCCCGAAAGGTGGTTCGGAATGCTCTGGCACACGACAAGCTCACATATCGTGAGTCAGGAACAGCCGTCGCACCCCCTCCCGACACCGCCTCCACAACGGTGAACTACTCCCTCGGCTCCAACCCCCGCAACCCCACCGACAAGATCGCCATCGTCGGCAACATGCACGACAGCACCGATTCGGCAGAGAAGATGCCGCCTCCCGTCCCGCAGCCACGCCTGCCCGATCCGGAAGACGTGAGCATCGCCGACCCGGACGACTTCCGCATCATCGAGGGCGCGATCGAGCACATGCCCGAGAACTAGGCGAAGGCCTTGGAGGAGAACTTCTTCTCCACGGTGGAGTTGGTGTGGACGCTCACGTAATTCGGCTCTGTCAACGGTTACGTGACGATGCCACGGGCCGCAGATACTGTGCCGCTGGTCGATGTGAGGTCGCCGTAGATATGGCGATCGCAATCCCCACGACGTCACGTGATCGTCGCCAGAGCCGAAAAACGTGAACGCCGACACGTCACGACGGTCCCCGGAACGGATTCATGATCAGCCATTGCTGATTGGTGCGGCCGTCCGGACGCCGCATGGTCGGCGAGGTGCGGCTCTCCGCCATCGCAGCGGTCGGCTTGTGCAGCACTTCACGCGTCCGGATGGACTCGATCACCCACGCTGCCCGCTCCTTGACGGGGAGCAGCCGCCAGCGCTGGTGCGCCTCGCCATGGCAAGCCCGCATCTTCGGCCAGCGGCCATCGTCACCTCCCCGCCGGGCGTCCAGTGCCAATCCGTTTTCCTCCGAGACGATCAGGAACTGGCCGGGGTGGGTCGTCCGCCGGAAGCGCCACAGCTGATGCGGCTCGCCGTGGACCGGCCACAGGATCGGATGTTCGTCGTCGTGGCGCCACGCCGTGTCGAGGGCGAGCCCGCTGTCGCGGCCGACTATCACGAACGGGCCCTTGGTCGAGGCCAGGAACCGGGTCATTACCATCAGGCTGCGGAGATCGATGCTGACGTTCGGCGGCATGATCCCGATCCGTATCGGACCCTGTGACGACTCAGGCACCTACATCCCCAATCGGTCGTCGCCGGGTATTCCCGGCGCCTGCCCCGAGATATGTGCGGCATTTCGCAGGCGTCAGCATTCCACATCCCGGCGGGACCTACCTTCGTCAATATCCTGATGGTGCCGGCCAGGGTCGTGGACGGTCCCGCGAGTGAAGTCGGATCCTGGGTGTGCCTGATCCGCAACTTCGGTCGCTTCTTCGACATTCGGCCAGCGCCTGCAGGTTGCAGCCCTGCATGATGCCGCCGGTCCTGGCGGGCATGCTCCGTGAGCAGGGACCGGTGCTGTTGTCCTTGGGAACCGCACCCTTGTTCGGATCGCCTCGGGCCCGATGCAGGACATGCTCGACCGCCTGAAGCGCACGGCGGGCGGCGATCACCTTCCGGGCCCTGTCCGGGGGCAGCGGTGGCCTGCCGGCGCCAGGACTTCTCACCGGTGATTTACGGGCTCTGTCAACGGTTACGTGACGATGCCACGGGCCGCAGATACTGTGCCGCTGGTCGATGTGAGGTCGCCGTAGACATGGCGATCGCAATCCCCACGACGTCACGTGATCGTCGCCAGAGCCGAATTACGTGAGCGCTGACAGTTGGACACGGTCTCCGACTCGCACGCCGCGCAGCTGCGCCCGGCCAACACCGCGCGCGGGTACGCGGGGGACTGGAAGGTGTTTACGGCCGCACATGAAGTTCCGCTCATCAATGCCAGCCGCGGCATCCTGCGCGCGTTCATCGCCTGGCTGTGGAGGGCCGGTGCCGCGCCGTCCATGATCGACCGCCGACTGACCGGGCGTCACCGTCATCCTGCGCCGTGAGCACGGCGTCGACGTAGACCCGAGCACGTCCGCCTGGCCCGGGAGATGCTCAAGGACTACCTCCGCACGGTCGCTGAGTACCGGCAGCCGTCCCGCGACCGCGGCCAGGCCGCCCCGCTGCCGCCGCCGACCTTCGGGCGATGTGCACCACCTGCGGGACGGACCTCGCAGGCCTGCGCGACCGGGCCCTGATCCTCCTGGCCGTCGCCGTCGCCGCCCGCCGCTCCGAACTCGCCAGCCTCGGCGACGCCGACATCGCCGAGGACCCCAACGGCCTAGTGGTCGAGCTGCGGGTGTCCAAGGCCAAGCCACGCACCGTCGCCGTGTCCTACGGCTCCAACCCGCCCACCTGCCCGGTCCGCGCCTGGAAGGCGTGGAAGGCCACGAAGACCGCCGCGCTGCTGGTCGGCCCCGGTGAGAACGCCGGCGTCGTGGACGTCGGCGAGGACCTAGCCGTCACCTTTCAAGGTCGAATCGCACAACCACCCCCCTATGTCGAGCCGTATCAGGGCGCGGCGACCGGGGTCGGCGGCATCGAATACGGCGCGGCGTTCCTGCGCATCGACCGGCACGGCCGCGTCTTCGGGCCGATGTCCGGCCAGGCAGTCAGAGGCGTCATCACCCGCGCCGCCGAACGTGCCGGCGTCGCCACCCGGCTCACCAGCCACTCCGCCCGCGCGAGCCTGGCCACCGAGGCCCGCTGCGCAGGCAATCCACACCGACTGCGACTCCTCGGGACCGACCCGCTGAACGCGGCGTCGGCGTTCTCCGAGGCAACCGATCTCGCTGGTGCGGCCTGACGTAGCAGGGGACTTGCTTACTCCGCAGTTTCCATGTCACAGTTACTCGCAACTTCACTAGACGCAAACAGTAGGGAGAATCTATATGGAGAGTGACGGCAGCACGGAAGGGAGGTGTCAGTTCCCCGATGATCCGTGCACGCAGCCTGCAACTACCCGCGGCTTCTGCCACCGGCACTACAAGCTGCTGCGCCGACACGGCCGGTTGGAGGCGTTGCGTCCTTGGGGGGACCCGGATTCGACATGCATGCACTGCGACAGGCCGGCGCGGTCCGGCGGCATGTGCCAGGAGCACTACGACCGCCAGCGCCGCACCGGGCGCATGGAGCGGCAGCGTTCTCCGGCCGGTGGCCCCTGCCAGGCTCCCAGCTGTCCCGAGGATGCCGCGACGCTAGGCCTATGCCGACGCCACTACGACAACAACCGCCGGCACGGGGAGTTCGAGCCGGAGGGGCAGCGTCGCCAGGCGGACGGGCCCTGCGAATTCGGCGAGTGCTTCGAGCCTCTCTACGCCCGGGGCCTATGCAACGCGCACTATCAGCAGAGCCGACGGGGCATTGAGCTACATCCGATCAACAGCCGTCTCATCCCAGACAACGCAGCGTGTACTGCCGTAGCCGGATGCCCTCGGCCGGTTTGGGCGTTGATGATGTGTCGCACCCACTACTACCAGGTGAAGGAGCAGCGCGCCGTGACCGTTCTGGCTCCGCTGCCCGCTGGCGATGGGATGTGTTCATTCCAGGGTGGATGCCGCAAGGCGGCCGAGGACGAGGGTCTGTGTGCCTCGCACCTGCTGGTGGACCTAGATGGACGCCCGCTGGCTCCGCTGGTCCTGCAAGTGAGTACGGCCAGAGCCGCTGAAATGCGCGCACGTGGTGTGAGCTGGTGCAGCCTGTGCCAGCAGGAACTGCCGCTGGCGAACTTCACGATCGACGGAAGCGGCAAGCGCGAGGGAATGCCACGGTCGCGGTGCCGTCTGTGCTCGGGGATGGTGACCCGTGCCAAGAAGTTCAATCGCACGCTCGGGGACATCGCTCGCCTGTTCGTCTTCCAGGAGTACCGGTGCGCCATCTGCAAAGACGAACACCGAGGCGACGTCGGTCTTCACCTCGACCACGACCACGCCTGCAAGCAGTGCCCCAGCGAAGACGAGATGTGCGGCAAATGCATCCGGGGTTTGCTGTGCTGGTCCTGCAACAGCTTCCTCATCGGCTGGTATGAGACCAAGGGCAACAA
Source organism: Catenulispora pinisilvae (assembly GCF_015356865.1). GTDB lineage: Bacteria > Actinomycetota > Actinomycetes > Streptomycetales > Catenulisporaceae > Catenulispora > Catenulispora pinisilvae. The sequence goes on from NZ_JAAFZA010000043.1 coordinate 7,115, forward strand.
GCTCGGGAAATACGAGCCTGCCGAAGAGTACCTGAGGAACTTCCCGGTCCGGCGCATGGGTTTGACCTGAGCTAGAATTCGCGACAGGTCGACGCCCGTAACGGTGGTCCCCGGCGTCGATATGTCGGCCTTCTCCTCGTTTGGCTGACCCGGGCTGTCGCAGGGGCGTGACCCGACCCGTGCGGGCCTTCATCCGCAATGCGCCAGCCCTCTGTGCGAGCCGCTGCTGCGAAGCAGATCGGCCACACTTGCCGATCGTGACGAACCCTGGTGGATCCACGTGAACCCACTGGGTTCCGGCCGAAGAACCTTCGGTAGTCCCTAAGCCCAAGCAGGTCCGAGGGCTTAGATCTCGACGTCGCTCATTTCATGGAAGTACGAGACTGGCGATGTGCGAGAGCAATAGGACGGTCTCGTTGTACGCAAGCGCTGCATCCTGCCGATCCACTGGAAAGTCGCCACCAGTCGCTCCAGTCGTCGGTTCCACGTGGCGCCCCGAGTGAAGGTACGTGCCGAGGCTCAAGGTGAGAGCGTCGATGGCTTCGCGCTTCTTGCCGACTGCCATGTTGTCGAAGATATTCTTCTTGGCTCCCGGCAGCGCGTCGATCGCGGCGCGGCAGTAGCCGAACACTGCCGGTGCATCGCCTGTCGTCAACGCGCGACGAGCACTTTCCAGGTGATCAAGCGCGGCGGTCCAGGCCGGCACCTCGGTGGGGTCCGGCAGGTTAAGGGACGCGATGAGGTAGCCGCCCAGCTTGAGCGGGGCCACAACCAGTTCGTACCAGTCGCTGCGGGCGATGGAGACGGTGAGCTCGTGAACCAAATTGTTGCTGATGGGCCATTGGTGCCAGACGCCTGCCGCCTCAAGACCTTCAGCCCTGGCGCCGGTGAACTCATGCTGATAGCGCAAGAGCCCGGAGAAGCGGAGCTTGAGTTCAACCCGTCCCGGCGGCGGGTCAAGAAACAGAGGCAGAGCGGAGCGTGGGCACGTGAAGGCCGCCTCGACTTGCTGCCCATCGGTGGTCAAGTACGTCACGGGCCCGACCGCACCCTGGCCAACGAGAACGTCACCGAGGTAGGCATCAAAGCTAAGTTGGATGATCTCGGTTTTGAACTGGGCGTCCTTGAGCCGTGCCTCGACGAATAGGGAGATCCGCGGTAGCGGCCCACCCTTCGCGGACGGCAAGTTCGAACCCGGACGAAGTGTGATGGCGTGGCGATTAGCCGGCCCGATGAATTGGACGTCTGTAGGCATCTTGTCACTGTGGCACAATCCGATGGGGTCGAGGGCTGCTTTCTCCACCTGTCTGGGTGCGGTGGACACGTTCCGCCTCACGGTCGTTCCAAGGCCACGCCGCGAGTCCGACAAACCGGTACAGCCGGTCAGATAGATGGGCACGGCCCAGCGCCTGCGACGCAAACTATCAATTGATCACCCGCGTGCTCCGCGCCAGAACGCCCTCACATGGATCCCGGAATGGCCGCAACCCATGCGATTAGCGGAATTATGCGACGAACGAAACAGGATGCCGCACGGGATCTCGACGAGGCTAGTGAAGCGCCTCGGCTGCAGCGTAGAGGAAATAAAAGGGCTTCATCCGAATTTCGTTGCCCACTTTGTTCCGGTCATAGATGGCTTGCATGATGGGGGCAGCTAGGGCGGCTGCGCCACCTACTGCGGCAATAGACGCGTGGTGACTTAGGAGTGCTGGGCCGAAAACCGCAAGCCCCGGTATTGCCTTGTTCGTCGCCCCGACGATCCCGGTAGCGCGCGACAAAAGAGATGAGTTGTCGGTAACCGATGCCTTGATGGCCTCGATGCTCGGGAGAACGGTCTCTACCCACTCATTGTGCACGCCGTCCGCAAAGTCATGTTCCCACGGGGCACTACCGATGGACTTCGAAGCTCTTGCCATGGCACTCCGGAATTGCGTGAGCGATGGAGCAAGCTCGGAGCGGATGTCGATGATCTCATCAACTGTGGCAGTCGGAAAGGTGGGCAATCGACTCATGAGTCCTGACGCGGCCATTGCCTGGGCGCACATTCCAGCGGGGCCCTTGGCAGGCACGAAGACTCCTTCCCGAACGGCGGCCTCAGTCAGTTCTGCAATGGGCTCATCAAATATGAGATATTCCCGACCCGAAGAAAGATATTTCGATAGCTTGTCCACGAACGTCTCGACGATCCTGTCCGTGTGTCCGTCCTCATTGCGAATGCCGGACTGAGCGAGCTTCGCCGAAGCTATGCACGACACGAGCAAGTCCATAACGTCGCCGGGGTCCACATTTTCGATCTGGATAAGTCCTTGCTTCCGAGCGCGGGAAAGCTGGCCGATGCCTGCTTCGTCCGTAATCTTTTGCACAGCCTCCGATAGCGTTCGCCGAATGGGGGCGAATCGCTGAAGGATCTCTGCCTAAAGAATCGCTGGGATCGGAGGGCTGTCTCGACCTGGACAAGTCCTTCCTGAAAGTCTGGAACGTTTTCTGCGGACATAAGGATAGGCGCAAGACGGCGCATGAGCTCGACCTGCTCGCGCGGGGAGAACTTCCGTAGCCCCTCGACCCGCAGGAACATCGTCGTCACAGGGCTAAGAACGGCGACCTTGTCGCCGTATAGCAGCGCTGCCTTCAAAAGTTCCAGCTCTGGTACGACATTGGCTGAGGAGCCAGGATTAGCAGCGACAACCATTCGGAGCGGCTCGACCTTGCCGCCGTTGTAAGTCGTGGCTCCCTGCTTGTGCCGGCCCTTCGTCCTTTTCGCCACCGGTCACCGATCCAGGTCAGAGGACTCGATAGGAAGAGGAACGCGCCCCGTGTCTCTCGGTTGCAACAGGTCAGAGGGGGTTGTTCCAACAAACAACACTCTACTACCGCCGACCAGGGCGGAAGCGTTGAAATTTGCTCGCCGCGCACATGGCCGGACAGCACGCGGAAGGCCTGCCGTAACGCCATCCCGGCCTGGCGGTCGACCGCCAGGCCGTTGCCGGAACTATGCCGCCCACGCCAACACGGTCTTTGCGGTACCCCGGTAGGGACCGATCCGTGGTAGCCACGCCTCTGCTTCGTCGGTGAGCTCGGCAATCCAGCTGGCGTCGTCGGGATGGCCGATCACGAGATCGATACCCTGGTGGTTCCACGTGGCGCTGTGGAAGGCCTTGGCGCCATCCGCAGTCAGCATCAGCTCGGCGAACGGGGCGGTCGCGTAGTCATCCTCAGGCCCGGCCGCCTCGTAGACCATCATCACTGCCACGTTGCCGGTCAGGGGGAACAGCACCCCGCTCTGCGCGGCCACCTCGTCGTAGAGCGGTACGAACCCGCGGTTGTCGATGATGAACCTCGGGGCCATCTCGCTCTTGCGGATCACTGCGAATCGCGCGCTGGCGAGTACGTGGGGAAGCTGCTCGTACGCGGTCTTGCGTGCTTGCTGGACCTGGTCGTTGCTCAGCGAGGCACCGGGCACTGTCAGGTGAGTCACGGCATCGGTATCGAAACCAGGGTTGCGGATCCATGCGGCCCTGATGTGTTTGAGGACCGTCGCCCAGTCATCGGGGCTGAAGCCCGGCTGTTCCAGGGCTTTGGCCGCATCGGGCAGGGCGTCCTCATACAGCTGCCAGATTTGCTCAGCCCAGTCAGCAGGCAGGTCGTCGGTGGGGTTGTCGACATCGTACTGGCCGCGGTCCCAGGCAACGCTGTCCGCCTTGATCTCGGGAGTGAGCTTGTTCTCCGGCGGCCGCGTACGGATGCAGACCTTGGCGCGGCGCCGGCGAGGGCTGTTGTCGTGGGGGCGGCCGAAGCCGCCGATGAGCCCTGCTGGAAGGTAGTGGTCCCGTCTCGGCATGTTGTCATTGTTGCCGCTCCGGCTCGCAAACTGCCGTCGGCAACGCACTGGTGGGCATCGCCAGCTTTGTGTCGTGCGCGTGGCGCGGACTGGCCGCACGCTACGACCGTCTGGCTATCAGAGACGCGGTTGGCGTCCACCACCTCCCGCCCCGCACAAGATCGAAAATGTCAGTGGCGGTCGCTACGGTGCTCACCCGTGAAGATCAACGAGCGCGCCCGGATAGGCCCTGGCCCCGCTTCCGGTCTCCGGCCTCCACAGCGATCAAGTGCCATTGATACGCCAGGACCAGTCCGACCGTGCCACCGACGCCCGCCAATCGGCCCGTCGTGCGTCAGAAGCTTCGCTGTTCGTGCTGCCTGCCGAAGCGGGCATAGTAGCGTCCGTGCTCACCAGACTTGCGGAGATCGACTGGTCGTCCATGTCCCATGCCTACGGCACCGCCGAGGAGGTGCCGGATCTGCTTGTCGCGATGGCGTCGGACGATGAAGAGGTGCGGGACAAGGCATTCAGCCGGTTCTACAGTGTTGTCCACCATCAAGGCGACGTATACGCCCGCACCATAGCCGCGGTGCCGTTCCTGGTCGAGCTCGCTGAGGCGGAGCGCTCTGCTGCCCGGGCTCAGCTCGTCCGGGTACTAGCCAGCATCTCTGAGGCCTGCCTCGACCACAGCGGCGTCTACTACACGGTGGGCGGCGAACTCTTCGATTTCGGCGACGCGGCCGCAACGATGGCCGGCCACGCCCTACTGTTCGAGCGGTTCGCGACCCATCCGGATCCACAGGTGCGGCTGGCGGCGATACCGGCCGTCGCCCACTTCCCGACCAAACCTGCCCGTACCGCAGCGCTCCTGCAGGACTGGCTCGGTGCAGAAGTCGGGGTGCTGCAGCGGCTCGCGGTGGTGAACGCCCCGGTAGCGCTGGCCCTTCGGCGCCCGGACACGGCCGAGATGGTCATGGCTTGGTTGGAGGGGCTGGCCGCGAACACCGGTGTCGACGTCACCATTCGGCTAGCAGCACTTTCCGGGCGGGCGCGCTGCACCCCCGACGACGTCCCGGCAGGACTGGTGGCCTCGGCGGTGGACCTGATCCGCGCTGTGGGTCAAAGCCCGGCACCGACTGAGCAGTGGGCCAACCAGCCGAAGCCCAAGAAGCAGCCCGCACCGGCTGCCGGCGTGCCGCCTTTCGTTACGGCCGCGTTCGAGCAAATCGAGCACAGCAACACGGTGTTCGCACCGACCACCGGGCTGCTCCGCGAACTGCATCAGGCTCTGGGCGATCGGATTACGGACCGGGCCCTGCTGCTGTCCGAACAGTTGCGCAGCCCGGACGCGGGCACGCGACTGGACGGGATCCGGATGGCCGGCGACATGATGACGAAATGGCGTGGGGACCACAGCGCCCTGATCCTGCTGATCGCCGACCGGCTGAGGGGGCCCGCCCAAGTAGCCGCCGAGGCCGCCACGGTACTGGGCACCTGCCACCGGCTCGCCGAGCCGGCCCGCGAAGCGCTGGCCGAACGCGTCGCCCACAAAGACTGCGACGAGCACGACGGCCCGCAACTCTGGGCAGCAGACGAGCCCCGGCTGCGACGCGCCCACCAGGAGGCGGTACTGACCCTGGCCCGGCTCGGCGACGCCCGCGCGCTGCCGAGTCTGCTGGTCGCGCTGGACGAAGATGTCGATGCCTGGCGCGCGATTCCGGCTGCCACACACCTGCCACAGTGCGCACGTCAATTCGCACCCCGTTTGCGGACCCGGCTGGCTGCCCTCGATGTCGCCAAAGCACCCAAGCACCACGACAAGGGAGCCAGGGCACTGTTGTCCGCGCTGACTACCTTCGGCGACCCCGACACCCTCCCGCTTGCCCTAACACTTCTCGACGCCGCAATGAAACATGAGCACTGGGGCATCGCTACTGAGGCGGCCAAGGCTCTCGGAACCTTTGGCACCCCGACTACCCCGGCAGTACCGATGCTGCGACAACTGGTCTCTTGCCCTGACTGGACCGCACGGACCGCCGCTTTGGTCGCGCTGTGGCAGATTGGAGGCAACGAGCAAGAAGCACTCGAGATGGTGGGGGCGCACCTCGTTGGCCCGGCCGTTTTCCACGACGACGGGGTCGGGACGGTTCTGGGCGAACTGGGGCCGGCAGCCGCCGACCTGACGCCCCACCTACGGAAGCTACTCGCCGACAACTACGAATGGAAACGGGTCCACGCCGCAGAGTCGCTCTGGCTGATAGCCGGCGAACCGGAAGCCCAGACCGTAATCGAAGTGCTGCTACAAACCTGGACCCAAAACCAGATGACCGGCAGCTTCGTCGTGACTGTCCTGGACCGCATGGGCCCAGCCGCCGCTCCAGCGCTGCCGCAGCTTCGCGCCGAGATCCGGAAAAGGCGACGCGGCGGCCGGTTCGACACCATCGATACCGACGAGGACCTCGTGGCGATGTGCCAGAAGCTCATTGACTTACTCGAGTAGGCCACGTTTCACGGGCAGGAAGCCGCGCCAGAAACCCGAGGCAAGCACTGGCCCCATCTACCATCCGAATCACAGCAGCTCATCCGCCTGGAATGGCCACACCTCGCAGAGCTTGCGGGAGGGTATCGCAAGCGTGGCTGATACATCAGTCTGCGCGATGGCCGATACTGGCATCGTGCCGAGGGATACCGATACGTGGCGAGCGCTGATCACCGAATACGGACAGCTGACCAAGCTCACTGGCCACAGCCCCCAAAGCCGTGGCCAGCGGTTCAATGGCCTGATCGCCGAGCTTCTCGAATGCTGGGATATCAGCGCACGTGCGAACAAGCGCTCAAAGGGCGAGATCGACGTCGGCTTCACCCTCGAAGGTGTGCGCTATGTGCTGGAAGCCAAGTGGGAGAAGACCAAGGCCGACACCGGCGACCTCGCAAAGCTACACAAACGCGTACAGCAGCGTCTGAGCGGCACCCATGGCGTGTTCCTCGCGATGGCTGGCTACACTCCCGAGGCCGTCGCCGACCTCGGTGACGGCCAGCGTCTTGAGTTACTACTTCTGGACCGAACGCACTGGGAGGCCATGCTCTCAGGGCTAGTCCCTCCCCAAGAGCTACTGTCGTTGGCCCGCGACCATGCAGCGTTTCAAGGGGACGCCTATGCGCCCCTGCACAAACTGCTTGCCAGTCAGGCGAGGCCTTCGAGTGTCGACTTCAATGCCTCGGCTCAAAGGCCCGGGACAGATAACGCAGGTTCGGCACAGTCCAGACCTGTGTTGTCCGTGAGGAATTCAAACCAGCTCGGCCTGTACTGCATAGCGCCTGACAGCCTGCTGCTCACTACCGCCCGCGGGATCGTCCGCGCGGACCTGACATCCCGCACCGTCTCGCCCGCGATCGACGTCGCGCACTGCCATCGCAATCCTCTCGTGCTGGGTGATGGCTCGATCTTGTTTACGCGCTGCTTCGGGGTCGGACGGTTCCACAACGGCCGAATATCCGTCGCCGCCGGCGGAGCAGTCGGAGCCACCAGTTTGACCCCAGGTACGGACGACACCGCCTGGTTTCTGGACAACGGCTCGGAGTCGACACCTGCCTCGATCAGCCGAATCGCTACCGAACTGACCGATCAAGCCCGATACGGCCTCGACTACCCCGCTGCGATGGCAACCAACGCAGCGTGGATCACGCCCGAGCAATTGGTCATCATCGGCGGTGCTGGGATGGCGGTTACCACTCTGTCTGACAGATCGGCATCGCATCGCGCACTCACGCAGGCAAATCCGATGGGGCTCCTCCGCCGTGACGAAAACACCGTCCTCACCACCGGCGACAACCTCACCGTCGCTGTCACCCATCTACACACCGGGCAGCCTCTCGAGGTAGCTGTGGTCCCGGAACTTCGCGGTTCAGTATCGGAACTAGCTCAGTCCGCCAATGGCGACATCTACGTAGCCGCCTATGATATGTCCGCTGACAACTACACCGTGATGCAGCTCAACACCGCCGCACCACAAACGCCACCGCTCCTGAATGTCGCCACACCGACGGCAACCGCTTCCGGCTCGACTCATCCGACGGCCCCCATCAGGGCCCGACCAACACAACGAGACGCGCCCCACACGCTCACCTCTGGCGGACAGACAGCGACCCCTCCCTTCAACGAGGTGGCAGCCGCTCTGGTGATCAGCCGCCGCGAAGAGCGCGAACGCGGCCACAGCGACGGCTTCGCCTTCGCACCAGCGCTTGGATGGCCATGCCTGGAACACCTGGCCGCGCGGGGCTTCAGGCTCGATTTCTGGCTGGAAAGCCTGCGCAACGGCTGGCACGACGTGCTAGTCGGCCGGGCGCCTGACGGGGCGACCACGGCCGCCTGGCTGCCCGAGCTGGCGGACAGGCTCGGCACCTACCTTGACCCGGTCGGACAGGAACGGTGGTCCTTCACCCCAAGCAGCGACTACGTCGAAGGCTTCGCCGACGGCCTCCGAAGTGTCTATGACAGCGTCAGACACGCCAACGGCAAGACGCCTGATGAGGCGCCAGCCTCCGTCTTCCTCGCTGTTAAGGGAATCCTCGGAAGCATCAACTTCGATGGATCGGCCGTGACCATCCGCAAAGAGGGATACGGGCCACGCATGAAGGGCGTGAAAAGACTACCTGTCAACGAAATCCAGCAGGTAATCGTCAAGCCCGCGACTGCCATGTTCCACGGATACATCCAGTTCGTCGTTCAAGATCAGCCACCGGCGCCAGACGTACGCCTGAGCCTCGCTGCCGGCCGACCCCACCGAGAAGACCCATACTCCATATCCTTCAGCCGGCGCGCCAACAGCGACATCGAACGGCTCAAACAGCACGTCAACTCGGCGATTACCTCATATCATTGATTAGCATCGGACCACCCCCTCGCCGCCGGTCAGTCCAGTCACACGGCTGTAACCAGTCGACTCCTTTTGAGCCTCTCTTTATCCGCGGTTCGGGGTTCAAGTCCTTGGCGCAAACGCACTCGACCAGGACGTTCTCCCTTTGTGGAGGGTGCCCAGAATCGTTTTCAGGCCCGAGTGCTAACCATCCGCTAAAGACAGCGAGCTTAGTTCCGGGGCATTCTGAGAAGGCGAAGCAACTGCCACTACTGCCGGGCCCGCTGGTTCGTCAGCCGGTCCGCGAGTTCGTACAGGTTGCGGTCAGGCTCGTCGTCGAGCACGGCGAGTCGTACTTCCAGAAGCCGAAGCGTCTTCCACATCTCGGCGTGCCGACCGAGGTGTGCCTGGACCCTCATGATCTTGGCGTAGAGCTCCTGGTTGCAGTCGGCGTCGGCGACCGCGCGTTCCAGCACGTGTAGGGCGAATTCGGGGCGGGAGTCGGCGGTAAGGTAGGCCAGGCGGGCGCAGGCGTCGCCGAAGCGGCGGGATTCGGCTTCGCGGTCGACGATGAGCCAGTCGGCGTGGATGCCGCTGGCAAGGTGTCCGCGGTAGGTGTCGACGGCGGCCTCGAGTGCTGTGATGCGTTCGGTTTCGCCGCGGGTGCGGTTCGCAGTGTCGAGCTGCTTGGTGAAGCGGGCAAGGTCCGTGGTGATGTCGGCGGGGTCGAGTAAGTAGCGCGTGCCACGGTTGGTGATGTACATCGTCTTCGACTCGCCGGTGACGGCACGGATGCGGGTTCTGGCGTGGTAGACGGTGGAGCGGAAGGTCTCGGCGCTGCCGTTGTTGGTGCCGTCGGGGTTGGTCCACAGGGCGGCGATGATTTCGTCGCGGGCGATGCCTGCGGGGTGTAGCGCCAGGAACGTCAGGATCGACGTCTCCTTGTTGTTCAGTGTGACTTCGTGGCCGTCGACGGTGACGGCCACCGGGCCCAGGACGTTGACGTGGACTCGCGGGACTGGCGGAGGAGTCGTGGCCGCCGTGGTCTGCGCCGGGATGGCAGCTTCTTGGAACGCCGGAGTCTCAGCTGGCCGGTCGGTGGCCGTGTCCTGGCCGAGGTCCAAAGCGGGATCCAGCTGTGCCAGCAGAGCCTGCGCTTCGGAAGCCGACAGCGAGTAGGCATGCATGTCGTCGAGGTGTTGGTCCGCACTGTGGGAGCGTTGATCATCGCCGATCTCAGCTGTCGTCCCCGAGTCCCAGGGCCCGAGAAGGACCGCGTGCAGATCGACGGTCCGGCCGACTTCCAGCAGGGCGGCCAGGCGCGGGGTGATGGCCGGCTCGGGTGTTGCGATCAGGACAAGCGGCTCCAGAGTCTGCTCCGGGTAGAAGCGACGCACGTCCACTGCGGTGCGAACACCGAGATCCGCCACGGTGCGGCGCCGGTCTTGGTATTCGGCCTCCAGCATGTCTACGGCGTCGTCCAGGTCGGTTGTGATTTCCAAGCGCGGGACGTGTGAGTGCTCGTCGGCCAGCAGGGTCGCGAGATCGGTCGAGGGAATGAGGACTCGCATGTGATCCAGGCTCGCCAGCGGTCCGCCGTTCGCGAGGATTCCGACCAGTAGCGCTCGGGCGGTGCTCAATGTGCCTGGGCCGTTCAGGCCGAGGCCGGCATGGTCTCGCAGAGTCAGCCCGATCTCGTGGTCGCCGTCGGTGCCGAACGACAGCGAGCCCGGCGCTGTGAACTCGGCGTACGACGCGGGGATGCTCGGCCCGGTCAGCCCTGCGCGAGACCGGACCTCCGGGGTGGTGACGGCCTGCTTCGGCAGTAGGACGTCAGGGCGGTCACGTTCGGGGCCGTCGAGCCCGGACAGGTAGGGGTCGTCGTCATCGGGATCGAGGTCGCCGTCCTGGAAGTAGCCGAGGGACGGCGGAGCCAGCGTCGCCAGATGGGCTCGCTCGATCTCGGCGGCCGACTCCGGAACTGCGGGTTGCGGGGTGTCCAGCGGGATCGGCCACCGTGCTGTGCTGCGGATCCGGCGACGCTTGCGGGCCAAGGCGATCGCTGCGGCAAGGGCGCCGGCAAGACCGATGCCGACGACTCCGCCGTCGGGGAGGTTCACGAACGATCGGTCGCGGTGCGCCTTCGGTTGGGCGATGACCTCGCCTACGTGGGCATTCGTGGCTGCTGCACTGGTGATGGGCGTGGTCGGTGTTGGGGAATCCGGCGAGGGCTGCGCCGCGAAGTCGCCAGGGGGGTCGGTGGGCTGAGGAAACGCGATAGAAGGCAGAGTGGAGTCCGTCGGCCGTGGAGCTGTAGAGGCCGGAGGCGCGGCGGGGGCTTCGGTAGTTGCGTTCGACGCGCGTAGTTCCAGAATCCAGCCGGGCAAGACCAGGTTGGGGTCCGACAGCCGTTGCCCATCGGCCTGGACGCGGGCGTCGTTCGCCTTGTAGATCTCGCGCCAGCGCTCCGCGTCGCCGAGGTAGTGCGCGGCGATGCCCCACAGGGTGTCGCCGTCGACGACCGTGTACGTCGATGCGGCGGTCGTCGCAGTCGCTTCGGCGGGGATGGCTGGCGCGGTGGAGCTGGCGGCGGCCTTGGTGAGTGTCGCGAAACCGGTCTTGGCCGCCACCGGGGTCCGGGACGTGAGCACGGATACGGCCAGAGCAGTCAACAGCACCGCTACCAGCGAGGCCGCCGGCCCCGCCTGCCGATCGCGAATTTCGGGCGCAGTCTGGCGTGCGATCGCGACGGCATCGGCCAGCGCGCTCGGAACCTGGACGACAAGCTGCCGGATAAATGCTGCCCAGTAGCACCACCCGACGATCCCGAGCAGGTCCAGGACGAAGCGCGCCCTGTCGATCCGCCATACGGCCAGCCACGGCGCCACCTGGTTGAGGGACGTTGGCAGTGGTCGGGGGAAGGGGACGCCGAGCGATTCGGCGAGGAACCACGGGATCCCGCAAACAACTGCGACCAGGAGCGCCAGCGCGAGCAGCCCACGAACGGCGCGGGTCAGGGTTCTCATGGTGTGCTCGCATCCGAGGTGACTGGGTGTGCGGTCGCCTGGCCGGCGACGTGGATCACGTCCAGGCCGCCGACGGTCAGCAGCTGAGTTCGGTAGGCAGCCTCCACGGTGACGGTCACGGCATCAGCGGAGACCATCACCGTGTAGTGGTCACCTGTCGCCGCAAGGTACTTTTCAGCGGCGGCCCGGGCGCGTACTGGATCCAGAGCTGCCCGTCCGGTCTGGCGGTAGGCGATTACGTCCAAGGCGTCCGCGCCTGTTCGGGCTGCTTCGGCCGCCTCGCCCTGAGCCCGGTCCTTGGTGGACAGCGCCGCGCCGCCGTCGAGCACCAAGCCGGAAGCGAGGATCAGAGCCGGAACTAAGAGAACTGCCAGCACAATCACGGCGTGCTCCGGAACGGGTCCACCGGGCTGACCGAGGAGGCCGTCAACGTCTGAGTGCCCGGTAGCAACCCGGTGAGGTCCTCCAGCGAGATGTGGCAGGAGATCGTGACCCGGACCACCCCGCCGGGTTTGAATGTGGCGGTGTCGACCTTCACGTCTCTCCGATTGCAGGCTGCGCTAGCCGGAATGGTCGCGGCTGTTTGCCGGCCCGCGGATCGGGCCCGAGCAGGATCTGCTGCGAGAGAGGCAGCACGGGAGGCGGCGTGCGCGGCGGTATTGACGTCGATATCGGCCATCGCCAGCCGTCCGAGGAGTACTACGAACACCATCACCAACACCAGGAACGGCGCGATGAGCACCAATTCGACGACACTGGATCCGGTGTCCGATCGCAGAGATCTCCACCTACTGCTCACGTTCGGTCCCCGATCGTCTCGGTCGGCGCGGTGATCGTGACGTGCACGGGCAGGTTCAGGAACGGCACGATCTGCTCGGCGTATCCGCTCACCTCGACACGGACCTCCCGGGCGCCGCGCTGTACCTGAACCCGACCGTCGTGCAGCGTGCTCTTGTCGAACTCGGCCAGGTAACGCTCGGTTGCGGTCTGGCCCGCCACCTCCGTGCCACCTTGAACTCGAGCTGCCTCTAGGCCTTGAGACGCGGCTAGGTGCGCGATCTGCTCGGCATGGAAGTAGAGAACGAACGCGAACGTGCTGAAGATGATCAGCCCGATCACAGGCATGGCGAACACCATCTGGATCGTGGCCGAACCGGCGTCACCACGCGGGCGGTGTAGCGCGAGGCGCATCAGAAGTGGATGCTCGCAGCCTTGCCCATGATCTTCGAAGTGAACAGAGCACCGACACCGACCGCGATCACAACGACGATCGCGACGATGATGACGGTCTCCGTGGACACGCTGCCGCGATCATCGGTCCGCAGGTCGCGGGCAAGCTGTCGGAGGCTTCGCGGACGCTGGCTGCACGTCAGCAGGCTCCAGGCGCGGATGGTCAGATCGGTCATTTTCGACATCACAGGTGTGCTTCCTTTGCTGAGTGGGGGGAGGGAGAAGGCGGGGTCAGTTGAGCCCGGCGAGCACTTTCATCACCGAGGGGAAACCAATAGCGATCATGAAGGCGAGGAACATCAGCCCGATCGGTACGCCGGTGCGCTCAGTCGCGGCCTCCGCGGCGGCCTGCACGTCGGCGAGCTGACTGGCACGCAACACCTGCGCCTTGGCCGTTAGCGCGTCCTTGATGCGTGCCCCTTCGGAACCGGTCAGTGCCAGCGACGCAGCCAGCTGCGCCAGGTCCGGCGAGTCCAGGTCGTGGGCGAGCCGGGCGAACACCGCAGGGATAGGGGTGCGGGCGAGCTGGGCTTCGGCCAGGGCGGCACGCAGCTTCGTGAACGTGGGCCCGTCCCCGATGGCGGCAGCGTCATGAAGCGACTGCTCGACACCGCCCCCAGCCGCGAAGGAAGTCCCGGCCATTTCTAGGAACATCGTCAAGGCGGCCCGAGTCTCGAGGCGCGCGGCCTTGGCGGCAACAGCCGTGTTCAGCACTGGCAGCCAGAACATCAGCGCCACGGATGCCGCGGTTCCAACCATCAGGAAGGCGCCGGGCATATGCAGTCCGAGCACGCTGAACCACAGGTCCGACACCGGCGCGAGGATCAGTCCGGCCGCCCCACTCGCGGCCTGCTGCGCCAACAGATCATCGGCGCTGCGACTGAGAACCACCAGGTCACGGCGGGTCTTGGCAGGTGGAAGACCCAACCTGGCCAGCAGCGGAACGAAACGGCGGCCGGCCCGTGCCGCCCAACCGCTGGCAGACTCCTGCGATGAGACAGCGGGGCGGAGGACGGGCGTCGACGCGGATAGGCGCGCCAGCACTGAGGCCGCTGACGGGGTTGGCGGACGGAGCCCTGCGAGCAGGAGCCAGAGTCCCGCGCCGATCCCGACCCCGAGCACGATGGCTACCACGCAGCCACCGCCTGTCTGGAGTTCGCGACGATCGCCAGGTGCGTGAGAACTCGTGGTTCCGGGTCCGGATGCAGGATCTTGTCCAACCAGCGCAGCGCCACACCGAACACCCCAGAGGCAACAAGAAGCACGATCTGCCCGCGAACGCTGTCGTAAGGAGCCATGAACGGCGGATCGCCGAACATGAGCACCCCGAACAGCGCCAGCACCACGCAGATGGTGACCCGGACCGACGTGCGCGGCTTGGCCTGGGAAGCGACGGCACGCCGCCGGATCGACGCCTGCTCGCGGGCAGAGGCGGCGACGTTGTTCAGTACCGCCGCGGTGTTCCCGGACTGCCTGCGGGAGGCGATGATCAGGCAGCCGGCGACGACGTCGGCGTGCCGGTCGGCGACCTGGTCAGCCCACGCCGCGATGGCTTCCGCCAACGGTGTCCCCGTGTCGATCTGTTCGGCCAACCGTGTGCAGGGTGCTGTGATTGGCTCTGGTGCCAGGGGCGCGGCAGCCATCACTGCCTGCTGTAGTCCGGCGGCGGCCGACAACGTGTCGCGGAGCATCTCGGCGAAGGTGGCGATGGCGTCCGACAGCTCGATCGCGTGCCTCGAAACTTTGTCCGGGCCGAGGACACGCGGTAGGTACCACAGCGCCAGGAATCCGATCACGGTCATCGCTGGCCAACCGGTCCAAGCCACCAGTCCCGCCGCGCCAGCTGCGCACGCCGCGACACGCGGTTTCTGGCCGGTCAATCGGCGCGGGCTCAGGCTCGTGGCGAGCGACGCCCATCGCGACGGAATCGCGGAAGACCCTTCCAAGCCCGGTCGCAGGCCTTTGACGATCGTGAGCAAACCAATAGCGATACCGGCGCCGAAGAGCCCACCGAGTAGCTGCGTGCCGTTCACCAGCTCTGCCTCTCGTACGTGCGCGCGGCGAACGGGTCATACTCGACCGTGGCCAGACGCTCAGTGAGCGCAGTAGACGGCGGGGTCGCGCGCACAGCCGCACCGTCCAACCCCGGTTCGTACAGCCTGTTCGTGACCACCCGGTCGGCGTCGGACCCGGTGACTTCGGCGACTTCCCGCACCACGCGGCGACCGTCAGCCAGCTCGGCGACGTGGAGCACCAGGTCGATGCCGTGCGCCGCGAGCCGCGCGACAGCCTCGGCTGGTGCGCGTTCCGGCGCGAGGAGTGCGTACGTGATCAGGCGATCGAATGCCGCGTCTGCGGATTCCGCATGCACCGTGGACAAGGATCCGTCGTTGCCCTGGCTCATCGCCAGGAGCATGGGCAGGGTCTCGTCACCGCGGACTTCGCCGACGATCACGCGGCCGGCTGACAGCCGAAGCCCGGCGCGGACGAGGTCGGCGGCGCTTATCCGGCCAGCTCCCTCGGCGT
Source organism: Catenulispora pinisilvae (assembly GCF_015356865.1). Taxonomy (GTDB): domain Bacteria; phylum Actinomycetota; class Actinomycetes; order Streptomycetales; family Catenulisporaceae; genus Catenulispora; species Catenulispora pinisilvae. Next base: position 22,573 of record NZ_JAAFZA010000043.1, read on the forward strand.
TGGCCTCGCGGGCCTGGAGTGCGTCCACGACCAGATGCCGGTCGGTATCGGCGTCCAAGCCGAGCTCGAACGCGTCCTCGATCGTGACCAGCTTTTCGCAGGGGTCGATTTCAGTCGCGAGAGCCCGCAGCAGCGTGGTCTTGCCCGCACCCATGCCGCCAGCGATCAGGACGTTGCACCGGGCCTGGACGGCGGCGGCCAGGAAGTCCCGCAGCCCTTCGTCGATCGTCCTGAGCCTCACCATCTCTTCGAGGTCGATGTCTCGGTGAAGATGCCTGCGGATCGTCACGCTGGGGCGTCTGTTGACCGCCATGACCGCCGTCATCCGCGATCCGTCGGGCAACCCGATCGACAGAATCGGGGAGCCTCGATCGAACCGACGCTCCTCAATCCCGCTCCTTGCGGCGATCGTCCGCACGAGATCGACCAACTCGGCGTCGCTTGCGGCGACCGGCCAGGGGCCTCGTTCCCGGCGCTTGCCGGCGTACTTTACGAACACGACGTCGTGGCCCAGGATGTCGATGTCCTCGACCCCGGGCAGCTCCAGATACGGCTGCAGGCCGCCGAGTCCGAGCAGACGGTCAGCGACCGACCTGATCACCAGATCGGTGATCTCCCGTCGGGGCGACGGCAGGCCGGCGGCCAGAGCCGAGGCCACCTCGGCCTGCAACTCCTGCGCACAAAGCCGATCCACTGCGGCGCGGCGATTCGCCGAGTTCCACGAGTCCTGTTCTGATTCGGCGACCAGGCGGGCGGCGACACGGTCTCCGACTCGCGCTGCCATGGCCGTGTCCAACATCGCCGTCACGCCACTGCCTCCGGCTCCGGCTCCACGACAGCTGCTGCTGACTGCCGGACTCGGTCGGTGATACTCAGGGCGATCTGCTGCACCGAACGCGCATAGGCGTTCCGGCGGCTCCTGGCGAGCAGTCCCGCCTCCGGCGCTTCCGGAAGGCGACCCGCCACCTCGACGCCGAGCGTGCGGCTCATCTCGCCAGCCGTGTAGCCGCCCCCGCGCAAGACCAGGCGAACACGGCTTTCAGCCTTCTGCAAAGACTTGATCGCCACGCCCAACAGCCCGATTTCCTCCGGCACCGGACGCACCACCAGCAGGAATTCATTGGCGACGGTCACGACCGGAGACAAGCGCCGCACGTCAAGGCGACCGCAATCGAGGACCACGACCGTTTCCGAATCGGCGGCGACCTGTTCCAGCAGGCCGCCAGTCGCCGCGAGATCCAGCACCGTCGCCTGCACACCGGCAGCATCGGCCGGCGCGACCACCACTGGCAGCCCTGACGGGAGCTGCTGTGTGTGCTCGCCGATCCGTACGTCCTGGGCTGCGGGGAACATCGCCGCTGCGAGGGTCGTCAAGGACGGCGAGGCTGCCAGGCCGAATCGGCCTGCGATCGTTCCACCAACAGCATCCGTCTCGACGAGCGTCGCCGACGCGCCGTGCGGCCACAGCGCCGTCAAAGTCATCGCCAACCGCGTCACCCCGGGCGCGCCCTTCACCGATGCGACAGCGACCAGCATCAGGAACCACCTGCGCTGCCGGGAGCCAGCACGATCACCGAGACGGGGTTGCTTCCGGCCTGCCCGATCCTGGCTGCCGAGGCCTCATCGGTCAGCAAGGACACGTCGACCGAGCCGGTCTCTTGTGCGTCCTTCACCGACACCACGGTCGCCGTCATCGCGCTCTTCAGCGGATCGGTGAGCGCTTGAGAGACCGGACCGGTTCCCTGGTCCGGAGCATTGATCTGTACGGCCACCTGATCGCCGGCCTTCAGCTCCGCCGGGAACGACCCTGCCTTCAGTTCGGCTGGCGCGACCGCCTGACCGACTGGCGGGAAGACTGCCGAAGCCCCGACCTTGTTCCCGGTCATCAGGTCCCCGACTACAAGCGGAACCGCCGCGACACGCCCGACGATCTGATCCTCCTGCGACTCCGGGATCAGCCCGACGCCGGAATCCGCAGCGACCTCCGCCGTCCGCAAGTCTTCGGCGACCACCTTCTGCCCGGCCGGAACCGGCGTGGCGACCTGTAGCACGGGAACCCGTCCGTCAACCGAAGACAGCAGCACGCCGCCGCCCACGCCGCACAGCGCGACCAGGCCAGCCCCGGCCTTCACGTAGGCCGGGCGAACTCGGCGCGTCGAAGCCAACCGACGCACAGACCTGGCCTTCGGGCGCGATTTCTCTTCAGGCTGCACCCCTTCGGGCAGAGCCTGGCCAGGAATGACGGAACGCACGATGAACTCGCCTAACGCCAGAGGATGGATATCAGAACTCAGCGATCTTGATCGGAAACGATCTTCAATGGCTGTTGGTTACGAGCGCTGCCGCCTCAATAACCCGCACGGGGAATCCCGTCGACGACTCCACATCGGGAAACGTCCCGCCAGGCCCGGACCCGGTCCAGTCCACGCGCCACACGATCGTCGTCGTGGCGTGGAAGGCTCCGCCGGGCTCGGTTGCGGATGTGCGGCGGTAAGTATGTCCACAGGTCGGTGACGGTGCCGTCCCATCGCCGTTCGGATGCTCCGGGAATGGGGTACCGGGACCAGCGCAAGTCTCGGTCGTCCCATCCCCCATGGACCACGCGACCTGCCATGGCGTCGCCACTGCCGTCACTGTCACGCCACCGGCCGTCAGCGTCACCGACTTCGAACTCCACGAACCGGGCTTCAGCCACAGCCACACTGGCAAGCCCGCCAGTTGCGGCACATCAGCTCTCGGGCTCATCCCTACGTCGGGTTGGGGCATCACCAACGCCTGATACGCGTGCTGCGCGAGTTGTTGAGCACTGACCGTCGGGACAGCAGGATCCGTTGGGGCGAAGACGAGGGAGGAGTCGACCATGCGCCCGTTTACGGTGCACTCCTGCTGCGTCATCTTTTCAGGTGCGGATGGGTCGCCGACCGTAACGAGGCGCTGCACCAGCGGGATGAAGACGGGCACCTCCCGGCAGACACGCACGTCCGATGCGTTCGCCGGTACGGCCTTCGAGGTGCTCGCCGGCTTGGTTGAGGATCTGCCATCGATACTGAAATGGCACTCTGGTGCGTCGGGGTTCGTCGAGCAATCCGCGCCCACGACCCAATCACCGGCTGCTGGCGCATGGGCTGCGGGCGGAGCCGGAGACGGTGAACCGGAGGGTGCTGCCACTGCGGCGAGTAGGCCGACGACGGGAATCGGCAGCCCTCTCACGAGCACGATCCGATCGCAAAAATCGCTAGATCAGTAACCCGCCACACCAGATCGGCCTCTGCCACCCTCGCCCGGATCAGGCGTCGGCCGCCAGCTGCCGCTCCGGCCGGAGGGCGGCCGGTCCTCGGATCGATCTCAGGAGCCGTCGAGGTGTCCGCACAGTCCTCGATCATGGCCGCCGTGGGCGCGGCACCTGGAGAAACTTGAGCTACCTGAGGATGCGTCACCGGGGCACCGCCGGAGACCAGCCCTTGGGCCTGCTCCCGATACAGAATCCTTACAAGCTCGGCCAGCGCCTGGTCAGTGGCATGGTGAGTGAGAACCGAGTCCTTCCAATCCGCCGTCCGACCCGCAACCGCCGCGTCAGCCCACATGCCGGCGTAGGCGCTCAGGGCGGCATTGCGTGCCTGGTCGGTCGGGGTGGACACAGCTGAAGCCTGCGAACTGCCAGGTCCTGCGGTCGCCCTCACCGCGGGCTTCGACCCGGATTCCGAGCACCCGGCAGTCATCAAAGCGATTGCGATTGCGCAGGACGCAACGAGTCTCGACGAGACCAAGCCGGGACGCTCCTTCACCTCCTGTATCCGCGATCAACGGATACGCTCTCACCTCGCGGAGATCTAGACTTTCTATAGCGATCCATGAAGTAAAGGATGGACGCGACAGAAAGGTCAAGATCACTCGATCGAGTGATGAGGAGATTTTGATTGCGGCGACTACGCCGTCAGCCGCGCGACGTGACCAGGCTACGGATTGCCGCTCCGCTGCCTGTGCAAGGAGAGCGCTGGTATAGCTGCGATTTGATCGTCGCGAAGGTCCCGCCACACGAGGCCCGTAGGTCGGCGCGGCTCTTCGCAGCGAATCACTTCATCAGGCGTCACGATCAAGTCCACACGAAAGTCATGCGAGGTCTCGGGGATCGGCTCGTCGATGACCTGGAGAGCGTGAACGGGCGCCACAATCACCGTCTCGGCTGTCACCAGTCCGGCCTCGGTAAGCAGGGCCACTTCAAGATCTGAGTAGCCGGCTCCCTTGCCGATCCGGGCTCCGGACCGGTTCACAGCCACGCTGCCGCAGATCACCACGTCGATGTGCTGCATGGCGTTCGTACCGATGTGGGGGGCGAGCTGCGCGGTCTGTCGCTTCTCGGCCGCTTCTCGCGCCGAGACGCTCAATGTCTGAGGATCGAGGAGATAGAAGGGCTCAGCGGTCGCCATCTTCGGCACTGCCATGTAGAGCAACTTGCCATCTTCGAGCGCGCGCGTTCGAACGGCGATTTGAGCCCGGTCAGGGTTGGCTTTGACCACCTGCGCTGCTTGCCACTCTGGCGTCTCCGCAAGACGCTCAGCTGTACATTCGCTGCCGTAAAAGCCCGGGATCTTGCCGTAAGAGTCGGCAGGCACAGCCGACGCGTCGATGAGCATGCGCCAGACTCGCTCGCGAACGGCTTGCTTGGCTCCAAGAATGTCGGTCATCGTCCACCACTACCTAGATGGCAGCCATCAACGCAAGCAGCCGATCGTTAATCTCCTGTACCCAGGGTTCGCTGCGCCAGGGACGCAGCTCGCGGCCAGCCTGGAAGACGATGTTCAGGCCACCACCGCCGCGGGTCAGCTCGACGGCATCGATCGTGTGGTGCATCGCGGCTTGAGCCTCGTCCCGTTTCCCCTGTCGGATGAGGCTCAGCGTCAGGTTGCCGAAGGCGATCGACTGGCTTTTCTTCTTCGTCACGAGCGCCGATACCGTCCTGCGGAGCAGTGGTTCAGCGAGATTGGGCAGGCCTAGGGACAGGAAGCACGACCCGGCGAGCCGGTTGAACTCATTGGGGCCGAAGTTGTCGGCGGCTGCATCGTCCGGCGTGACACGATCAAACTGGGCTTCAGCCTTCCCAAGGACAGCCTCGGTCTCCTTACGGTCGCCGGCCATCGCGCAGCCTTCCGCGACGTGCAGCAGGCTGAGCCCGGTGAGCGCGGGACTGCACAGGCTCGCCACCTCGGCGGCTTCGTCGGCGAGCGCCAGTCCTTTGGCGGGGTCCTTCTCTCCGTAGAGCGCTACGAAGCTCTTCCGCAGTACCGCGTACGACTCGGTCAACGGGTCGCGGACTTGGCGCGCGGCGTTCACTGCCTGGTCAAAGTATTTGATCGGCCCATCGTGATCACGTCGCTGGCTGACGTCCCACACCAGCTGGCCCATGAAGGTCGCGGATTCGGCCTCGACCTCCCCGAGTGCCCTCCGGACTCGGCCGCCCGTGGCACCCTGGCGGAGATATGTGATCTGTCCGTGAACGTGGCCGGCTACTCCGACGAGCGCGGTCGACGTCGCGGTGTCGTACGACTCATCGAGTTGGCGGATCCGCTCGTGAAGGTGCGCCACGGCTACCAGATCGACGCTCGATGGGTGCTGCAGCACGTAGGCCAGTCGCTCGCCGGGTTCACTCTGGATGACCGCGATGTCGTCCAAGAGGGCTTGCAACTCATCAGCGGACACCCGCAGCGCGCGAGCGAGTTTGGGGCGGAGCCAAGCCTGCGGTTCGTTCTCAGCCGACTCCCATCGGACGACGGTCGAACGCTCGACGCCCAGGTACAGCGCCAGCTGCTCTTGGGTGAATCCGGCGGCCTTCCGCCGCTTCGCGAACTTGACCCGCTTGCCGGCCACCTCATCACCTCACTCATCCGGACCCTTCCGTAGCGTAGTCACCCCGTTGCGTAATCGCTGGTCAAACCGAAGGTTGCCTCAAAAACGCCTCAGGAGTGCCACATGGCTGCTGTGGGACACCGCTGATCAGGGGGCTTTGCTGAGTATCAGCCGGGTCGACGGCTCACCAAATCCCGCGGGGAACGTCGAGCCGGCCGCCACCAATCACCGTCGGCGATGACAAGGGGCAGCCATGGCCTTACCCATCTACGGCTACATGCGGATCGCAGCGGACACCGATTGTCCCGCCGAGACCGCACGCGTCACAGCAGAGCTGGAGACGTTCGCGCGGCAGGAGGGGTCCTCGCTGGAGGACGTGTTCATAGAACACCTCGGAACGAAGAACCCGGCGTTCGATGGTCTGGTCGAACGGCTCAAGAGGTCTGAGACCAGGAACGTACTCGTTCCGTCCCTATGGCATTTCGCCCGGCTTCCCGGGCCCCAAGAGGCCATGCGGCAGCACATCCAGAGTGAGACCGGCGCCCAGGTCTGGGTCATCCAGGGAAGGCCGCGGTGACGTCATGAACGAGCAGATCGAAGGTGCGTCGATGGCGTTCCGGGGCTCGGAGCGGCAGATCCTTGAACGTCTGGACGTATTCCGCCTCCGCGGCGTCCATCCAGAAACGATCAACGCGGCTGTGCGACAGGTCAAAGCCGGTCACAGCCACATCGAGTGCGCAGGCGAACGCTTCGACGTCGCTGCGCCGGACTGGTCGATCGTCCAGGACGTCTACGGCTGCGACAAAGGGCGGGACTGCCTGGACGTCTCCAAGGGACAGCACGAGGGCTTCGAAGCCATAATTCGCGCTCGAACGAACGCAGCGCGGTGAGCCGTGTCCCACTACTCCATCACGCTCCCAGGCAGCACAGAGTGCATTCACGAGGCGCGCACGTGGGTCCATGACACGCTTGGCGAGAATCAGGGCGTCGATGACGCGGTGCTGGTCGCGTCCGAACTCGCCACTAACGCCATCCGGCACTCTGCCAGCGGTCGACCCGGCGGCACCTTCACGCTGCATGTCGCGGCCTTCAGCGATCGGTGGCACGTGCGCGTGGACGACGCCGGCGGACTCAACGTGCCCCGGATCCAAGCGGTCGACGACGACCAGGACGAAGCCGGCCGAGGGCTGGCCATGGTCGCCAGCCTGTCGTTGAGGTGGGGCGTCTTCGGCGACTACCACGCACGCGGCGTATGGGCCGACGTCCCGACTCCTAACAGCGTCAGCTCCGACGATGAGAGCGAGGCGTACTTCCCGCTGCTGAACAACCTCGAAAGCGGAGCCATCAGGCACTGCTGATCACCAACGGAGCGAACGCCGCTCAGGGCACATCGTTTGCCACTCTGCCCACGGCCAGCAGGTGGCTTGCCGCAGCCAGCAATTCGGGATGGCCGTCGGCGAGCCGAGCGGCGGCCAGCACCGAGGCGAACAGCGGATCATCGACCTCGCCGATGGCCACGCCCCGGGCCTCGGCGGCCCGCAGCATCCCCCAGGCCGGACCTTCCACGCCGAACACCTGCACGTCGGCGATGCCTGCGGCGGCCATCTCGTCGGCCAGCAGCGCCGGGGGGTGGAAGAACGCGGTGGTGAAACGGCCCGGCGGCGGCTTGATCAGCTCGCCGGAGGCCATGATGCCGGCGACCGAGGCGTGCACGCCGGGCCGGGCGAGGATCCCGAGGCCGGCATTCTCGAACAGGGACGCGAAGCGTCCGATCGCGGCGGCGGCGACCACGGCACCGGGGCGGGCGACCCGAACCGCCTCAGACAGCACCAGAGCCCGATCCTTGGGATCGGGAAGGTGATACAGCGGCCCCATCAGCAGCACCGCGTCGAAGGACGCCGATTCAACCGGCAGGTCGCGCGCGTCGCCGAGCTCAGCGGGCAGGCCAGCGTCCCGGGCCGCGGCCACGTGCTTGGGCATCGGGTCGATAAGCAGGCAGCGGTGACCGTCGTCGGTCAGCCAGGACGAGTGGACGCCGGTCCCTCCGCCGACGTCCAGGACGTCGAAGCCCCCCTCTGGCAGGAAGCGACGCAGGATCTCCTGGGTGCGCAGCAGTTCCAGCCGCCCATCCGCCGCGTCTAGCAGGCGCCTGGCCTCGTCCTTGCCGCCGTAGTAGTCCGCGATCTCGGGAGCTAGTGAGAGTCCGTCCATGGGATGGATTCTGCCCGCTAAAGTGGGGGTGGACCAGTCCACCATGTCAGGAGATTCGATGGCGCCGACCCTGCACGAGCAGATCACGGGACAGCTGCGCGAGCAGATGGAGGACGGGACGCTGCCGCCAGGCGCGCCAGTTCCCTCCAGCCGGGCCTTGGCTGACCAGTGGGGCTGCTCGCGGGTGACCGCCTCGGACGCACTGCGGGCGCTGGCCCGCGACGGGTTGATCCTCGATCGCAAGGGGCTGGGGTTCTTCGTCACTGACACCCCGGTTGCACGTCCAGCCGGGCGACGCACGGCTGGCACAGCCCGCGTCGACGGGGCGCTGCCGTTCAAGATCCTTGGCCGACCCGGCTACCGGGTCCCGCCGCCGCATGTCGCCGCCACCCTGGGTATCGCCGAGGGCGAAGAAGCCCTGGCCCGCACCAGGCTGCTGCACCTGCCCGGCGGCGAGCCGGTGTCGGTGGTCACGGCCTGGTTCGCCCGGAGCGTCGCCGAGCATTGCGAACTGCTGCATCGCACCGCGCCGATTCCGGGTGGCACGACCAGACACATCGTCGCTCGCACCGGCCTGCGCCCGGTACTCGGCCGCGACGTGACGACTCCGGCCGTCGCCGCGGACTTGGACGCCGACGTCCGCACGGCGCTGGGCCTGGCCGCCGAGGCGGCGGTGCTGGTAGTGCTGCACATCGCCCAAACCGCCGACGACACTGCGGTGGTGGTCGAGGAGGGCTTCACCGGCGGTGGATTCGCCGAGCGCGTCGACGAGTACCCGATGGACGTCTGACAGCGCCTGGATCACCCTCGATGGCGGCGAAGCCACATAAGGCCTTGACTGGACTGGTGGACTGGTCCACCTTAGTTAGTGCTCGGACATACGCGACCCCCTGAGAGCGCGAGGCGACCATGAGCACTGACACAGCGCGCACCGACGCGCCCATCACACGCCCTGAAGCAACAGACCTGTTGGCGATCCCCGACCTGCCAACAGTGACCTGCGAGGCCTTCCCCCCACCGCGCGACCTGGAGCAGTTTCGAGCCGCCTCGGCCGCCGCAGAAGGCGACCCGGTCGAGGAGATCGACGCCTGCCTGGTCCGGAGCGACATGACCATCTGGTTTCCCGACCCGGCACCGGGCCGTTGGCGGCCGGTGAGGAAAGGCAACGTCGCCGGCCCCAAGACGGTGATCGAGTTCGCCGTCCCGCCTCCGTATTCGTCCTCTTGGACACTCGCCTCCGACCGGCCTGTCTGCCGACGGATCACCTCCCAGGAGACCCGTCTATCATCGCCCGACGCCGAGTCCAGCCACGTCTGAGCTGGGAGGAGAACGCGTCATGAGCATCGCCCCCACGGCCGAACTCGCTACTGCCGCCGTCTTCGCTCGCTGGATCGCTCCGCGACCGTCGTTGGTGGTCATGCAGCCGGACACCTTCTGCAACATAGACTGCGCCGCCTACTGCTACCTGCCGCTGCGCAAGAGGCGGAACCGGATGCCGGTCGCGGTCGCGCGAGCGGTCGCGACGTCCCTGGCCGACCTCGGCCCGGACGAACTTGGCCGACGGCAGGTCGTCGAGGTCTGCTGGCACGGCGGGGAGCCCCTGGCAGTCGGGGTCGAGGCGATGGCCGAGTTGCTGGCCCCGTTCGAGCAGCTGCGGACCGCCGGGCTGATCCACCACTCCGTCCAGACCAACGCCACGCTGATCACCGACGGCTGGTGCGACCTGTTCCAGGGCTATGGCTTCAGCGTCGGGGTCAGCATCGACGGCCCGGCCGACCTGAACGCCCGCCGGACCGACCGGGCCGGACGGCCCGCGCATGACCGGATCATGGGCGGGATCGGCAGGCTGCGCCAGCGCGGCATCGAGTTCTCGGTGATCGCCGTGGTCGGCACCGACGGCATCAGCCGGGCTGAGGACCTGCTGGACTTTCTCGCAGGCCTGGGCGCGACCCAGATCGGCTTCAACATCGAGGAGTTCGAGGGCAGCAACACCAGCGGCCAGCCCAAGCCAGCCGAGGCCCGCGGATTCTGGACCGCCGCAATCGCCTGGTCCACTACTCACCCAGGCGTCAAAATCCGGGACCTGGACCGGCTGGGCGGCTATCTGAGCACGATCCGGGCCGGGGAGCGCGCGGCCTGGGAGGCTCACCGCTTCGACCCACTGCCCACCATCGCCTTCAACGGCGACGTCATCCTGCTCTCCCCAGAACTGGCCGGGATCCGTGACGAGCACTACGGCGACTTCGTCGCCGGCAACGTCCTGGAGCAGGACCTCGGGTCGATCGTGGCCCGCGCCTGGCAGCTGCCCTACGTCACCGAGTTCATCGACGGCTTGGCGGCCTGCCGTGCCACCTGCGGCTTCTTCGACTTCTGTCGCGGCGCGACAGCCGGGAACCGCTACTTCGAGAACGGCACCTTCGCCTCCACCGAAACCAACTACTGCCGGGTCTCCCGACAAGAGCTCGTCAACGCCCTCATCGACACAACCCGCAAGGAGGAACCGTGAACCCACTGGCAACACTCATCGAATCCGAACACCCCGCCGTCCTGGCCCTGGCCGACGCCACGGCCCCGACAGCAGGCAAGTGGGACAACCGCGCCAGCTGGGACAACAACACTCCCGCCTTCGACAACCGCCCCACCTGGGATAACTGGGACAAGAAGAAGTAACCCATGATCTGCGCGGCTCGGTCCGGCAGGCCGGGCCGCACGTTACGCGGGACGGTCAGTACCGACACCTAGGGTGAGGAACATGCAGCAGCTTGAGATCCGGGCCACCCGCGCGGCCCTGCCGAACCTGGACGACACCGACCTGGAGGACGTCGACACCCTGGTCAACCAGCTCGGCGCTTTGACCGAGTTTCGCCTGGCCGACGCCGAGCTGCGGCCTCTGGAAGTCTCCGACCAGCGCTTAACCACCGGCCGCGTCAAGGGTCTGCGGGTCGAACGGGCCAAGCTGCACGAGGTTCGCATGGACTCAGTCGAGTTCACCGGCTGCGACCTGTCGGGAGCCGCCTTCACCGGCGGACGATGGTCACGCGTCCGCTTCGCCAACTGCAAGATCCTCTCCGGGCAGTTCGACGGCCTCGCCTTCGAAGACGTCATCTTCGACCGCTGCAAACTGGACTACGCGGTCTTCGGCAACGTCACCGCAAAAGGCCCGGTCATCTTCCGGGACTGCTCGCTGGAGGAGGCCGAGTTCTCCGGCTGCGACCTGTCAAAGGCTGCGTTCGACGACTGCCGCATGGACCTGACCACCTTCGAACGCACCACAGCCCGGGGCCTGGACCTGCGCGGCAACGACCTGTCCGGCATCCGCGGCATCGCCTCACTCAAGCACGCCGTCATCGAACCGGCCCAGACCATGCAACTGGGCCGCGCCCTGGTCGGCGACCTGGAGCTGAGCCTGCCCGACGACGACTGACACCCCACGAGGGGGAAGATCACTTTGAGTGTCCGCATCGCTTTCACCGACCCGCACGCTCTGATCGAACGCTGCGACACCACCGAAGTCCGCATCGCGGCCGGGCTGGACGATGTCGAGGACAGCGCCGTCATCCCCACCGACGACTGGCGTCCGCTCACTCCGGTACAGGCCCAACACCTCCGCGCCACCGCTAGCGACAACCCGAGCACCGTGACCGAGATCGTCAGCGTCCTGGCCGACTGGTCGGTCGCCGCCCCCAGCCGGCCACTGCTTGAGCACGTCGCTGGCTTCGACCCCTTCGCCGGCCGCTACGGCGCCGACTTCCTGGCTGCGGTCGACGAGCAGCCCGGCCAGCCCACGACCACCATCGACCCAGGTGTCGGCCTGCGCCTCGGCATCCACCTGGACAACCACGACAAGCTGCCGCTGGCCGAGCGCACCAGCAGCAGGCGCCGCGTCGGCCTCAACCTCGGCCCCGGACACCGCTACCTACTGCTCGGCACCACCGATGTCCTCGACATCTGCGCCGCCAACGGCGCCGACCGGCGGTACTACCCACACACCAACGACATCCGTCGGCACGTCGCCGCCGGACGGCCACTGCGCCTGTTGCGGATCCGCCTGGACCCCGGCGATGCCTACATCACACCCACCGAGCTCGTTCCACACGACGGCTCCACCCTGGCCGCGAAGGACCCCTCTCGCATCGCCTTCTGGCTCGGGCACTGGCCGACAGGGACATTAGAGTCCCTGATCTGATCGCCAGAGACTGCAACTGCAACTGCGACACCCAGGCGCTCTCCTTGGCACTGCGGCTTCCTCAGCTGACCAGAGCCGCCGTGCCCGCCATGAACATGCGCTCCACCGGACGAACTTGCGGCCCTCGCGCGCCGCCTTGTCCACCGCCCACCAGGCGATCAGCGATCCCAGCTTGGCATGCGGCCACGTCGGATCTGTGCAGGTCGTGAAGGGGTACAGGCAGTCCTGCGCCGCCTCGTCACGCCTGCACGCCATCCAAGAACAGCCCGAGCGCACATTCGAACACAGCTGTCGCCAAACGACGCGCGGCCGACCTGTCGGGAGGCGTCCGCGATCGACCGGAGTGCGGCCGTCTGCCGCGAGCGCTGTCGGCGCCGACCCGTGTCCAGCGCCCGGACCGCCCGGCGCCGAAGCCCGGCAGCCTTCAGATGCTCTGCCGGCGCATCGCACTAGCGAGCACAACGAACACCTGGAAGTTCGGGATCGCCGCTGCTGGCTGGTCGAACAGGGAGAAGAACTTCCCCTGCTTCTTAATCACCACAGACCCGTTCTGCACTTGCAGCTCGCTGAGGTCCTGCCACGGCACCACTCCTTTCCCGGTATCGACGCCGGCCATCGAGATCGAGGCCTTGCCGAAGGACAGGGTTCCGCCCGCCTCAAGCGCACGCATCGCCGCGGGCAGCTGCACCTGGGCGACCCGCTCACACGCGATCTGTCCGGCATCCGCGTACTGCTGCTCGTCATGGGAGTTGAACAAGTTGCCCGACTTTTCCTTATTGAACTTCGTCGGGTCGTAGAAGACTCCTTCTCCCACGCGAAGTTCGACTCCGCCCGGCTTGATGAACCGGTACTGGTACCTAGTCCCGTCGTACCTGTAGTGCCGCTCAGGCCTCTGCCTGTGGTATCTGATCTCCCGCAACTGGTAGGTCGTCTCGATCTCGTCCCACCGGAAGACCTCCGGCGCCGTCCCGTCTGCGGCGCTGTGCCGGATCAGCCCGTTCCGGAACAGGCAGAGCCGATTCCCGACATCTTTCGCCCCGCCGCCCTTGAGAAGGGTGGACAGTTTGATCTTGATTGGTATCTCAGCGAAGGCCTGCTCAAGCTCGCCTAATCCGTGGCGCTGGGCGGCCTCACGGGCCTCGGCGGAGATGTCTGTCACTGAGACGATCTTCATGGGTCCCGAGTCTAGAATTATCGCTCCAGGACCGGTCCTCACCCCGCCCACGCGAACTGTGGGAGCGCTGAAACGGCAAGAAGGGCCTAGGCTGCGTCAGCACGCGTGATCGATGCAGCCTCTGCATGCACAACGCCGGGTAGGCGCTCTATCCAGGGCCGCTTGGCCTGCTCCTGTCCTGGGCGGACGACAAAGCCGAGCGATGCGTAGTACTCGGCGGCCAGCCGTCGGTTGGCGGCGTTCAGCAGCAACGTGGTCCCGGTCGCGTCCGCTGCGGCCAGGACCGCGGTGATGACATCGAGCCCGCGTCCACGGCCGGTCGGCCAGGCCCAGAAGCTCGTGATCTTCCAGGCGGGCTCATCGCCGGCCGTCACGATGCGGAGGTCGAGCCCTGCGTGCCGATCGGCGTGAAGGACCGCGGCGACCTTGGAAGAGCGTTCTTCCCACAGCAGCGCTCCGTAGCCGCCCAGCAGGCACGACACGAAGAGGAACACTCTCCAGCCAACCCCGCCCTGTTCCGGGAAACGGATCGGCGTCACGAGCATGTTCACCCACCGACGCAGTCGGACCCGGAGGCCACATGACCCGAGGCAAAGCCCATCCGTGGCGGCAAGCTCCTGCAAGAACCCGTCGCCAGGATCGACACGGTATTTCGCGTTCATCACCTTTGAAAGGCTAGAGCGCGGGGAGCCGCAGATCGGGCTACCGCGCCGTATGCGACTACGTGCGGGGCGGCTCGCGAGCTGTACGCCGAGTCTCCATGGGCAACTCTCCACCGTCGCACCTATAGAGCTCTGAGATCAACAGCTTGTCACTCTCCAGCCGGTGGTTATCCACAGATCACTCGTGGAGCTGCGATCGGGCTCACCCCGATGTGCGCGGATGAGAGCACCTATCCGAACGACGAAAGGTGCGCTCTGTGCCCAGCATTCGCAAGACCAAAGCGGTTCGGCAGCTCTCTGCCAGTGAGCGTGCGCTGTTGGTCGCGCTCGTCCAACGTCCCAGGGTCAGCGCGGCCGGCCTGGCCGGAGCAGCGCAGCTGTCGCTGGCCACGACGCGACAGGCGCTGCGCCGACTCGAATCGCTTGGCGCGGCCGTCTGTGTCAGTGGGACCAGCCTCGATGGACATTCTGTTCGTTCTCTCTGGTCTGCCTCAGCGACCGTTCTTGATCTGCTGGCACGCTCTGGTGCGCTGCCTATGGCCCGGGCGCTCCTCGCGCCCTGTGCACGCGACAAGGTTCTGACTGCTCTCGCGCTCCGACCAACGCTCTCGACCGGAGATATTGCGTGGGCTACCGCTCTATCCCGCACGAGTGTCACGCAGATGCTGGCTGCTCTGGAGAAGCAAGGGTTGGCACATCGAGTGGAGAGGAGAGGCCCGGGCGGGGACAGGGTCGCCGATGGCTGGATGCTGACGCTGGACGCCGTCGCCATCCCGCTCTTCAAGCTCTGACGCAACGATGCTCCCCCAAGGCGAACAGCGAATCCCGCCAATTCCGATCGCTGGCCGCTACGTCCCACCGACACGCATTCGCGTACCGGTGGGCTCGCAGGTGGTCAAAGGCGCGGCCCCACAGCGGCACCGTCAGCGCGGCCGGCACTGCCGCGAATCGACGTGGTCACGGCTGATCACTGCGGTTCTGGGGATTCGTCGCTGGTCGCTGCCTGCTCATCGGGCGGGTGGCGGGACTCGACGAGGGCCCGGATCCGCTTGGCAGTGGACAGTGAGACTCCGTTGCCGAGGATCAGCGCGGGGTCCGGCTGGTCGTCCAGGCCCGCGTCATGGTCGGTCTGGACGGTCAGTCTTTGAGCCAGGGCTTGGTGGAAGGCCTTCTCCTTCGGGCGTCGGCCGTGCAGTTCCAGCAGTTCCTGGTAGACCGGAGCGCCGATCTTGAGCCATGCCTCTTCACGCGCGGTCAGGACGTCCTGCTCACCGGCCGCGTCGTCCGTAGAAGCGTCCAGTTCCTGGACAGGTTCGGCTGCATCAGTCGGCGTCCGGCGTTGCCGGTGGGCAGTAACGGCGACCAACAGGTGAAGTTCGCGGTCCGCGACCAGCTGCGGCAGCGAAGCGACGGCCACCAGGACCAGGTCACGAATGATCACGGGAAGCAGGAAGCCGGCCAGCGCCAGGACGTGGTCCAGGACGTTGCAGCAGACGGTCAGCGCGAGGGCGGAGCGCGCGGTGCGTTTCGCCTGGTCGCGTGCGGGGTGGCCGCCCGGGAGTCGATACGCGGCGTAGAGGGTCGAGGCCGCGAACGCGTCCACGGCGATCGGGAAGAGCTCAGCCAGCTGGTGCAGGCCGGCTTTGCGGCCGAGATCGGTCAGGACGTCGAAGCTGATCACGGCGATCGCGATCAACGACACGGTCCCACCGAGCCGCAGGGCGATCACGACCGAGCGCGGTGTCTCGGCCGGCTCCGATTCGGTCGGTGACGATGCCGGTACTGCTGTAAGGCGTGTAAGGAGAGCGAGAGGGTTCACGGGTTCCTCCGACCATTGGTCGTTCTGGACGGTCAAGCGGTTGGGGTCGGTGGGCCCGACCGGTCTGGTCAGGCCCACTGAGGGTGCCGCTATGCCTTCATCCGTTCGGCCAGTGCGGTGAGGAAGTCCCCGATGACGCTGCCCGCGAATAGCGCGTCCTGCCACGACAGCGCCGTCGGCACATTCATGAGGACGGTTCCACCTCCTGGCAGCGTGAAGTTCAGACAGCTCTCCGGAGCGATGCGGACAGGTGGCCCGGCGGCCGTGAGGAGCGCCTGCGGAACGGTGCCGGGACCCGGAACCTTGTCGGCGGCTGGCTGCTGGCGGACCTCTTCGCGGGTCGGCATCGTGTGTACCGCGCCGAACGCCGTCCGCTTCGCCGCTCTCTGCTCAGCGTTCATCGTGACCCTCCTCCGCGTGAGCTGCACTGCTCACTTCGCACATGCGGTGGTTCAAGAACAGGAACGCACACGCGATCTCCGCGCGATCGTCCTTCGGAACTCCCGCCTCAGCCAGCGCCGCCAATAGGCGCGTATTTGCGGTGGTGAGCGCGTCCTGTGTTGCGCGGAAGCGTGCGGCAGCGCCACACAGCGCGGCCGCAGCTTGCACCACGTCGGGCTCGCCGTCGAGGTACTTCAGCAGGGCGAGATCAGTCGAGTCCGGGCCCATCAGGCGACGTCCTTTCCGTTGTCCCACTGGCCGCTGGCGACGGCTTCGGCCAAGCTGACGACGACCGCGACGGGGGTGGTCGGCGCGATCGAGACCCGCGCATCGGGGCCGGTGAGTACGGCCGACCGGGCGCGGTACCCGGACTGAACTGACACGGTGAGCCGGTAGGTCCCGTCTGGGGTCGTCCACTGCGTAGTCGTTCCGAAGAGCACACGAAGACAGCTAGTAACGCGCTTCCAACCGACATCGCGCAGGCGTCGGTGCAGGCGTCGCCGCGACCAGGCCACAGGTTCGTCGTCAGAAGCAGTCTCGGCGACCCGCGCCATCGCCAGGATCATTTCGGCCGACGCGAAACGTGCGCGGACCTGCCAGTTCGGCACGATACGGCCGGAGTAGGGCGCTGTGCTGGACGCTAGGTGCGCGCCTGTGCCGAACAGGTCGTTGATCATCACGAGACGGCCCCGCATCTGAGGGCCGACAAGGATCCACTTCGAGCTGGGGTGGCCTGGGCGGGCCATTTCACGGGCCTGCCAGCGATCGGCCATCAAGGATTCGCTGATGCGCCGCTGTACATCCGGGTTGAGTTCCATTTCAGGGTGGCTCCCATACGTTCACGGGCCGCCGGGCGCTCCCGCGCCCGGCGGCAGGAGGTCAGCTGGTGAGAAGGTGCTCCGCGAACTCGCGGATGACGGGTCCGGGTGTGTGGCCGGTGGCGTCCGCGTAGCAGACCGGGCCGTAGATCAGCCAGGCGCCGCACTCCCCGGGGACGTCCGGATAGACGTAGGAAGCAGCCACCTGTCCGGTGGGGTGGACGAAAGTCGTCGAGGCCAGATGACCGCTGGCGGTGTGGGTGGAGCAGGCCTCCCACCCCTCGTGGGTGGCGGTGTTGAAAGTCGGCCCGTGCTCAGCGGTGATCGCGACACGCGAGGCCGCGAGGATCGCCGAGGCGGGAGCGTCGAAGATGCTCATGCGCCAGAAGGGGTGTGCGCTGCTGCTCCCTTTGCCGGTGCCGCGCATCGGCTCGTAGATGAATTCCGCGAGTCTGGCGCCGCCGTTCGGCTCGGTGACGATCGCGAGCTTTACCGGGACAGCCCCGCTCGGAGGCGTGAGAAGCGCTGCCTGCGACACGTCGGCGTCGTCGCGGACTGGATGCTGATTCACGGTCCAGCCGCGTGTGATGAACTCCTCGACGAGCATGACGGACTGCGCCACGGCCGTCTTTGCAGTGCGTGCTGAGGTCATGAGTGTTCGCCCCTTCCCTCAGTACCGCTTGGTCCGGCGCGGGACGCTCACGGTCAGCGCGGCGATGGTGGCAGCGCCGATCACAGAGACCGGCGTACGCGGTTCGAACGGGACCGCGAAGAACCTGGCATGGGCACGCTCTACGGGAGGCGCAGTGGCCACCCGCAGATCGGTCAGCTCGGGGTAGACGGCGAGTTCCGTCACCTTGACGTCTCCCGCCGGGCGCTGGACGACGTACTCCAGAAGCACCACGAGGTGATCCGGGGCTTGGTAGAACATGCGCATCGGCGCTTGCGTACGCGCACCGGTTCGCGCAGGGACCTGGTGTTGCTGGAAACCAGCCGCGCGCAGCAGAGGCCACACGTCCGGCTGCTGCTCAGGGGTGAAAACAGGCATGACGAAGCTCCGTTCCGGGGGCGCGCCGGCCGTTTTCGGGCATGGCTGCGCCGCCGCACGTGAAGTGGTGGGGAGGGCGGCCGCCGGGCTCTAGGGGGAAGGGGTCGGCCCGGCGGCCGGTCTGAAGGGCGCGGCGTCAGGCCGCGCGGGGATCAGCGCTTGGTGCGCTGTGCCGGGATCAGCGGAGTGGCCCAGTCGGTCGGGTAGATGCCGCCGTGGGAAAGCGATTCGTCGAGCTCCAGGAACCGCGCGGCCATCGTCTCGGCGCGGTACCTGTGCCCGCAGTCAGGGGGCTGACAGCTGCCGGAGGACGGCTCGGCTTTCTTCAGCATGGCGTGCGCGGAAAGCTCGCGCAGCTGCGAGAGAATGTGATCAGGGTTCATGGCTGCTCCTTGCTGGGCGTTTGACGGCGTACTGGTGGAGCGGTCAGGGAGCCCGTCGCTCGGTGAGCGCGTTCCCGCGCGCTTGCCGAGCCCTTTCGGGATTCGACGTTCTCCCGTTCCCCTCACTTCTTGATATACCCATCATTCACCATTGAAATCCCCCGCGCAAGCGCAAATCACCCCATTCTTCACCCATTCGGAGCACGAGTTTTTGACTTCCTGGCGGGGAATTGAGAAACTCCGCACCCCGCTCGAAGAAGAAGCGAATTACAATTCGGAGAGATCGGGAGTAATGTCGGATGCGAGCAGCGGGAGGGGCGTCGCGACGGCAGGCCGGAGGGCGGCAGGGCCTGGCCGGCGAGCCGAGGCTGAAGAGACTCCCATCGGGAAGCCACGATCGGTCCGCTTTACGCGGACGGCGTCAAATGGGCTGCCCACCTGGTGTTTCATGGGGGCGATAGGCGGTCCGATCTAAGCGGACACCTAAGACCAGGGCATCGGACCAGCCACCGGACCGCGTGAATCGGCCATCACGACTCTCGCCGTGCGCCGGCGTAGTCGGCACCTGCGACCGGGTCGAACCGGACCACGGCGCCGGGATGAGGCGCATCGATAATTATCCCGCGGCCCAAATAGATGGCGACATGGTGAAGAAAACCGTTTGGGTCGCCGTAAAATACCAAATCTCCCGCTCGCAGGTCCGGCGCGTCAACCGCTCGACCTGTATGGAATTGTTCCGTAGCAGTGCGGGGAATGGCAATACCTGCCGCTTGGTATGCGCTTTGGGTCAGGCCGGAACAGTCGAAGCCGTTTCCGTCGCTGCGGTCGGGTCCGTTACCTCCCCAGACGTAGGGCCGGCCAAGTTGAGCACCCGCATACTCGACCGCGAGCCGTGCGGCCGAGCTGGGCGCTGAGCGCGCCGCGGATCCAAGGAATGAGCCAGCTGCGGGCGCATGAGAGTAGACGTCTGCGAGTTCGACGATCCGTACAGCAGCGACGGGATCAGCCACCGTCCGGCTCACGGCAGATTTGACGTCGAGCACCGGACCCGAGCCGCAGATCGCTCTCGCGGTGGCGAACGTCGCGTCGACGGGATCGAGCGGGAAGGCTGGCACAGCGCCACTGGCCGGGACAGGCTCGGCGTAGCGATCGAACTGCTCGCGGGAGATGGCCATGACACCGCGATCGGTGATCTGTCGGCCGTGATCGGACGCCGCCCTTCCGAAGCCGGCGAGCACTGTCCAAGGCAGGCCGGGACAGCCGGCCGCCGCCGCGTGGTAGAGCCCGTACATGCGCAGTGGGATCTCGCCGTCGGCCTCGGGCAGCCGCTGGCCTCCCGAGTCGGAGAACAGGTCAAGTGAGTCCCACGGCGCTGCCAGCGATTCCACGACGGCGGCAGCCGCTGCGGACAGCAGCAGCACCACGAACAGCAGCGCCGTCGAGGCCGCAGCTGCAATGCGTCCTGCCGTCATGCCCACTCCCCCGCCAGATCGATGAGGGATACGCGAGCATCGGAATTGGCGCCGACGCGACGCCAGATGGCGCTCGAAGGGTCGGCATTTGCTGAGTCGCCGACTGCCGTGGCGATGGGGATGGTGTGGTGGCTGCGTGTTAGGCGCTGGTGCAGGGCCTGTTCTCGACGCGGCGAGTGGAGCCAGAACAGGACCGGGGTGACGATGCCGGTGGTGGCGGCCACGGCTTCGTAGCCCGGCAGTTTGGCGAGGATCTGCGGGCTGTGCTCGACACCAGTGTCGTACTCAAGGAAGAAGTCGACGGTGCGCGATCCTTCGTGCCAACGACCGAACCCGTCGGGGCGGATGTAGGAGCCCCAGGCCTTTGTGCACGCGCGCTCGGACCACCACATCTCCAGCGAGGCGTCGGCCATCGTCCGTGCCGCGCCGTGGAGCGCGCAGAACACGTCGTTCACACCAACGAGGTGCCTGAGGTCAGCCCGGAGAACGATCCGATCCAGGTCCCCTGCGCGAGGCGCTGGCTGCTCGCCGGCGTCATCGAGCCCGAAGATGGAATGCAAGCCGAGGGGTGTCAGGACACAATGCTTCGGACTGGTACCGATCAACAACGGCGGTCGGAAGCAGTCGACCAGTCCGACGTCGGCCAGGATCTGCACTCGGCGACGAGCGACCCTCGGGTTGTCGAAGAAGGCTCGGGTGATCTGGTGGGTGGTCAGCACTTGGTGATGACCGAGGAGGCGGAGGATTCGCCGATCGCGCTCGGTGAGCCGGTTCGCTGCGACTAGCAGTGCGTGTCGGTTCGGTGTCACGCTTCACCGCCTTCGTTGCGCAGCAACTGGGGATCGAGTTCGAGTTCGAGGGTGTCGGCCAACCCCGGTGCCGGTGAGCGGTGGGCACGGGGATCAGCGGCCAAGCGCTGCATAGGTACTTCCGATACGGCGGGCCAGCGCTCGGCAGCCGCATCTAGGACCGCATCCGCGCGGCCGGATACCGCCGCCGGCATGGGCTGAGTCTTCAGCGTGAACGCCCGAGTCTCCTGTCCTCCGCACACAAGCCGCGCGGCGACCTGGTAGCCGCCAAGGTGCGCGAGGTCGTAAGCGCTGAGAGTCGGCACGGTGTGCCGTTCCATGAGGCGAGAGTCCTCGGGCGAGGCGTTGAAGTAGATCTTTGAGCGGGCGTTGGCTGAGAGAGCTTCGCGAAGCTCCGTCGAGAGCTGGCCGAGGTTCTGGTGGGCAAACGCGATGGACAGTCGATAGGCGCGGGCCTCAGCGAACATGTCCTCCAACGGATGCGCCAACGTAAGGAAGTTCTGGCCCTCGTCGAGGTAGAGCGAGCTGTCGCGGCGTTGGTCCTCGGCCTGCCTGGCACGAGCCTGGGCCGCGCGCCAGACTCCGGCCACGATCAGCGAGCCAAGAAGCCGAGTGGTCTCCTCGCCGAGGATGCCCTTGGGCAGGCGGGCGAGCAGGACGCCTCCGTTGAGGACATCGGCCATGTCGAAGTTCGATGTCGAAGCAGCGACGGTCTGTCTGACGAAGTCACGCAGCAGAAACGCTCGCAGTTTGTTCATGAGCGGCCCGACTACCTGCGCACGTGCGCCATCAGAGAGCTGCGCGTACCAGTCCCAGAAACTCGTCAGCATGGGATCGCGCAGTCCGGCAGTGATTGATAGCCGCGCGACGTCACCAGACAACAGCGCGCCGGGGATGTCCGCGAGTGTCGGGGACCCGTTGTCGCTGCGGTTCTTCAAGAGGGTCAGCGTGACCGATCGGAGGATGTCGTCAGTACGAGGGCCCCAGTAGGCGCCGTAGATCTTGTGGAAGATGCTGACGAGGTTGTCCACGACCAGCGGGATCTCCTGATCATTCCCGATGCCCATGACGTTCATCGCCGGCCGGATCGCGTCGCGTTCCGGGTCGATGAGCACGGTGCGGCCGACGGCCCGGTCCGGGAGCCGGTCGAGAAGCGCCGACACCAGGTCGCCCTTCGGGTCGATGACGACGGCACCACGACCGGCCTCGATGTCGGACAGGATCAGGTTCGCGAGCAGCGACGACTTGCCGGAGCCTGTCTTGCCGACGATGTGGAGGTGGTGGCGTGCGTCAGCGACAGCCAGACCGACCGGACGTGAACCACCGACATCGGACCGGCCCAGCGGCTTCGCCGAGCGAGATGGATGGACCACCGAGGGCGGGGCCGCCGCTGATTTGGCGCCGGCCCGGCTCACGCCCGGGGCGTCCGTGTCGTACGGCAGGTGGGCGATAGCAGCCAGCTCGGTCAGGTTGAGCAGTTCACCACGGAGGAAGCGTCGCTCAGCGACCGCCCGCAGCAGGTGCGGCATGCGCTTGCGAGCCCACCAATTGCGCTCGGCGTGGACGGCGAAAGCCGACGCGAGAGCATGGGCCAGGCCCCGAAGGCGACCGGCTTCCGAGCGTCGTTCTGCCGTGTGCGACGGGACCGGCGCAGTGGTGACGACCGCGTAGTGGATAGCTGTTTCCCAGAGTGGCCCTACGCTCTTCGTCATCGCAGCACGCAGTTCCGCGGAGTGTTCCAGGTCTGCGCGCACTGCGGTGGTGCGGCCACGCGGTCCGCGCGTCGTCAAGTCGAACAACGTCGTTTTCGCTGCGGTCCTAGATGTCGGGGCCTTGTGAAAGCCTCGCAGGGTCCTGCGGAAACGCCGCAGCCGGCGACCGGCAGCAGGACGTGCCAGCACCTGGACGCATGCGTACTCGGCGGCTCCGAGGTCGGTGCAGGCGCCAAGCAGTGCGCGCAGCGGGTCGGTCGAGAATCGGTCCTGCAACGGATGAATCTCGGGCCGTGCCAGGCGGAGGCGTCCGCCAACGGCGCGGACTGGACGCAGTTCCGAGACTCCGCCAGCCTCCTTCGACGCCGCGAGCGCGCGGGTAGGGACGGGGGCACCAGCCGACAGAACCGTCTCGGTCTGAGCGCCCGGCCAGGCAGCCTCGATTGCGCGCTCGACCATGCCGGGAGGGATTCGGCCAGGTACCCACAGACCGATCTGTGTTCCCTCGGAACTGAAGGAGAACTCGAACGAGAGGTGTGGCTGGCCGGGCCACGTGCGTTGCCGCGGCGACCTGACCAAGCCGTGGAGGTTCGCCCAGAACGCAGGGCCGGCGTGGGGATCGGCTGTCGGTGGCATCAGGATTCGGATGAGCCGCGCTTCCCGCAGCTGGGCATGCACGCGAAGCCTTCGCAGCGCGCGGCGAGCCGCGACCGTCGCTGAAGCCGTCGTGCCCGCCGCCGTTGTGGCCAGTGGCCACCATGCCGACGCAGAGGCCGCGAGCTGGTTAAGGTCCGCCAGCAGTAGGTGAGTGAGGTCCGTTCCCGGGATCACGCAAGCTCCTCGACGTTCGCTGACCTGGAAAGCGCTGCGATCTCGGCGGGATCTGTCGTGACGAGGTCGTGTTCAGTTGCCGAGGCGACTGATGCGAACGCGGCACGCGTGGACCC
This sequence comes from Catenulispora pinisilvae, assembly GCF_015356865.1. GTDB lineage: Bacteria > Actinomycetota > Actinomycetes > Streptomycetales > Catenulisporaceae > Catenulispora > Catenulispora pinisilvae. The sequence continues at coordinate 46,099 of NZ_JAAFZA010000043.1, forward strand.
CGATAGAACGAGCCCCTGCCCACGCGCGGCGGACAGGGCAAACGCGCGCTCCCCCGCTGACAGTCGGAAGGCATTCGCGACGTGATCAATCGCTTGCGAAGACTGGCGGAGGAGGATCTGGGTGGCCGAGTTCGCCACGACGGCGAGCCCGAAGTCAGTCCCGAGGAAGTCTGCGGCGTCCTGGGAAACCACGGCGAGACCGGCCCAGTACTTCCGTGCCGACTTCGCCATCCGACACAGGAATCGGGCGCCGTCCGGCAAGGACATGAGCTGCCAGGCCTCATCGACGACGACCAGGCGCTTGCGGCGTTCCTGCGGACCGGAGATCTCGCGCCAGATCACGTCGAGGGTCAGCAGGATGCCCACGGCGCGGAGTTCGTCGGGCAGGTGACGCAGCGCGAAGACCGTTAGGTGGCCATCTGTTTCAACTGTGGTCGGGCCGTTAAAGAGGCCGGCGAACGAGCCCTGCGTGTGTGGCGTCAGTCGTTCGGCGATGGACCGACTTGCCGATGGCTCAGCGTCTCGGAGCTCGTTGACCACGTCGTCGAGCGTCGGCACGGGCAAATGCTGGGTCGCCGGGTCCTCGGTGATGCCCTTGGCGTGGTAGGCCGCGAGCACCGCGGCATCCAGTGCCGCGCGTTCGTCGGCGGTCAGCGTCGAGCCGAGGAGCACTGCGACGACGGTTTGCGCGAACATTGCTCGTCGCCTGAGCGCATCGCCAGCGCCGATCGACTGTCTGGGTAGGTCGAAGGGGTTGATGCGGACGCCTTCGAGACCGAGCGCGATCCGGGTACCACCGACGGCCGCCGCCACTCGGTCGTACTCGTCTTCCGGGTCGACGACCAGGACGCGGACTCCCCGGTAGAGCGAACGCAGCATTTCAAGCTTGGTGACGTACGACTTGCCGGCGCCGGAGCTGGCCAGGGTCACCGAGTTGAAGTTCGGCAGGGCCCAGCGGTCCCAAAGCATGGCCCCGCCACCCGTTGCGTTGGTGCCGAGGAGGACTGCGGAGTCGGCTTCGCGCGGCAATGGGAGGTCGGTGGAGGCGAAGGGGAAGCAGGTCGCCAGTGCTTCTGTGTCGAAGGTCCGGCGCATGAGCACCGTGTCGATGCCGAGCGGGAGCGTCGCGCACCAGCCTGCGACGGCGCGGTACGTGAGCGGCACGAGCTTGAGCAGCATGCTGTCGGCGATCGCACGGACTCGGGCCGCCTCAATCGCCAGCTCTGCCTCGCTCGCGGCATGGACGGTCAGGTAGATCCCGACGCGGAACAGCTTTCCCGCACCGGACGAGACGCGATAGGCCAACTCCCGCGCATCAGCCGCCGCTGCTTCAAGATCAGGATCGTCCAGAGCCGCGCGGTCGAAGCCACGGCGACGGCTGGACTCCAGGCGGGCACGTTGGCGCCGCAGACGATCGGCCGCCTCGTTCGACGGGACGGGCTCGACATGCAGTGCCAGGTCGAGTCGCCCGGCATACGAGGTGAGCGGATCCAACCAACCCGGCATGACCTCTGCCGGATAGTCGACCGCTGCAAAGCTCGTCGCGAAGTCGTCGCCGATGCTGAGCGTTCGGGTACCGATCCCGAGGCTCGCCGGTCCGATCCAGGACGCTGTTCGCTGATGACGGCGCGGAAGGAGGTTCGTCAGCATCGTCAGGCCTCCAAGGTCGTGGCAAGGGGCGCGACGGGGTTGAACGCTTCGTTGAGGAGCGAGAGCGTTGCGGCCTCCGATAGGCAGGTGACGGACACACCGGCGGAGCCGAGCAGTGCGTCTGCGTCCTCGATACGGCGGTGAAGGCGCGATGCGGCGTTCTTGGAGCGTTCATGGACGGCGAGGGCGACCTCACGGTTCAAGAGGTGCCCGTCGGTCGCCAGGTCGGCGAGGAACGCGACGTGTTCGCGGGCAGCACAGCGAACGCTCTCGTTCGGGTGGCCGGCAGCCTGGTCACGAATCGAGTCGCTGAAGGCTGACAGATCTGTCGGCCGGGTTCGGACGGTGATCGCGACGCTGCCGGTCAGGCTGTTCAGCCAGCGCGCGAATCCGGCCAGGATGACGGCTTGCTCGCGCTGGGACCTAAGGGCCAGGTTCACGGTCGTGCACTCGGCGAGTGCGGTGACTCCGTCAGGACCCAGATCCAGCACTCCAGCGTCAGTGACCTCATGCACTGGCGAGGCGTACTCCGAAACGCGCGGCCCTCGCTCGCGGAAGAGCTTCGCGGGCACCTGGGGAAGGCCTTCCGGCGCCAACACCTGTCGCTTCGGCGTTCTCGTGAAGCGAAGCCATGCGGCCAGCAGCCGGTCCAGCGGGACACCGTCGCGCGACATTGTCACCACGCCGGCTGTCGCAAGCAATGCCAAGACGGCGAAGGCCAGGTAGACAGTCGGCGGAACTGCGCGCTGGCAGGCTTGGTACCCGAGCCAGAGCGCCACGGTGACGGTACCGAGCACCGCGGCCTGGCGAGCAGTGAGTCCTGCGACGACCTTGTCAGGCTGGTCGACATCAGCTGGGATGCGCACAATCGGGATCGCGTCGTCATCGATGCTGTCTGCCACGTTCTCGGACTCCTTGCGTCGTTGGTGGCTTCGGGACTCGTCGCGGAGGCTCGGGAACCGAGAAGAGTGGGGCTTGCTCGCCACGAGCGGGCGGGTTCGCGACCGTGGCGCGGTGCCGCTGGTCAAGGCGGGTGCTGCGTCCCGGCGGCAGAGCCAGTGGCCGGCGCATCGGCCCGGGCGGCGGCAGCGGCGCCGGGGCTGGCGGGCGCGGATTTGGGGGTGCGCCGCTTGGCGGCATGTCGGGCGGTGGTTCCTGGGTGACGGTCATGGTGGGTGGCTTGGGGCGCCAACCTCCCGAACCGCTTCCGCCTCCGCCGGGGCGTGGGCCAATGAACGGCCCGACGGCGCCTCCGGTAGGAGGAGGCGCCGATCGGGATGACCCCGTTCCGCCACGCCCCGGCGGCCGGAAGCCGTGACGCATCAAGCCCCAGGTCTTGTAGTAGAGGAACGCGCGGGCCATGCGGCCAACCGGGCTGGTGTGGAACGGCGAGCGTCCCAGCACGACGCGCTGCACCCATCCTGGGATCTTCAGCAGGACGATGAAGAGGCACAAGCAAATCAGCAAATCGAGGAGGCCACCGCCAGTGGGCAGCCCGAAGACGTTGGTCGTCTGCGGATCGAAGAAGATCTGGATGCTCGTGATCAGCACCAGCGCCTGCAACACCTGGATCGCGATGCACCCGAAGATCGCTCGCCACCACAGCTTGGCGACGCCCTCAGTCCACGGCAGGGCGTGACAGGCGAACGCCAGCGGCGAGCCGGCGGTCAGCACAATGAGCACAGCCGAGCGGGTCAGGTATGTGATCAGCAGCGCGACGCCGAGAACAGCGATCGCCAGGCCGATGAGCATCAAGAACAGGTTGCCTGCGCCGGGTAGCAGTACCTGGTCCGTCAGCGTCGATGTCAGCGCGTTGCCCACGCCCTGGGCAGAGACCGGACCGGTCAGCAGCGCCGCCGACAACGCATTTCCGATGCCGATGAGTTGGTTGATCAGCCAAAGCGAGGCGTTGGACGCGATCATGCCGATGACCAGCCGCGGGATGATCTCTTTGACCGCGTATCGGGACTGGACGGTTTCGTGGCCCATCACGGTCAGCCCACCCACCAGGATGAAGAGCACGTAGACGGTGTTTGCCGTGATGAGGACGCCGTCCCAGATCTGGCTGATGCGGCCGTCGGTAAGGTTCGGCGAGGCCAGAAGCGTGGTCCCGAGCAACTTCAGCACGGGCTCGAGGGCCTGCTTGACCAGGTGACCGAACCAGGTGTCGATCGCCTTCTCGATCTGGCCCGGGATGTCGAAGAGACCGGGGTCCTGCTTGTCGGGCTCGTCCTGGCCCGGGATCGGCCCACCTGGAGCAGGAACCGATGAGCCCGGGCCGAACCCGGGCCCGTAGATCCCCGGCAGCGGCGACGGCATCACTGGCGAAGGTGCTGGCGGTCCCGGCGCCGGATCCGCAGCAGCGGACCCGACACCGGACAGCAGAAGCGCGACAAGCACCGCAACGACCAAGACAACTGGTCGGCCCATTGCTGCCGTACGCCGCGTGATCGGAGACATGCCGGTCAACGGGCCCCAACGAGCCCTTGAAGCACGGTCACCAGCGTCGGCGCCAGCATCGCGAGCCCGTAGCCGAACATCGCAGACTTCAGCGCCCGCTTAGCCTTCTCGACCTCGCTGGGGTCACCGCCGGCCATCACGTAGCGAAGCCCGCCGATCGTGACGAACATGGTCGCCACCGCCGCCAGGATCCCGACGACCCACCCAGTGATGTTGCCGACAACCTGGGGAAGCGTTGCCGCGGCTTCGTACGAGACAGTCGCCGCCGGAGCCCGCGTACACGCGAAGATCATCAGTACCGCCGAGACGACCAGCAGCAGCGCGGCGCGGCGTCGGTGATGGACTGCGCTCGGACGGCGGTAGCCGTGGCGTGGACGGGTCTGGGGAGTCAGGGTCATGGAGATCGTCCTTCGTCAGATCCGCGCTAGGCGGCGAGGTCCCCGGGCGGTTCCTCGACGAAAGAAGTCCGGCTCGAAGACTCAGAACTGTCCGACGTGCTTCCGGCTTCACTCTTTCGGCCCCGCTTGAAGGCCCTGCGGGAGCTGCCCGTGGTCCCCGTGAGGTGCGCCGCGACGCGCATCTCGGCCTTTCGCAGCCGCAGCAGGACAGCATTCGGACTGATCTCCAACAGCTCGGCGACGTCCCCGAGCGGGCGCCGGTCCAGACGTACCGCAGAGATCAGACCCGCTTCCGCCGCGGTGATGACGTTCTCCGAGACGAGCCTGACCAGAACAAGGTCCGGATGGCCGGACTCGGACTCGGACTCGGCGTGAGCATTCATGGTCGCGGCCGCGACAGCCTTTGCCACAAGAACTTCGGCGTAGGCCGACCGCCGGACGGCACGATACGTCGACCAATACATCCGCGTCAGGATCGCCGGCCGGTCGACGTCGACCGTACGCAGTGCCTCCAAGAACGCAGTCACGACCTCGGCGCACAAGTCTTCGTAGCTCGTGTCGGCGTAGTCGCGGGCGAACTGCTTTGCCAGGTTTGCCAGGCCCGGCAATGCCATGCCGAGGGCGACCGTCTTCCAGATGTCGCCGCGTGAACGTGTGCTCTTGACGATCTCGCACCAGATCAGATCGCGGGTCGCAGGGGAGGTCGCGCGAGCGAGAAGCAGACCCTTGACCTCATCCATGCGGTAATCCCGATCTTCACCGAATACACGCCCACCCATGAGAACAGGAAGAGCCACGAGCAAATCGAACTCGCGCGAGGCTTCCGCGAGAACTGTGATACCCGTCATTTCGTTGACCTCCGTGGTCGCCGGAAAGGTGATTGCCTTTCCAGCTACGACCACCGCGATCAAATATCTGTCGCGAGAAAGTGACGGACGCGAGCGCCTACCGTCAATTTCCTACGCGCTGACGACCAGCGTTGACGAGCAAAGTCCGACCACCAAGAGCTCGGCCGATCGCGTAGACCTGGCCATTTCACGCTGGTGGCCCGCTGCCAGGAACACGGCCCAGCGTCAACTTAAGACGTCTGGGATTCACTCGTCCGCCCGATCGTGACCTAGCCATCCACACCACCGCGCCAGATCGATGATCACACTTCGAGAGCGTTTTTCACGCCCATTTCACGCAGCCGTGAGCGGCCAGTGGAGTGAAACAGGACGAGCCCAGACAGTTTCATGCCGTGAAACCGGACTTCGGAAGCGATCGGAACACCATCCGCCTCGCCCGAAGGACAACTGCATATGCGACCGCACGCCAGCCGTCAAAGGTCCGTCGCCACCCTCGCTCGACAGGCCATCACGACCTACACCGACCAGGACAGCCTGCTTCTCGATCCGATCTGCGGCTCCGGCGACATCCTGGTCGAGGCCGTACGCGCCGGCCGCATGGCCATCGGCGTCGAACACGAGCCGTACTGGGTGGACATGGCGCGAACCCGCATCGAACGGGCCACGGATTCAGGTCGCGGAGGATTCGCCGCAGTGGTGAACGGCAGCGTCGACACACTCGTCAGGATGCTGGCTGGCGAAGACCGCTCCGACCGGGCCTCGATGGTACTGACGGCGCCTCAAACCGGAACGACGCTGCGCGCCGACGACGAGGGCACCGCTTCGAACATCGCCGAGTTCATCGCGGGCTCGGTCTCGTCCGTGTCTCGCTGCACTCAGGTGACAGCCGCGCAGAGTCTTCATGGCGTCATCTGCTGGCCGGTCCCAAGCATCGACATCCCCTGGGCGATCGAAGAAGTCCTCACCGCTGTCGGATTCACGCTGGTTGACCGCCAGACCGTCGGTAGCACATCTGTCAGCCTGTTGCTATTGAATCGGCCGGATATGGGGCCGACGATGCCGGAGAGGGTCGATCAAGTCGATTTCAGTGGCCTGGACCGATGAACACAACCTACGGTCAGGATCCAGGGTGAAAGCAAAGTCTTTTGATCTTGATGCGGCTTGCTGAGCTGCAAAGCGGCGATGAGTAGCAGGGCACGAAGAGGCGGCCCTTCGGTGGGATGATGTGAGTTCCTACGCTTACATGATCCGTCCCGAAAGGCCGCTCGTGCCAGTCTCGCATGACCTGTTTTCCCTGGCCAGTGCGGATCCGATCGAGGTGGGCCGCGCCGAGGTCGCGGACTTGATGGCCTTGTTCTCCCAGCTGACGGATCCGCGCAGGGCACGCGGGGCGCGTCACGGGCTGGCCTCGATACTCACGGTGCTGCTCTTCGCGGCACTGGCCGGGACCAAGACGTCCACCGCCTACGAATACCTGCACAGAAGCCGAGACTGTGGATCGCCGTCTCTGACATATGCCAGCGCGACAACTTCAACGCCGAAACCGGCTCACCCTAAAACTGCCATAAAGCATCCGCCCTTCACTCTCGGTAATCCTAGAAATTCCCAGTGCCCCGTAGCCGCCACTTCGCCGGTCCAGCCGAGTTCACTGGATCTTGGACCAACTTTCCTTCCTTAAGCATCGTCTTCACGAAGCTCCGCCAGCGCTCGATACCATACTCGCGCGTCCATTTCATGCGCCCGTCGCCGTCCGGGGGGAGATAACGCTCATTCACAATGAGAGGCACGCGGGCATTTGTGATCTTATCTATAAAGAACGCTTCCACCGAGTCTTCATCAACTACTTCCTCCGGAAGACCGAGCATCTGACGCATTCGACGCCGACTGCTTATCAGCTCATTCTGAGTGAGTAGTTCGGAAACCTGCTCGTACGAGTCGTTCAGAAGTGCTTCGGGTGAAGCCTCCACCAGGTCAACGCGATCGACACGGGAAGAAGTCAGCCGTACGGTGACATCGTCGCAGATGACCAAATGCCGGATCTCGGATTGGTCGAGCACGACTCGACCCGATCCACGCAGGACGAGCCGGTCAACGACAATCCGGCGTGCAGAGCGCGCGACCTCGGCCGTTCCGTACACCCTCGCCCACAATTCGCCTAGGCTGGCCATCGCCGGACGCATATAGTCGGGAGACTCCTCCACAGCCACTTGTGCCTGGAGCGCTTCGATGAGCTGCTCAATCGTCTCCCGTCGATCCTGGGGCCACATGGAACGTATCAGCTGCGCACACAACGCCGAGATGGCGACGTTGGTTAGCACAGAAAGCATTTGCTGAAGCGGCACCTGCGTGATTTGCCGCGCCAAGAAATGTTCGGCGATCGCGAGGTGAGTGAAATTGAAGGAAAGCTCCTCGTCAGACCATTCTGCGCTCATGCCGCACAGAGCGATCAGCCGGCGCTTCCGATCTGGGGTGAGATCGCGCCCTAAAGCTTGCTCGGCAGCGAGTATCAGCTCGTCTTCCGAGACCTCGGACGTCAACTTGCGTCCGCTCATCTCGGCGACCTCGCAGAAGACATCAGCGAGTTCGTCATGGGTGAAGATCGGGTTTCCCTGCTGGTCGGCAAGTTTGTAAAGCTCTCGCTGAAGGTACGTGTCGACCACGAACCGCAGGAAACCGGCCGACTGGCCCGCCTGCTTCCAGGCGGCGTAAGCCAGGCAGAAAAACGGAGTGGTCAGCAGCTCAGCGGCTTCTGGGTCGTCCTGCGCGGCGGCCACATCGATCGCCAGGCTCTTGGCCAGCTCGAGCAACTGCTCTTGCCGCCACGGCTGCAGCTTCATGGCCGTGAGCCGGTGGCGTGATTCCTTAGCTGGGTGTTCCGTCAAACTGGTCACGAGGCGCGCCTCGGAATAGCTCGAACGCGCAGATAGAATGACCGCGCCCCTGTTGCGCAGGCTATCGAGGATGGGCTGCAGACCCGACAACGGATTGTCATACGTGCGGAAACCCAGCATCTCGTCGAAGCCGTCGATTACCAGGATCGCAAGGCCGGCTCGACATAGGGCGAGCACAGAATCCCGCTCCAGGATCCTCGTTCCCGCGACGTAGTCGTTGATCAGCCGTTCAAGGCTCGTCGCGCCGGATCTACTGGACGAAACGTATATCACGATGGGTTCGAGGTCGCCGCTCCCGACTAGCGAGTCCCGCGCGAACTGCAGCAAGCTGTGGGTTTTTCCGGAGCCGGCCTCGCCGGTCAGGGTTATGAGGTTGGTGCTGCCGCGGTAGGCATCGACACCGCTGGCGACTCTCCTGCAGGCGTCAGCAATGGTCTCACCGTCCCGTCTGCTTCCCTCGTACTCGTCGTCAATCTCCACCAACGTCTGCACGTGGGGGACCGTCTGCCGTAGGTTCGGGAACAGCTCCTGGCTGATGACCTTCTCGGCGGCGATCCGCTCATCAAGCTCCTCCAACAGCCGCTTCTTCAACAACTGCCAGTTGCAGACGTCCGCCAGGAACGCCTTGTACGGCTGCGGCTCCGAGCCACTCAGCCAAACCCTGGCGTTATTGGACGTAACTCCGAACCGATCTTCCCTTGGGACCGGACCGTCGGAGCTGCGCCGGTCCCAACGCACCACGATCGAGTCGGATGGCGAAGTGAGTATGTAGATCGAGTCCCGTTCGGCAAAGCCCTTCAGATCCCGTCTCAGATCCTCAGCGAATTCGTCGAAGATCCGATCGCCGCGCTGGAGCTCCAGCTTGTTCAGCGCCTCCACGGTTTCGTAGTCGGCCACGTCGACAGCCTCGCCGCGCCTGGGCCAATACGTCGCGGCCGTTCCCGAGAACGAGTGCAACGCCGCGAGACCACCGTCAAACATCCGAAACAGCGGCATGAGTTCGGCCACGTGGCCATGCTCATGGATCCGCACGATGCGCTCGGCGTTCTGAGACACCACATCATGCAGGGCAGCTTGATCGATGTTTTCCGGCAGCGGCCCACCGTGACAGACCTGGTTGCGCACCCTCCTGATCGACAACTCAGGCTCCGCGACCACCAGGACATCAATACTTGCAGCAACCGCCAGCGCGTCCTCCCTGCACGCGGGGCAATCTAACTTCATGCACTGCAGCCTGCTGTACTCGGCCCATTTCTCAAGCGACCCCGGCGTGATGAACTTCGCCGGCTTAGCATCTGCGGCGGCGCACAGCAGGCCCAAAACCCGCAGTTGGTACTCCACATGGACCAGCGTCCTGAAGGGATCTTCCTGCGGGTCGGGAGCCGCGACAAGTTCCACGATAGTCAGCGTGAACACCCCTTCACCCCACAGTACTGATGCACGATGAAATTGGCGCATCTGAATCCTCATTCTAAGCCAACACGGCGCGAGCCGCCGGTCGATGGCCTAGCGGCGGGCGAGTCCATTTGCCTCCTGAGACGCCAGCATGAGCGGCGCTGGCGGCGTGGTACGTCCCGCCGGGCGTTGAGATGATCCGGCTGGCGGTTCTCGGCGATATTGGCGACGTTTCGCGGCCGGCTACAAGGTGACGGAGTCCGCCCCGACGGCGATGTATCGTCGCTCACCTGCGCGCCAGTGGCGCAAATCACGTGTGGACTCGAGGACCCTGCGACATCGTGTGACTCATGGCCGTCGATGTAGGCACCTACGAGTTGGTGTGCCCACAGGGCTCTTCGTGTGCCTGCCGCAGCTGCAGCCAGCCCGCTGATACCAACTCGGCCAACCCCGCAGCGTTCAGCCCGATCTGCATGGTCGACAGCCCCCGCACTACTCGCCTTTTTTCAGACCAGTACCCAAGCCAGGGGCAGCATCGGCAGACATCGGTCGTTAGAGGTGTCCACAGGTCAAGATCCTGACGGATCAGCGGCCACCGGATTCAGCCCAGGGCCGTCGACTTCACGCCATCGGTGACGCCGACGGCAGCGAGCTGCTGAGCCTGGCGTCTCTCGACCCGCAGCACCTCCCGCACCTTCTGCAGCCTGAGACCAGTGGCACTCAACAGATTGGGCCCAAAATGGGCCGCTGAAGTTGAAAAGTGACATTTCCGCAGGTCAGGGCGGATTCTAGGAGTCGTTGCAACACCTGAGCCTGAAGGTGTTGTTGACTATGGATCAGTTCTCTGCGGGCCGAAAGCGTGGTCGTCCCGCCGGTGGCCGGTTGGCCGACGAGCGGGAGGGGTTCT
>NZ_JAAFZA010000430.1 GCF_015356865.1 Catenulispora pinisilvae
GGCTACGGGAGCGGGTGCTGCGGGTACGGCGCGGAAGGCGCGAGCCGCGCGGATCTTCCGCGCTACCAGCGCCACCCGCGTCACCGCGTGCGGGTTCGAGAGGGGACGCCGCAGCGGCCGGCGTGGGTTCCCCCACGCCGGCCGGGACGTCCGCCGGGGCGGCGGTGCTCACGTCAGCCGGTCGCCTTCGCCCAGCCGGTCACGACGAGCTTGGATCCCGCCGTCACCTGGTCCTGGGTGGCGAACTGCGGGGTGCCGGTCACCGGCGGCAGCGCGGCCAGCGCGGTGGCGTCGGCGGTGCCGGCCTGCTGGAGCGCCGGGAGCTCGGCCGGGCGGGCCATGCCCTTGAGCCACAGGTTCTGGCCCTCGGCGGAGTACAGGAACTCCTCCCACAGCCGCGCGGCGGCCGGGTGCGGGGCGGTCGCGCTGATCGCCTGGTTGTAGAAGCCGCCGAACAGTCCGTCGGAGGGCACGACGACCTTCCAGTCGATGCCCTTGGCCTTCAGGTCCGTGGCCGCCGAGGCCTGCAGGTAGTCCCAGTCGATGGTGATCGGCGTGGTGCCGGACTGGATGGTGGCCTGGGTGGCCGCGACCGGGATGAAGATGCCCTCGGACTTCAGCTTGGCGAAGAAGTCGATACCGGGCTGGACGTTGTCCAGGCTGCCGCCGTTGGCCAGGGCCGCGGCGAACACGCCGGACAGGGCGGCGTTGGCCTTGGTCGGGTCGCCGTTGAGCGCCACCTGCGACTTGTAGACCGGGTTGTCCAGGGACTTCAGCGTGGTCGGCGGGGTCTTCACCTTACCGGCGTCGTAGCCGATGGAGATGTAGCCTCCGTAGTCGTTGTACCACAGACCCTGGGAGTCCTTCTGCGCGTCAGCGATCTGCGACCAGGTGGCCACCTTGTAGGGCGCGAACTGGCCCGCGGCGGCACCGGAGGTGGCTGCGGCCTGGCCGACGTCCACGACGTCGGGGGCATTGCCGCGGCCGGCCAGCTGCTTGATCGCGTTCAGCTCGTCCTGGCTGGAGCCGTCCGGGTTGGCATCGTTGATCTTGATGCCGTACTTGGCGGTGAAGGCGTCCATCAGGGCGCCGTAGTTGGCCCAGGTCTTCGGCAGCGCTATGGCGTTCAGCGTGCCTTCCTTCTTGGCGGCGGCCACCAGGGCGTCCATGCCGCCCAGGTCGGCGGCGCTGGTCGCGGTGGCGGCGCCCTTGGCCCCGGCACCCCCGGCCGCCGCGCCCTTCGCGCCCGAGCTCTTACTCGACGAGCAGGCGGTCGCGCTCAGGGCGAGGACGACCGCGGTGGCGGCGATACCCGTCAGACGTCGATTCACAGTTTCCTCCCGGTCGGGGCGGCGTTCCGAATCGGCCGCACTCACCCGCGGCAAGGACTATCCGGATGCCAGGTGGACGGAAACCCGGCTCTGGGTGAACAGATCGAAGTTGTATGGCCAACACCTAGTTGTCTGGCCAACTATCTATAAGATCGCAAAGATTTCGACCACGGATTTCGACCACGGATCCACGACGGATTCCGATGACAGGTCTCGACGACAGATGCGGGGGGACCCGGTGACCCGGGAACCGAGATACCGGCAGATCGCGGAAGAACTGCGGCACGCCATCACCGAGCACGCGTACGGCCCGGGCGGCAAGCTGCCCAGCGAGGGGGCGCTGGCCGAGCGCTACGAGGTCTCGCGCGGCACCATCCGCCAGGCGCTGATGCTGCTGCGGCACGACGGCCTGGTTACCTCGCGCCGCGGCACCCGCCGGGTGGTGCTGGACGACGCGCCGGTGCAGGAGTTCGCCCAGATGCAGAGCTTCGCCCGCTGGGCGCGCTCCATCGGCGAGACGCCGGAGGGGCGGGTGATCCGCCAGGGATGGCACAGCGCCGACCCCGACGAGCGCCGCCAGCTGCGGATCGACGCCGACGCTCGGGTGCTGCGGGTAGTACGTCTCAGGCTGCTGTCGGGACGTCCGGCGATGCTGGAGCGCACGGCGTATCCGGAGGCACTCGGCGCCATCGTGGAGACTCTGCCCGCTGACACGGTGTCGGTGACCGAGTTCCTGGAGCAGGCCGGCGTGTTCGTCGCGGACGCCGAGCACACGATCGACCTGGCGCGGGCCGACCCGCAGGACGCGGCGCTGCTGGGCTGCGCGGTCGAGGACCCGCTGCTGCGGGAGCGGCGGCGGTCGACGGATCCGGCGGGGGTGCCGCTGGAGTGGTCGGAGGATCGGTATCTGCCGGGGAGTGTCGCGTTCGTGGTGCACAACTCGCTGGCTTCGACGCCTATGACGCGGCAGCACATGGTGCCGGTGGTGAGGGATTCGGGGTAGGCGGCGGGTCCGGTGCTGCTCCGGCGGGTTCGGCAGGTCCGGCGGCCCCTATCCTCGGGGCATGACGATTCAGCGCATGGACAACGTCGGCATCGTCGTCGAGGACCTGGACGCCGCTGTCGCCTTCTTCACCGAGCTCGGCATGGAGTCGCAAGGCCGGATGCGGATCGACGAGGACTGGGCCGGAAGGGTCGTCGGGCTCAAGGGGATGCACAGCGAGATCGAGATGATGGCGATCCCCGGCGCCCCGGGTCGGCTGGAGCTCACGAAGTATCACACCCCTGAGCCGGTCACCCCGACGCCGGCCGTGCCTGCCGCGAACACGATGGGCGTGCACCGCGTCATGTTCGCGGTCGACGACCTCGAGGACACGCTCGCGCGGTTGCGGCCGCACGGTGGCGAACTGATCGGGGAGGTGTCACGGTTCGAAGACAGCTTTCTGCTGTGCTACCTGCGCGGGCCGAGTGGGATCATCATCGGGCTGGCGGAGCAGTTGAGCTGAGGGCTCAGCCGGTTTCAGGTCGGCGACGAGGTCACCTCAGTGATGGGTTCATGCCGGCGATTGGTTCATGCCGGCGCTGGGTTCATGCCGCCGGCGATTTCGCGTCGGCGATGAGCGCGCGTGCGGTGCGCGCCGCTCGTTGCGCTGTCTCCTCCAGGGCGTCCGCCGCGACGCCGAACAGCCCTTGGCGCAGGAACACGGCCAGGCCGTGAGCCGCGGAGGAGATCCGGAGCAGCAGGTCGAAGGCTGCTGATTCACTCGCAGTGATGCGGGCTGCGACCGGCAGCAGCGTCGCCAGCAGGGCGTCACCGGCCTCGGCGAGTTCGGGATGCCGGGCCTTGTCGAGACCGGCGTAGAAGGTGACGTCGAAGAGCGCCGGTTTCTCCGCGGCGAAGCGCACGTAGGCAGCCGCGAAAGCAGCAAGCTGATCAGCCGGATCGTCCAGAGCCGATATGGCCCTGGCGAACTGTTCACGCTGCTCGCGGTATCCGGTGACGGCCAGCGCGGCGAGCAGCGCTTCGCGATCGGCGAAGTGCTTGTAGGGCGCCGCGACGCTCACTCCGGCCCGTCGGCTCGCCTCGTTCAGGCTGAAGCCGTGCGGCCCTTTCTCGGCGACGAGTTCCAGCGCCGCCCGCTCCAACGCGTTGCGCAGGTCGCCGTGGTGCTGGCCGCTCGGTCGGCGTTTGACAGGTGGCGTCATGCCGGTAAGGTTAACACCATTCACCAGGTAAATATCATTAACCTCAGGAGGGGCGCAGCATGCCCACCGCACCCACCTTCCGCGTCCACCACGTCAGCCTCTCGGTCGCCGACCTCGACGCCCAGGAGAGCTGGTACCGCAAGGCCCTCGGCCTCGCCCAGGTCGAGGAGCGCCTGGACCTGCCCGACGCCGGCGTCCGCACCGCGATCCTGAGCGACGGCGCCGGGCTGCGCGTCGAGCTCACCGAGCGGGCCGGCTCCACGCCGGTCGAGACACCGGATCCGTTCGCGGCCACGGCTCGTCAGACGTATACGCACCTGGCGCTTCAAGTGGCCGATCTGGATGGCACCTTCCGATGGCTGACCACTGACTGCGAGGCGCCGGTGGTGGTCGAGCCGGGGCCCGGGGCGAGTGAAGGCGTGCGCTACGCCTACATCCACGATCCGGAGGGCAATCTCATTGAGCTGATCTATCAATCACTTCGCACGGCGACAGCTCCTTGATCTCCCGCCGCGTCATCAGCACCCGCACCCCGTCCTCCCCCACGCCCCCGACCTTCTCCATCGGGATCGCCACCCGCTTGTGTCCGCGCAGCAGGCCCTCGTCGACGAGGATGTGGGTGACCGCGTAGCCGGCGGGTGCCACCACGACGCCGCGGACGTGGCCGATGACGCCGTCGGTGGCGTGGACGTGGTCGCCGGGGTAGATGCGGGATTCGCCGGGTGGGACGTGGTCGTCGTAGGCGATGCGGGGCATGAGGACG
>NZ_JAAFZA010000431.1 GCF_015356865.1 Catenulispora pinisilvae
GTCTGGGGCTCGGCTTCCGGCCCGGCACCGACCCCGGCGTCGCAGTCCACCGCACCCGCCTGGGGATCCGGCCCCGTCGCCGGCCCGCCGTCGAGCCAGAACTCGGCCCCGACCGCGCAGGGGCACGCCTGGACCGGCGGCCCCGGCCCGACATCCGGGCCGTCCACCCCGCCGCAGCCGGTCCCGTCCGTCACCTCGAACCAGTGGCGGCAACCGGCCCAGCCGACCTACCAGTCGCCGCCCACCCAGCCCTCGCAGGCCGCGAGCCCGTGGATGCAGCCGCCGTCCCAGCCCTCGCCGCCCTACGGCGTCCCGATCCCGCCGGCCAAGAAGAACCGCAATGGCCTGATAGCCGCGGTCGGCATCGCGGCGGCGGTGGTGATCGGCGGCGGCATCGCGATCGTCGCCTCCAGCGGCGGCTCCGGCGGATCGTCAGGCGGTTCGAGCGGCGGCGCGACCGGCGGCACGCTCGGTGGCAGCGGCGGCATCGGCGCGCTCACCCCCATCGCCCCCGACTTCCAGCTGGCGAGCCTGGTCACCGACGCGGACGCGACCCAGTACCTCAAGGCCGCGCCCACCACCACCGCGCCGACCGCCGACGCCACCGACGACCCCACCACCTTCGACCAGGACTGGCAGGGCAGCCTGACCAACTCCGAACTGCGGGTGCAGGCGTCGAACTACAAGAGCGACAGCGGCCAGGCCAAGACCGACTTCCTCAGCCACACCTCGACCCTGGCGACCGACGCCCCGTACGAGGACGAGGGTGCGCTCGGGAACTCGGACAAGACCGAGATCCAGGTCGCGACCGACCCGAGCAGCGGTCTACAGCACTGCAAGATCGAGGTGCTGCGCGGTGGCCTGGACGTGACCGTCACGTTCACCGAGCCCGGTTCCACTGCCAGCGCGCACACCGACGTGCTGAACCTCGCCAAGCTGGTCACGGGGCGCCTGCCCGGGAAGTAAGCACCCGGCGGTCATCGGTCGCGGCCACGCTGAGCTTTAGGGGTGCCTGAGGCGCGTGGCGGCGGTCGGTAACGCGGTTCGCACTGCCTGGGCCTGTGCTGCCTGGGCCTGCGCTGCCTGGGCCCATGCCGCCTCGGCCTCGGCTTATGCCACCTCGGCTTGTACTGCCTCAGCCTGTCTGCCTGAGCCTATGCCACCTCGGCTTGTACTACCTCGGCGTACGCCACCTCAGCCCCGAGCGCCGGTGCCCTGCCCCCGAGCCTGGCACACCGTCACCACACACCGCTCCAGCGCATAAGCCGGATCGTCCCCGCCGCCCTTCACCGCGGCGTCCGCCTCCGCCACCGCCAGCAACGCGGTCCCGATCCCGTCCGGCGTCCACCCGCGCACCTGCTGCCGAACCTTGTCGATCTTCCACGGCGGCATCCCCAGCTCGCGCGCCAGATCCGCCGGCCGGGCGCCGCGCGGCGCCGACGCCACCCGCGCCACCGACCGCACCCCGGCCGCCAGCGCGCTGGTGATCAGCACCGGCGCCGTCCCGGTCGCGAGCGCCCAGCGCAGCTGCTCCAACGCCTGCGCCGTCCGGCCGTCGACGGCCAGATCAGCGACCGTGAAGCCGGACACCTCCGCACGCCCGCTGTAGTACTTCGCGACCACCGTCTCATCGATCGGCGTCCTGGCATCGTCGGTGGTGTCGGCGATCAGCTGCGACGCCGCGGCGGCCAGCTCCCGCAGCTCGTTGCCGACCGCGTCCAGCAGCGCACGCGCCGCCTCCTCGGTGATCTGCCGCCGAGCCGCCTTGAACTCCTCGCGCAGGAACGCGATCCGCTCGGTCGGCTTGGTCACCTTCGCCACGTCCACGCGGGCCGCCCCGGCCTTCTCGACCGCGGTCAGCAACGCCTTGCCCTTCACCCCGCCGAGGTGCACGACCACCAGTGTGATCTCCTCGGCCAGCCCGTCCAGCACGCTGGTCAGCATGGCGACGTCATCAGCGGCCAGATCCTGCGCCGACCGCACCACCACGACCCGGCTCTCACCGAACAACGACGGGCTCACCAACTCGGCGAACGTCCCCGGATTGAAGTTCCCGGGCGTCAGATCCCGCGTCTCGGTCTCCGGATCAACGGCACGCTTGGCGGCGACGATCCGCGCCACAGCACGGTCGACGAGCAGTTCCTCGGCCCCCACGACGAGGACGAGCTGGGACGGGGCGGCGGCTTGGGCTGGCATCGGGACAAGCATGGCACGCGGCGGGGACAAGTCCCTATTGCCCGGCCTTGACCTGCCGCGTTGGCTTCACTCCCGGACCGTCGTTCCCCGAGCCATCAGGCTCCGGCCATCAGGCTCCGGCCATCAGGCTCCGGCCATCAGGCTCCGGCCATCAGGCTCCGGCCATCAGGCTCCGGCCGCCGCGGCCTACCCCTCCTTGGCCTTGGCCGCCGCCTTCATCTCCTTCTTGAACGCGCGCACCTTCACCAAGCTCGCCGCATCAGTGACATCCGCCACCGACCGCGTCGACCCCTTCGTCCCGTAGTCCCCCGCGGCCTCCCGCCACCCGGCCGGCGTCACCCCCAGCTGCTTGCCCAGCAGCGCCACCAGGATCTGCGCCTTCTGCTTCCCATACCCGGGCAGCGCCGAGACCCGCTTCAGCAGGTCGGCACCGTCCTTCGCCCCGGTCCACACCGCCGACGCGTCCCCGTAGTACTCCTCGACCACGGCCCGCGCCAGCTTCTGCGTCCGCTCAGCCATCGACTTCGGGAACCGGTGGATCGCCGGCACCTCGGAGAACAGGGCGACGAACTTCTCCGGGTCGTAGTCGGCGATCTGCCCGGCGTCCAGCTTCTTCACCCCGAGCCGCGTGGCCAGCACATACGGCCCGGCGAACGCCTTCTCCATCGGAATCTGCTGGTCGAGAAGCAGGCCGGTAAGCACACCGAGCGGGTCCTTCTCAAGGAAGGCGTCGGCGGCGGGGTCCTGGGCCAGATGCAGCGTCACCATAGCCCCCAGCCTGACAGAACCGCCGCCGGGCCACTGGCGGTTCTGGTCCGTTCGAGGCACCGGGAACACCGGAGGCGTCGGAGAAGCGCTGTAGCCCTGTAGCCCGCGCACTCACTCCGCACTCACTCCGCGCACACAGCCTGCGCGCTCAGTCCTCGGACTCCAGCCGCGTGACGACGTCCGTGATGTACGCCCGCCCCTTCGGCTCCAGCCACGGACACGCCAGAACGAGGTGGCACATCGACCCCAGCACCGTCACCGCCCGCTTCTCAGCCACCTGCATGAACTGGCTCAGCCGGTTCAGCAGCCACTCCAGAATGTCCGCCCGCGTCTCGGGGAACGCCCATGCCACGGCGACCAGCGCCATCCCGGCCGCCTCGCAGACCCAGTCCTCCGGCCCGTGCAGCAACTGCACCAGGATCTGCCGCCGCTCCGACTCCAGCCACGGCTGGTCAGTGCGGTGATGCGCGATGCCGACGCACGCGATCGTCTGCACGGAGCGCACCCAGTAGTCCGGAACCTCCATGGCGAAATCGCCCGGCCACGGCGCGTCCTGCGGCTTCGGCGGGTACGCCAGCACGCCGAGCAGGTCCGATATCGGCACGCCGGCCAGCGCGACCGCGTGGTCGTACAGCGACGTCGGCCCCGACCAGTTCGGCGTGGCGAGGTCCCGCACCAGCGCGACCGCCTGCTCCGACGGCGGCTCGACGGCCGGGACCGCCTCAAGGCCCTCATACCGCCATACCGCGACCTCGACGTCGGCGGCGGGCAGGCGCGGATCGGGGTCCCCGACCTCCAGGAACCCGACGCGCAGCTCCGGGATCACCAGCCGCAGGGTGTTGATGGCGCTCGGCGGCTCGATGATCGACAGCGACATCTCGCCGGCCATGGTGAGGTTGTCCTGCTCGACCAGCTGCCGCAGCAGGTTGGTGCAGGCCTCGGTGCCGCCGGTGACCCGGCCCAGCCACGGCAGCCGCTGGACGTGGTGGCCGACCAGGTAGCGCGCGTAGTCGTGCTCGGGGTGCGCCCGGTGGTAGTCGATGAGCTCCAGCAGGTGCCCGGTGTCGCCGTCGGCCTCGAAGCGCATGCCGAGCAGCGCCGGCGCGGCCTTCTCGTGCTCCGGCTCGACGGCCACCAGCCGCTCCAGCAGCTCCAGCCCCTCCGAACGGCGCCCGGCGTACGCCAGCAGCTCGGCGAGGTCCACCACCAGGTAGGTCTGGGACGGATCCTCCTTGATCGTCTGCGACCACAGCGCGATGGCCTCGTCCACCCGGCCCACCCGCCGCAGGGCGTTGCCGAGCATGATCGCCCCCATCGCCC